>JANXQX010000265.1 GCA_025353305.1 Holophagaceae bacterium
TCTGGCACCGCAGTCCTGGATGGCAAGGCCAATGTCACGGTGACTGTGGATTCTGATCAAAGCGTCAAGGTACATGTGGCTGTGGGCCGAATCAGTTTCACCAATGAGCGCGATCAGGCCCGCATCCTGGCGGGCGAGCGGCTCACGGTGTACAGCAGCCAGGACCGCCTGGACCGCGTGCGCAGCTACAACACCTATGAACTGGATGATTTCGATTCCTGGAGCGATGCATACATGTTGGCCCGGCGCGGTGAATCCTGGAACAACGTACCCGCTGACATACGATATTACTCTGATGATCTGGATGGCCACGGCAGTTGGGTGGACGTACCGGAAGTCGGCAGGTGCTGGAGTCCCCACGTGGCTTATGACGATTGGCGGCCCTATTCAAATGGCCATTGGGGAGCCTATAGCGGCGGTCTAACCTGGGTGAGCGACGAACCCTGGGGCTATGTGACCCATCATTATGGCCGCTGGGGCTGGGGTGCGAGCTTCGGCTGGTACTGGATCCCAGGCAGCTTCTATAGCCCCGCCTGGGTGGCATGGAATTGGAGCGGAGGCTATTGCGGATGGGCCCCCATGGGCTACTACAACCATCCCTGTTCCTGGGGTTATGGCGCCTGGAATGGTTACCACGCATGGAATGTGGTGAGCGTGAACAATATGAACTCCACGAACCTCCATGGGCGGCTGGTGTCCGATCACAATGTCATCGTCAATATGTCCGGCGGCACCGGCGCTTCGGCTTGGGAGGCTAGCGGTCGAAGTCTCACGCCGCCTTGGCGGACGGCCCCCATCATCGCCACCCGGCATGAGTTCCAGAATCCCGGGCAGTTGGGCACTGCTTTCAATCGCGCCGTGGCCCAGGATCGCCTGATTACCTACTCTCGTGCGTCGCAATCGAGCACGGGCCGTACGGTGAACCTCGCTCCGGTGGATAGGCACCGCACTGCGCCAATGCCCTTTGAGAACCGCGAGCGTGCAACCTCACCAACTGGAACCGGCGTCCTTTCTGATCGTGGTTCCTCGCGTCCTTTGGATCGGGCCAACCCAGATGGGCGAGGAACCGCACATACCATCGAGACGGCTCAACCTGCTGATCGGGCGAGGAATCTAAGCAATGGCCGCACCGACAGGCCTGTCGAGCGCACCCCTGAACGCCCTGCGCCCAACCGGGACCGACCTCGGGATGAGTACAGGCCAATCGAACGGTCGGCGCCCCGGGAAAATACCCCGGCCCCCCGGCGGGAAATCCGTCCCGCTCCTCGAGAAGAATCAAGGCCCTCGCGTCGGGAGAGCCAGCCCGCCCCCCGAGAGGAATCAAGGCCCTCGCGTCAAGAGAGCCAACCCGTGCCACGACAGGAATCAAGGCCCTCACGCCAGGAAAGCCAACCGGCACCACGCCAGGAAAGCCAGCCAGCCCCCCGGCAGGAATCAAGGCCCTCATCCTCTGGGGATCGTGGAGGGAGCAATCGCCGCGGATGAATTTTTAGCCGGAATCAGGAAAGCCCCCGATCGGGGGCTTTCTGTTGCAGTGCAGGTTCAGGCCAGAAAAGTCAAATGGTCTCGATTGGATACCCACCCTTTTGGATGAGTTGGCTGGCGATGCGGCCCCGCAGCCGGGCGCAGCTGGTGGGATGGAATTCAGCAAAAGCCTTGATGCCCGCGAGCGCGTGGCGCAGGCCTTCGCCATCGGTCACATCAGCGCAGAGCATGCGGGCATCGCCGTGGACACGATGCCAGGCTTCATTGACGTAGAGTTCGGTGAAGTCCCTGGCGATCTCAGCCCAGCGATGGCCGGTTTCCAACATCCGCTCGGCGCGCACGACGGCGCTTTCCATGGCGAAAATCTCCATCATCATGTTGCTCATGCGGGCCATGACTTCCTGGTTGTCCACCAGCTTCTGGCCCAACACCTGCACCGCAAGACCTGATGCCAGCATGCACTGGCGCTTGCTCAGTTCAACCCCATGCTTGAGCCGCGCGACGGGACCTGTAAATGCAGCAGCTTTCGGCGGATTCGAAATCTCCTTGGCCACCTGCTGGCCGAACTGCATCATCGGCAATTCGCCTTTCATGGCGCGTTTCAGCAACGTGCCCGCGATGAGCAACCGGTTGATCTCGTTGGTGCCCTCGAAAATGCGGTTGATGCGGCAGTCCCGGTAGACCTTTTCGGGGGGATATTCAGCGCTGAAACCATAGCCGCCGAAGCATTGCACGGACTCGTCGGCAATCCAGGAGAGCGCCTCGCTGCCCCAGACCTTGACGATGGAGGCCTCGATGCTGAATTCATCGATGGCCTGCATTTTTTTCGCGCCAGCTTCGGGATCGGACCAGCTGGTCTGGGAAAGGGCATCATCGATGTAGCCGATGGTGCGCCAGTTCATGGCTTCGCCGACGAAAATCTTGGTGGCCATGTCGGCCAGTTTTTGCTGGATCAATCCGAAGGAATTCAGGGGCTTGTTGAACTGGTGGCGTTCGCTGGTGTACTTCAGGGTGTATTCGATCACCCGCTTGGCGCCGCCGATGCAGCCCGCGCCCAACTTGAAACGACCGATGTTGAGGACGCCGAAGGCGATCTTGTGCCCCTTGCCGATCTCGCCCAGCAACCGGTCCTTCGGAATGCGGCAGTTCTCCAGGATGAGCGTCCGCGTGGAGCTTCCCTTGATGCCGAGCTTGTGTTCCTCGGCGCCCGTGCTCAGACCCGGGTCACCCTTTTCGATGATGAAACAGCTGAAGTGCTGGCCGTCCACTTTCGCAAAGGTGCAGAAGATGTCGGCGAAACCCGCGTTGGTGATCCACATCTTGGTGCCGTTGAGAACCCAGGTATCACCATCCAGCACCGCGGTTGTTTTCGCCGACATGGCGTCCGAACCGCTGCCAGCCTCGGTCAGCGCATAAGCCGCCAGCACTTCCCCGGACGCGAGTTTCGGCAGGTAGAGCTTTTTCTGGGCATCGGTTCCGAAATACACGATGGGCAAAGTGCCGATGCCGGTGCAGGCACCGTAGCTCACGGAAAAACTGCCCTGCTTGCTCATTTCCTCCAGCACCAGGAGTGAGCTTTTCTTGTCCAGTTCCAGGCCCTCATAGGCTTCGGGGATCTCGATGCTCAAGAGACCGATCTCACCTGCTTTCCTCAGCAGTTGAATGGTGAGCGGGAGGTCCAGCTGATCGATCTGCGCGTCCCGAGGTATTACTTCGCCTTCGATGAAATCCCGCGCCGCTCGCCCGAACTCCTTGGAGTCATCGGAAAGGTCTTCAGGCGTGAATTGGGGCAACTGTCCGATGAGGGTCAGCAGGAAGGATCCGCCCTGCACTATCTCGGTGGTCGCGGTGGCCATAAGTTCCTCCAGGGATCCGACGATGATCGCGCCGACGGCACCGCGGTTCCACCCATACCTTGGGTAAGCCGGAAAAACTTGCGATCATTGAGACTTGGAGGCGGTGTGCCCGAAGGAAAACGTGTTCAGGAGATGTTCTCAGGCATCGCCGGGAAGTATGACCTGCTGAACCACCTGCTCTCCGGTGGCATCGATTTCTACTGGTGGTGGCGCATGGCCCGCGCCAGCGGCGCCGCCCAAGGCAAGCGCATGCTCGACGTGGCCGCGGGTACCGGGGATTCCTCCATTGCACTGGCCAAGCGCGGCGCCGATGTGGTGAGCACGGATTTCACCCATGCCATGCTGCGGTTGGGTCCTTCCAAGTTCAGGCAGAAGAAACTTGAATCGCTCATTTGGGCCTGCAGCGACGCAGATGCCCAAGCCCTGCCCTTCAAGAATGCTTCGTTCGATGGCATCGCCATCTGCTATGGCATTCGCAATGTGGAAGCCCGATCCAGAGCCTACGCCGAGTTCCTCAGGGTGCTGAAGCCTGGCGGCAGACTCACCATCCTGGAATTTTCAACTCCGGTGGTTCTGGGTTTCCGTGCGCTTTATACCTGGTATTCGCTCAAAATTCTGCCACGGATCGGCGCGATGATCTCTGGCGATAAATCCGCCTATACCTACCTGCCCGAAAGCATCCGCGGTTTCCCGGACCAGAAGAATCTCGCCCAGGAATTGGATGCCGCCGGCTTCAAGGAAGTCCATTGGACCAACCTCACCGGCGGCATCGTGGCGCTGCATGTGGGCCGCAAGCCTTGATCGCTATTTCTTGGCCTCTTCCTTCTTTTCCGCGGGCTTCGCATCCGCGGCTTTGGCGCGCTTGTGCACGAGCGTCATGACCTTGGCCATGGCGCTGCCGTCCATGGACATCTCCGAAACCATGGTCATCGTATCGGTGCCAATGCCGCTCAGCGTGTCGTGGCCCTTGAACGGCTTGCCCATCATGGTGCCTTCGAAATTCAGGATGAGATTTTCGCCCTCCCAGCTACCCGTGTAGACCATGATCATCTGCGCCATGTTGTCGGTCCAGACCTGCTTGTAGGCTTTGGCTTCCGCGTCCCAGGCCACCACGCCGTGGCCCTCGTAGCCCTTCATATGGCCACCCGTCGAGCGGTAGTCGATGATGATCGACAGTCCTCCGGGACCAGAGGAAATCCGGCTGACTCCGTGCCCCGTGCCGCCGGGTCCCATGGGGCTGGATTCCATGCTCTCCTCCACGTTCCAGGTGCCCACCATGCCCTTGAGCCTGGTGGCCTCCGGCCCAGGTTTGGGCATCATCTCGGCCATGGTCGGCTGCGGAGCTTTCTTCTCATCGGCTTTCTCCTGAGCGGATAGTGGCGCTGCCGCCAGGATCAGGCCGAGGGCCAGGAGTAAGGTGAGTCGCATAGGTTCCTCCTTGGTTGGGTTGGCGCACCCAAGATACGCTTCCTGGAGCAACGGCGCTAGAATGGACTTAGAAAAGACTGAGGAGCCTCAAATGACCGCGAAGCCCGATCTCTCCAAAGCCGCCGACATCATGAAGAACCTCACCCCCAAAAAAGCCGAGATAGCCTCTGACTCCAGGCCCGCTCCCCAGGGCGGCAAGAGCCCCATGCCCAAAGTGAAGGCCAGCACCAAGCCCGCCGGAAAGGCCGGGGGGGCCGCCCACACACGGAGCAGCAACCGCGGGAAGTGAGCCCAGGCCCGTCACCCACAGCCCTTGGCCCGCAGCCTAATACAGCGCCTTCCCGTCCATCTCCACTGGCTGTGCCAGACCCATGAGCTTCAGCAGTGTGGGTGCCACATCATTAAGGGCCCCGCCCTCACGGAGCTGCCGGGCCTCGAAGCCATCGGCCACCAGTACTGCGGGCACTGGATTCAGGGTGTGGGCCGTGTGGGGATTTCCGGCACTGTCGCGCATGCACTCGCAGTTGCCGTGGTCGGCGGTGATGAATAGCGCACCCTTTAGTTCCAGCACCGCCTCACTGATCACACGGATGGCATCGTCGAGGACTTCGCAGGCGGTGGTGGCGGCGCTGATATCGCCGGTGTGGCCCACCATATCGCCGTTGGCGAGGTTGCAGACCAGAAGCTTGTACTCGCCACCACGGATGGCGTGAGCCAGGCCCCGCGTGACTTCCAGGCAGCTCATCTCCGGCTGCAGGTCATAGGTTGCGACCTTGGGGGAAGGGACCAGCTTGCGGTCCTCGCCTTTGAACGCTTCTTCGCGCCCGCCATTGAAGAAGTAGGTGACGTGGGCGTACTTTTCGGTTTCCGCGGTGCGGAACTGCTTCCAGCCTTGCTCTGAGATGAGCTCACCCAGGATGCGCGTTAGGTTCTGGGGCGGGTAGGCCACGGACACATAGAGGCCCAGCAGCACGTCATACTGGGTGAAGGTGAGCAGCGAAACATGGGGCCGGAGGCGCTGGGCGAAACCGTTGAAATCCGGCAGCACGAGGGCCTGGCACATCTGCCGGCCGCGATCCGCCCGGAAATTGAAGTAGAGGACCCCTTCACCCTCTGCAATATGGTGGAAGGCCGCGAGCTTGGTTGGCGAGACGAATTCATCGGTCTCGCCGCGGGCATAGGCTTCGGCGATGCCTGAGGCCGCATCGCTGGACTCGAACTCGGCGACGCCATCCACCAACAGCTTCCAGGCTCGTTCCGTGCGGTCCCAGCGCTTGTCGCGGTCCATGGCGGTGTAGCGGCCGCACAGCGATCCGATGGTGACGAGCGGACAATCGCGGATCTGGAAGGTGAGCCATTGCAGGTAGCCATCGGCGCTTTTCTGGGCGGTGTCACGGCCATCGAGGAAGGCATGGATGGTAGTCGGGATGCCTTCATCCTGGGCCCACCTCGCAAGCGCCACGAGATGGTTCTGATGGCTGTGGACGCCGCCGTCGCTCACGAGACCCATCAGATGAAGCCGCTTGCCTGATGCCTTGAGACCCGCCATCAACCTGGTGATGGGGCCGTTCTCCCTAAACGTTCCGCGCCGGATGGCGGCATCGATGCGCGTCAATTCCTGCCACACCACACGCCCGGCCCCTAGGTTCATGTGACCCACTTCGGAGTTGCCGAACTGCCCTTCGGGAAGTCCCACCGCTTCGCCGGATGTGATCAATTGCGTGCAGGCATACCGCTTTCGAAGATCCGTCAGATGCGGCATCCCCGCCGTGAACGTGGCATCGAACGCATTGCGCGGCCCGTCGCCGAAGCCGTCGAGAATCAGGAGTGTGATGGGGCCGGAGATCATGGTTGTTTCTTCACTTTGAATCCAATGGGTTGCTTCTTCGGGTTCTCCTGGGGGGTCATCAATTCCCGGATCGCATCGAACACGCTGCGGAACTGGGCATCGTATTTCCGTTCCAGCGACTCGATCTTCCATGCGAGATCCGCGTGAGTGGCCAGCATGCGTTTAAGTTGAACGAAAGCTCGCATTATTTCGATGTTCACTTGAATGGCCCGGCCGCTGCGAAGCACGCTGGAAAGCATGGCTACACCTTGTTCCGTGAATGCAAAAGGCACGGTGCGCCGACCACCCCATGAACTTGAGGTCACAATTTGTGACCTCAAGTGGGACCATTCTTCGAGGGATAACTGAAACATGAAATCATCAGGAAACCGCTCGATATTGCGGCGGACGGCTTGAAGCAGTACTTTGGTCTCAACTCCGTAGAGCCCTGCCAGATCCGCATCCAGGATGACTTTTTCGCCTCGCAGGACGAGTATGGATTTCAGGATGCGCTCGGCGGGTAGCGACATCAGGGCACGGTTTCGCCGTGGGGATTGCAGAGCAGGTACATGACCGCCATGCGCACGGGAACGCCGTTGGTGACCTGGTCGAGAATCAGGTTGTTGGGCCCGTCGGCGACCTCGGAAGTGATTTCAAGGCCTCGGTTGATGGGACCTGGATGGAGCACGGCGACATCAGGCTTGGCCATCTTCATGCGCGCCTTGTTGAGCTGGAAGAAGCGGATGTACTCGCCTTGGCCGGGGATGAAGCCGCCGGTGCCACGCTCGAACTGGACGCGCAGCATCATGATGGCGTCCTGCTGAGGGATCACCGACTCGAAGTCGCTCGTGAATTCCACCTCCGGCCAGGTGGTCTGCATTTCTTTCGGCAGCAGCGTGGGTGGGCCCACCAGGGTGACCTTGGCGCCCATCTTGGTGAGCAGCCACAAATTCGATCGCACCACGCGGGAGTGGCGGATATCCCCCACGATGGCGACCTTCAGGCCTTCGATCCTCCCGAATTTCTTCTGGAGCGTATAGGCATCCAGCAGGGCCTGAGTCGGATGCTCATGGGCGCCATCCCCCGCGTTCACGATGCTGGCTTGCATGTGCCGGGCCAGCAGTGCATGGGCGCCGGGCGCACTATGGCGCATGACGATGAGATCCGGATGCATGGCCTGCAGGTTCATGGCCGTATCGATGAGCGTCTCGCCCTTCTTCAGCGAACTGGTGTCCGCATCGAAATTGATGATCTCGGCGCTCAGGCGTTTCTGCGCGATCTCGAAACTGTTGCGGGTTCGGGTGCTGTTCTCAAAAAAAAGATTCACCACCACCCGTTTGCGAAGGGCCGGCACAATCTTGATTTCCGGTCGCTCGCAGACTTCTTCAAAAGCCGCCGCCTGGTTCAGGATGGCGGTGATATCCCGTGGACTCAGGGGCTCGATTCCGAGCAGGTGCTTATGGGGAAAGGAGTAGCGCTGGGCCACCATGTCTACATCCTTCCCTCAATGTAAACGCCGTCTTCATCATCGAGTTCCTGGATCTTGACGGATACTCGTTCATGGTTTTCCACTTTCACGGTCAGGCCCGTGAAGTCTGCCTGGATGGGCAGTTCCCGTCCCCCGCGATCGACGAGTATCGCCAACAGGACCCGGGTGGGGCGACCGTGATCCAGCAGCGCGTCAAGGGCTGCGCGGACGGTGCGGCCCGTATAAAGCACGTCGTCCACCAGGATCACGGTGCGGTCCTTAAGCGTGAAGGGGATCTCGGTGGGCCGCACGATGGGCGTCCCGGCTTTTTCGGTGAGATCGTCGCGGTAGAGCGTGATGTCGAGTGCCCCGACTGGGGCTGGACTGCCGGTGATTTCCCGCATGAGCAAAGCCAACCGCTCCGCCAGCGGCAGGCCGCGGCTGCGGATGCCCACCAGCACGAAAGCCTCGTGCTGGCGCAATCCGGACACGATGTCGTGGGCGAGGCGTTCGATGGTCGCCTCCAACTGGGCGGCATCCAACGGGCACTGTCCTTGGGCAGCGGGCATGGCACCTCCAGCGTCCCCGGGTGGGACCCTTCCAGTGTACCTTTTCAACCGGCATCCTGTGCGCGGTGGAATGCCTGGGAATGAAGGCGGCCTGGAGCGTGGAGCAGGACCCGTTGACCGTTTGACGCGACCTTACATTTTGGGGCGGCTGAGATAAGCCTCCGCACCCTTCATCACCGCGGCGGGACCGTGACTGGGTCCGCCTTTCCGCTGTTTCTTCAGGCGCAGGCCCCAAAGGCCCGCAAGCTCCGTGGCTTCGGGATTGCCAGGGGCCAGATTCAGAACTTCCTCAAGGTCCGCCTTGGCCTGGTTCATCATTTCCTGCTTCTCGAAAAGCAGCGCCCGCTTCATGAAACCCCAGGCATTATTCGGTTCGCGGACGATGATTTCGGAATATTCGGCCTCGGCTTCCACCAGACGACCAGTATCTTCGGCGGCCTCGCCGCAGAGGATGTTGGTGACGGCGCAGAAACCCAGCCATTTTTTCTGTTCTGCGAATTCGCGCGGGGTGTAACGGGCCTTGGGCTTCACCGCTTCGATTTCGCCATATAAATAATTCAACGCCTTTTCAGTGTGGAAGTCCTGGCGGGCGAAGATCTCTGCATCGCCACTTTCGCGGTAGAACGCTTTGGTGATACGGCCCTCCGCGCGGTACTGGTCGTACATCCGGGTACCCGGATAAAGCGCCAGCGGACTTAATTGGCAGTCGTGCGGCTTCGAATCACGGATGAGCTGCGCGGTCGCTTCGATGTCGTCCCAGGTTTCCCCCGGAATGCCTGTGATCAGATAGATGCCGAGGTTCATCCCGACCTTGCGCACCATTGCTAGGGCCTGCCGCACATGTTTCATGCTCGTGCCCTTGTCCAGCAACAGCAGCACCTTCTCGGAGCCGCTCTCCACGCCGAATTGCATGAACTCGCAGCCCGCCCGTTTCATGGCTACGGCCCGTTCTTCGTCCACCAGATTCACGCGGCTCTGACAGTTCCAGAGCGGGTGGAGCCCGCTTTGCTGGATGAGTTCCATCATCGTCAGAATGCGGCCCCGGTTGGCCGTGAAGGTGTCGTCGCGGAACGAATAATAGGTAATGCCGTGCTTCTCGCGGAGCAGCCGCATCTCATTCATCACCGCCTCGGGACCGCGGAAGCGGATGGACGTGCCCCAGAAATCCGGCGTGTTGCAGAAATTGCAGGTGGCGGGGCAGCCGCGCGAGGTGGAGATGTAGGCCAGCTGCCCGATGTCATCCAGGAAGTCCGCCTCGAAATGCTGAACCGGCGCGCCCATCACATCCAGATCTTCCATCACCGCCTGCGGCGCCGTTTCTCCGTCTCGTAGAATAAGTCCCGGTGTGCGTTTCCAGAGGTCGGACTCCGGAGCCGTATTCATTCTTTCCAGAATACCAAGCAGGATGGGTTCGCCTTCGCCTTTCACGATGGCCTCCAGCGCCGGGCAATCCTCGAAGACTTCGGCGGCCAGGTGCGTGGGGTGCGGCCCGCCCGCCAGCGTGATGCAGCCGGAATTCACCTCCTTCGCCATCTGTAGCAGCTCATAGCTGCGCTTGCGGTTGAATGTGAACATGGAAACGCCCACGACGTCGGCTTTCTGGGCCTTCAGGTAGGCGATGATCTCCTTGCGGTTCTTCCCGCTGAGATTGGCCAAACGGCAAGGAAAGCCGCTCGTCTTCAACATCGCTTGCAGGAAGCCCAGGCCGATGGGGAGGAAGGTCATCCACTCATCGCCAAACCCGCTCCGGGGCGCGGAGTAGAGCAGCAGCGTCTTTGGAGGTGTGCGCGTCATGGGCGTCCAGCTCTTCAGTGTACGTTCAAAAGGCCTGGAAATGCAGGGCTCATCGTGCTTGGGATGAAGCTAGAATTGAAGGACGCGGAGCGCTGCAATGTCCACTCTGACCGAACCTATGGTGAACGAATCTCTCGCCCTTCAATTGGGACTGAGCGAAGAGGAATGGCAGGTGGTGTTGCGCCTGCTGGAAGGCCGCACGCCAACCTACCCGGAGCTGGGCATTTTCAGCGCCATGTGGAGCGAGCATTGCTCCTATAAAAGCAGCCGCATCCATCTCAAGAACCTTCCCACCGAAGGGCCCCGCGTGATCCAGGGACCCGGCGAAAACGCCGGCGTGGTGGATATCGGCGATGGCTGGGCCGTGGCGTTCAAGATGGAGAGCCACAACCATCCCAGCTTCATCGAGCCCTACCAGGGCGCTGCCACGGGCGTGGGTGGCATCCTGCGCGATGTCTTCACCATGGGCGCGCGGCCCCTGGCGAACTTGAATTCCCTGCGCTTCGGAGAGCTCGGTGCGCCGCGCATGAAAGGCCTCGTAAAAGGCGTGGCGGCGGGCATCTCCGGCTACGGCAATTGCATGGGCATCGCGATGCTGGGGGGCGATGTGGGTTTCGATGCCTGCTACAACGGCAACATCCTGGTGAACGCCTTCACGCTGGGCGTTCTGAAGTCCGACAAGATCTTCAAGGGCTTCGCCTCGGGTGTGGGCAACATGATGATGTACATCGGCTCCAAAACCGGCCGAGACGGCATCCATGGCGCGTCCATGGCCTCGGCCGAATTCGGCGAAGGCAGCGAGGAAAAGCGTCCCACGGTGCAGGTGGGCGATCCCTTTACCGAAAAACTATTATTGGAAGCCTGCCTCGAAATCTTCGAGACTGACTGGGTCATCGGCATCCAGGACATGGGCGCCGCGGGCCTGACTTCCAGCTCCTTTGAAATGGCCTCCAGGGCCGGAACCGGGCTTGAACTGCGGCTGGACCAGGTTCCCATGCGAGAAGAAGGCATGACGCCCTTCGAGCTGATGCTGTCGGAATCCCAGGAGCGCATGCTGCTCGTGGCGCGGCCCGGCTGCGAAGAAAAGATCATCGCGGTGCTCCACAAATGGGGCCTTGATGCTGTGGTGGTAGGCGAGGTCACGGACAGCGGCCGGTTCATCGGTTCCTGGCACGGCGAAAAAGTCATCGATCTTCCCATCCAGCCGCTCTCGGACGCCGCTCCAAAGTACGACCGGCCCAGCGCCCGCCCAGCCTACCTGGATGAAGTGAACGCAGCGCCCATGCCGGATGACCTTAAGCCGGACGATGTGGAAGAGACGCTGCGAAGGTTGCTCGCGCAGCCAACGATCGCATCCAAGCACTGGATCTTCGAGCAGTACGACGGCACCGTGCGCGGTAACACGCTGCTGCTGCAAGGGGCTGGGGACGCGGGGCTGATACGCATCAAAGGCACCGGCAAGGCCGTGGCCGTGAAGAGCGATTGCAACTCGCGGTATGCCTACCTGGATCCCTTCTGGGGCGCGGCCCATGCGGTGGCCGAAGCCTGCCGCAATCTGTCCTGCGTGGGCGCGGAACCCATCGGCCTCAGCGATTGCCTCAACTACGGCAATCCCGAGAAGGCTGAAAACATGTGGGCCTTCGAGCAGGGTTGTCTGGGCATCCGCCAGGCCTCCCTCGCGCTGAATGCACCCATTGTCAGCGGCAATGTGAGCCTTTACAACGACACCGAGGGCGTAAGCATTTTCCCCACGCCCATGATCGCAGCGGTGGGTCTCATCGAGGATGTGGCGCTTCCCGTGGATGTGAATGCGCCAGACGCCACCGCACTAACCCAGGTGGGAAACCGTTTCTGCGGCTCCGCTTTCCGCGCGCCCTTCGATGGGATCTTTTTGATGGGCGCGACCCGTGATGAACTGGGCGGCAGCGAGTACCTGAAACTACGCACCGGCATGGTCCTCGGCCAATGCCCGGAACTGAGGTTGGATGATGAATTCCGCCTCCAGGCCTGCGTCCGTGAAGGCATCCGCCTGGGCCTTATTCGAAGCGCCCATGACACCTCTGAAGGGGGCCTGATTACAGCAATTCTCGAGTCCGCTTTTGGTGGCGAAATGGGATGCCAGTTGATGCTCTCGAAACATAACCTGCGGCTGGATAGCCTGCTCTTCGGCGAGACCGCCGGACGCATCGTCGTCAGTGTCAACGGCGAAGGCGAGAGCGCACTCAAGGCGCTCTGCGAAACCCACCACGTGCCCTTCACGAAACTTGGCACCACCGGGGGGACTCGCGTCACCGTGGCAGTGGATGGCCAACCCATCCTGGATGCTGATGCCTCGGAGTTGAGGGAAATCCACACGAACGCGCTGGAAAACGCGCTGGGCTGATCAGGCCCTTGCGCCCAGCAGCCGGGCCGGCAACAGGAACAGCGCTCGCAAAAAGGCCATCAATCCATGCACGGTGAGGCCCACGATGCGGAAGGGCAGGAGCAGCAGCCAGACGAAGGGGTAGAGCACCAGCGCCAAAAGGGCTACTGGCCAGCACATCACCAGCAGGATGCTCCAGAGCAGGAACTTGGTCATGGGCGCCTCCGGAATAGTCTTCGCAATCCAGGCTGCAAGCCCCGGAAAAGCCTGTCCAGGAATTATCGGTGAAAGACCGCACTGCATCGGTGAATGGCCCCAAGGTCCGAGGTATGCTCCAAGGGCATTCCGGAGTCTCCAATGACCACCACTTCCTACCAGGACCTCGACCGTCGCGATTTCCTGAGCCTCGGTTTGGCGGTCGGCGCCTTCGCCGTGGCTACGCCCTTGCGAAGCGGCGCCGCCACGAAAAGCGCCCTCAAGCTGGAGGAGATGAGCCTTGAGGCGTTGCAGACGGGGCTGGCCTCAGGGCGCTGGACATCCAAGGCGCTGGTGGCGGGCTACCTGGCACGCATCCGGTCCCTGGATCAGTCCGGGCCCCGGTTGCGGGCGGTGATCGAACTCAATCCCGACGCCATGGCCATCGCTGCTGCGCTGGACCGGGAGCGCAAGGATAAAGGTCCGCGCGGGCCGCTGCACGGCATTCCGGTCCTCATCAAGGACAACATCGACACCGCTGACAAGATGCACACCACCGCCGGTTCTCTTGCTCTCCTGGATGCACCTGCGCCCAAGGCGGATGCATTCGTGGTTCAGAAGCTGCGCGAAGCAGGGGCCGTGATTCTGGGCAAGGCGAACCTGAGCGAGTGGGCCAATTTCCGAGGGAAGTCCTCCACCAGTGGCTGGAGCGGCCGCGGCGGGCTCACCCGCAACCCCTACGCCCTGGATCGCAATCCCTCCGGCTCCAGTTCCGGCTCGGCGGTGGCCGTGGCGGCCAGCCTTTGCGCGGCGGCGGTGGGTACCGAGACGGATGGGTCCATCGTGAGCCCCTCCAACGCCTGCGGCATCGTGGGCCTGAAACCGACACTGGGGCTGGTGAGCCGGAGCGGCATCATCCCCATCGCCCACAGCCAGGACACGGCGGGACCCATGGCTCGCTCGGTGCGCGACGTGGCGATCCTGCTTGGTGCGATGGCAGGCCTGGACCCCAAGGATTCTGCCACTCAAGCCTCCAGCGGCAGGACTGTGGAGGACTACACACGCCTACTGGACCCGGCGGGCCTGAAGGGCGCGCGACTTGGCGTCGTGCGGAGCTTCATGGGCTCGAACCCGCACCTGGCGAAGGCCTTCAACGCTGCACTCGAAGTGCTCAAGGCTGCCGGGGCGGAACTCGTGGATCCCGTTGAGATGTCCACCAGCGGCTACGACGACCCGGAATTCGAGGTGTTGCTGTACGAGTTCAAGGCTGACCTCAACGCGTACCTGAGAGCCCGCGGCGGTGCGGTGAAAGATCTTGAAACCCTTCATGCGTTCAACGAAGCCCACGCCGATCGGGAACTCCTCTACTTCGGTCAGCAGATTCTCCAGCAGGCGAAAGGCAAGGGTCCGCTCACGGAACCCGCCTACCTCAAGGTCCTGGAGACCTGTAGACGCCTTTCCCAAGCCGAGGGCATCGACGCGGTCATGGACAAGCACAAGCTGGATGCACTTCTAGCCCCCACGGGAAACCCTGCGGATGTTACGGATCTGGTGAACGGCGGCGGGGGCGGGGGCAGTTGTTCTTCCCCGGCTGCGGTGGCGGGCTATCCCCATCTCACGGTGCCCATGGGTTTCGCATTCGGCCTGCCCATGGGGCTCTCCTTCTTCGGCCGCGCCTGGAGCGAGAGGATGCTCTTGAACCTGGGCTACGCTTTCGAGCAGATCACCCGGGCGCGACGTCCGCCAATCTTCATTCCCACTGTGAAACTCTGAATAACAACGCGCGCTCACGCCGAGATTGCGTCGTTCGGCGAGTTTCAGTGGGGGTCCGCTTGTCACCTGGATCGGTGCCTGTGCGGCGCTCGGCATCGGTACCTGGCGGGAGCACCAACTCTATAACGGCGATCCCTGGGACTCACATTTGCGATGGGAACCAGCTTTTTGAATGACGGTGGAGCCCTGCCCCTGGCCGGTGCCCGGCAGAAGGGAAAGCTGCTGGGCTCGAAGCAGAATCCCTATTTTCTATCAGTTCCGAATCGTAGCGGTTGACGCTGCTCGCCTTCAGGGTTCAAGCTTTATTCAACCTTTCCCAGGAGGATTCATGAAGGCACTACTTATCGCCGTTCTGATGGCCGCGGCCATCTCGCCCGTCCTTGCCCAGGGCACTGCCAAACCGGCCAAGGCCGCCGCTCCGCCTGCCAAGACCGCACCCGCTGCAGCAGCACCCGCCCCGGCAGCCACTGGTTTCGTGGGCAACAAGGGCTCCAAGGTCTGCCACAAGGCAGACTGCAAGTCCGTCGCGAAAATGAAGGACGCCAACAAGGTCAGCTTCGCCAGCGCCGCCGATGCCCAGAAGGCCGGGTACAAGGCCTGCAAGTCCTGCAAGCCGTTCTAAAACGCAGGACCTCGAAGAAAGAAATTGGGCCGCGAATCCAACCTATGGTATTTCGCGGCCCCATTTTTATTTGTATTCTTCCCGGGCATCAATCCTTCTTGGGGAACTGACGGTCGTAGGATTCTTTGGCGTAGATCGAGGGCGGCACCTCGAAGCGGTGCTTGAAGGCGCGTGTGAAGGCCGAGGCATCGTAGAACCCTAGCATTTTAGCGACATCCGAAGGCCTTTCGCCGTTGGACAGCAAGGTCACGGCCCTTTGCAGGCGGCGTTCGATCAGGTACTGGTGCGGTGTGGTTCCGGTGGCTTCGCGGAACAGCCGGATGAAATGATCGGGTGTGCATTTGGCCATGCTGGCCAACTCCGGCACGCTATTCTGCTGGCCGATCTGCGCCTCCATGTGATCGAGCACGATCTGGAGCGTGGAGCGGTTCAACCGGTAAGGGAACCGGCTCCTGTCCTCCTTTTCCGATAGGCGGCCAAGCTCCGCGCCCAACAGGATCTGGAAGAGTTCCCGGGTCATGAGCTGGACGCCGTCTGGATTCATGAGCTCGCTCATGAAGATGTGGAAAAGTTGCTTCAAGCTCTGGCTTCGCAGCACCGCAAAAGTGTGCTCCTGCCATTTCTTGGGCGGGCTCTGCAACGTGGAAAGCAGCGGCTCCGGGAAAGGGCCTTCCAGTTCCAAGGCCGTGAATCCGAATCCTTGCTGGGGCTGATGGCGCTTCAAGGTATGCCCGAACCCCGGCAGCAGCAGAGCCAGATCGCCACGGCGAATGATGCCTTCTTCGCGATCCCCGTCACCGGTGCAGACCCGCACCGAGGAAGTAGGCAGGATCAGCGTCCAGGCATCCTTGCTGGGCAAGGCTTTCGGGGGGATGGGATCTTTCTTCAAGACGACCAGACGCAAGGTCCCGCTCGAAAAGACCTGGCAGTCGTTGGGATCAGGAGTGAAGGTATCCATGGCAAAAACCGCTATAAGAAGTGAAACATCCTTGGCAGGATGGCAGAATTCGCCCCTGCCTGTAGGCTTTTTTTCCAGTCACGATTCTATGGCCTCAGGCTTTTGCCAGAGCATTCGCCAGGCTTCGAAATATTCCCAGCCCATCGGTGCCTCCCATCTCAGACTCCACGGCCCGCTCGGGGTGGGGCATCATGCCCAGCACATTGCCCCGGACGTTCACGATTCCGGCGATGCCATTGACCGCCCCATTGGGCGTTTGCGTTTCGCCGATCTGCCCGGCTGCATCGCAGTAACGGAAAGCTACGCCACCCCGGGCTTCAAGGTCTATAAGTTCTGAGGCATCCAGGGCGAAGTTGCCCTCGGCATGGGCCATGGGGACTTTCATCACCTGGCCCGCCTTCAGGACCGAGGTGAAGGGCAGATCCGCTCGTTCCACGCGCAGGTTCACCTGCTGGTGAATGAAGCGCAGGCTCTCGTTGCGCAGCAGCGCGCCCGGCAACAGGTGGGCTTCACATAGAATCTGGAACCCGTTGCAGACTCCGAAGACCAGTCCGCCGTTTTCTGCATGGCGCTTGATGTCTCCCATGATGGGCGAGAGCGCCGCGATGGCTCCGCAGCGCAGATAATCGCCATAGCTGAAACCCCCGGGGATGAATACCAGATCGGTGTTTTCCGGCAACCGGGCTTCCTGGTGCCAAACGGCGTATGTGTCCCAGCCCATCACGACGCCGCTTGCGTGCAAGGCGTCGTGATCGCAGTTGGAGCCGGGAAAGACAGGGACAGCCACACGCACTAAAGCACCTCGCCTAAAAATCCTGAAGCGTAGAGGTGGAAGGCGAGGTGCTTTTCCTTGGGGGCAAGCCCCCTCTGGCGCCGGTCACGCAGTGCGTGCCCGGCTGTCACCCCCTGGGAGCGCCACGCCGCGCCCCCAGACCCCCGGCGAGCGGTGCCCTGAAGGCTGTGGATAATCCAAAGATTTCGAACGGGCACCACTAGAGCACCTCGATGGTGGCTTTTTCCATCACCGGATTCACCAGCAGCTTGTCGCACATGGCCTGGGCCTGGGCCCGGGCTTCGTCGGGGCTAAGGGTGGGGATGTCCATCTCGATCAGTCGGCCGATGCGCAGGTGATCCACCTTGAAGTCGAAGCCATGCAGCCCTTGCTCCACCGCTTTTCCTTGGGGGTCCAGAATTCCAGCCTTCAGTGATACCAGCACACGCACCTTCATGAATGCCCCCAATGGATCATTTTATCTTGGAAACGGTCCTTGCTGAACGCTGCTTTGTCCTCCAAGCTCAAGGATTCTGCTTAAGGATATGGGAATGCTCTTGCTGGTTCCTCCCGGCATCACCACCGAGGCTGCGGCACCTTTGAAAGCTATCGGCATCGTCTTGGAGGTTCTTGAGGGTGTTTCAGAATCCATTACCAGCCGCACGCCAGCCAAGCAGTCGAAGGCCATTTCATCGGCCCTGGCGGCTTGGGACAAGCACAAAGCGGCATTGCTTGCGGCCCTCCCTACCGAGGACCAAACCAGACTGCAAAATGCCTTCAGTGTTCTGAAGTCCACCAGCGGACTCCGTGCGGCCGAAGCGGCTCTTGATGCTTCAGACCTTCTCGCAGTGCGTTTGCCAGCAGATCGCACGGCCCGCCTGGGCGCTGCGGATCGCGCCTGCATGCGGGCCTGGGTTCGCGTGGAGGCCGCGCGTTGGGATAGCGTGCCGGACCTGCAAGCGGCCTTCAAGCCTTTCCTGGATCAGGACACCAAGAATTACGGCCCGGCTCTCAAGAAGGTAGAAACAGCTCTCGCCGCCTTCCACGTGGGCCATTCGGCCCATGACGCCGTGGCCGCCAAGAAAGCCGCTACCGAGTTGTTGGAGCTGGTGGACGCCCTGGAAAAGCCCGCTCGCTAGGACTTGGAACTTGACTCAGGGCGCTGCCCCTCGCCCTCGCACGCGAAGCGTTGCTTGCGACGGGGCCGCAACGCTTCGCGTTCGGTCCTATCCTCGCCTTCGCTCCGCTTCGGTCGGATGGTGGGACTTGGGGTTTCTTTCAAGATCCCTGCGGCTTCCAGCGATGGGTTTCGAGATCCAGGGTGCCATCGTTGGAGACGTCGATGCCTTCGGCGCGGAGGCGTTCGATCTGCACTATGGCGCCCCACCAGCGGCCTTTGGAGGGCACATAGCCCTGATTATTCACCACCCGGTGCCAGGGCAGTCTCGTGCCTTCCGGCAGGCCCCGAAGTACCATGCCCACCTGCCGGGGACGGCGTGGGAAGCCCGCCAGCATTGCCACTTGCCCGTAACTTGCAAGGCGGCCCTTGGGGATCTTTGCAACGATGGCAAGGACCAGGTCGCGGAAGGCTGGGCCAGGATCTCCGTCCTCAAGATTTAATTTCCGGGCTTCACCAGGGTTGCGGCTCATGTTTGATGAACGGGCCTCATGTAGACCGGGATCCGGCTGCCGAAACCGCCTTCGTAGCTGTGCCAGTGCTCGATGTCTTCTTCCGGATAGGCCCAGCACCAGTAGCCATCGCCACTGTCAAAGTCCACGAGCCAAAGGCTCTTCACGTCGGCACCCAGATCGCGGATGCCATCGGCCCAACTCTCAACCAGGACCTGCAGCCGGTCACGGAGCGCTTCCGCCCGGACGTCTTCCTGCTCCTCCAGTTCGCTCAATTCTTCCGCAAGGCTCGCGGCCAATTGAAACACCGGGCCGGTCATGGACCGGACCGCAGGCATCAATTCTTTGGCTTCCTCCAATGTGAAAACTCGGGCCATGCCTTCCTCCGCTGCTTCATGATAATCCCATGCGCTTTGTTCCATTGATCCTGTCCAGTTCCGCCCCCGAAAACTGGGCGGCCTTCAGGGATGTTGAGTTGAGATGGGACGGCCTTCTGCACGCTGGTTGGGAAAGATCCTTGAGGGCTGGGCTGGCCATCCATGCCCTGCATCTCCCACCCAGGTCCTGGGGAAAGGAACTGCTTGAATCGGCTCTGGGGACCCTGCACCCGCAGCTGGGAGCGGATTTCCTGGTGATTCCGACCGACGCGCTCACCGGCCGTCAAGCTGCTTCAGCCTTTCTTCAAACCCTGGAAGCCCTTCTGGAACACACATCAGGACGGGGCGTGAAGCTCGCCCTTCGTCCTTCGAAAGGCGCCCTGCAAGGGCTCCTGGCGCTATTGAAGGAAGCCCGGGGCGAGGCCGTCGGGTTTTGCTGGGACCCCAATATAGGCCCTGATCTGGATCTCATTTCGGATCGCCTCTATACCGCCGTCGGTGGATTGGATGGTGATTACACCGCGCTGCAACGCACTGGCTATCGCTGGAATTTAGCACTGGAGGGAATGCCCGCAGAGCTTCCGTCAAGAATCAAGGCCCTTGAAACAAAATATCCAACCGTATTTTTCCCCGCGGAAATGCCCACCACCGCGCTGGGCCGGCCCATTGTTCCTGATGAAAGCCTGATCTTTGGCGCGCATTGGAATCCACGGCCCGAACGGAGCAGCGAATGAGCGGCACCCTTCTGGTCATCGCAGGCGAGGCCTCCGGCGATCTGCACGGCAGCGAACTGTTGCGCGAGATCAAGGCGCGGCGTCCGGCCTTGCGCATCATCGGCATCGGCGGGGATGGCATGGCGCCCTATCTCGATCGCCAGTTGGCCCACGTGAAGGATCTTGGCGTGGTGGGCTTCATCGAGGTCATCAAGCACCTGCCCTCCTTGAACCGGCTCTTCAAGCGGATTCTTCAATCGGCGAAGGAAGAAAATATTGATGCCGCACTGTTCATCGATTACCCGGGCCTCAATTTACGACTCGCCAAATCCCTTCGCACCGCAATGCCTGCGGTGAAGCTGCACCAGTATGTCTGCCCGCAGGTTTGGGCCTGGAAGAAGGGCCGGATCCCGGAGCTGGGCCGGGTCCTCGATACGCTCTACTGCCTCTTTGATTTCGAGCCCGCGCTCTTCAAGGGCCTCCCTGTGGAAGCCATCTGGGTGGGAAACCCTTTGGTGGAAATGGTCAAACCGGAAGTGGACCGCGAACGCTTTTTTTCAAGCACCGGTCTCGATCCCTCGAAGCCCTTGGTGGCACTGCTTCCCGGCAGTCGCGATGGTGAGATCCAGCGCCTGCTGCCGCCCATGGTGGAACTGGTGCGGCGGTGGCGCGACGATGGCGACGCAGTGCACCGCGAAATGCAATGGGTGCTCCCCGTGGCACCAACCCTTTCCGACGAGTTCATCCAGGCTTTTCTGAAGGACACCCCCATTCTTCCGGTGCGCTCCTGCAGCTATGCAGCCCGCGCCTGCGCTGATGCAGCCCTGGTGGCTTCGGGCACGGCGACGTTGGAAACGGCCTTGTTGGGCACGCCCTTCGCCATCGTCTATAAACTCAATCCGCTGACCTACGCCATGGCAAAATCCTTCGTGAAGTTGCCCTATTTCGGATTGGCCAATGTCGTCGCCGGACGCGGCGTGGTGGAAGAACTGGTGCAGAGCCAGGTGAATCCTGATGAATTAGAGAAGGTGCTGATCCGCCTGCTCGATCCGGCCATAGCGGCAAAAATCCGCGAAGACCTGGGCACCGTGCGGCAGCACCTAGGTGAACCCGGAGCTGCTGCCCGGGTGGCCGAACATCTATTACAATCCATGGAGCTCGACCGAAAATGAAAATCATCTTTCCTGTCCTGCTCGCACTGAACCTATCCGGTGCTGCCTTAGGGGCTGCTACACCATCAAAAGCCTTGGACCCCTTTTTCAAGGAATACTGGGAGCACACCCTGCGCACAAGTCCTGAGCTGGCCACGGTGGTGGGTGATGACCGCTACAACGATCGGCTCTCCGATGTGTCTTCTGGCGCCATCCAACAAGATCTCGTGTGGAAACGCTCCTTTCTCACAAAGCTGAATGCCCTTCCCAAAAAGGGCCTTGACGCCGATCAGCTTCTCAGCCGCGATGTCCTCATCACCCTTATCCAGGATCAACTGGATGGCGCCTTGTTCAAGCCCTGGGAGACGCCCCTCACCCAGATGGACGGCCTGCACATAGATTTCCCGCAGCTCTTCAGCAGTCATCCGTTCAAGACTTCAAAGGACTACCGCGATTATATTTCGCGGCTGAAAGCCTTCTCGAAATCAGTGGATGACACCATCGCCAACATGCGCTCGGGGCTCGGCCATCATCAAGTTCCGCCAAAACTTGTGATCCAGGAAATCATCAGCCAGGTGCAACCGCTAAGTGGCGGTGCCACTTCCCTAGCGCCCTTTCTGGAACCTTTGAAAAAATTCCCGGAAGGTGTTGCCACCGCTGAACAGACCGGCCTGCGCATGGAGGTAGACTCCGCACTAGAACTGTCCGTGACACCTGCATACGCCCGCCTGCTGAGTTTCCTCGAAAAGGAATACCTGCCCCAAGGCCGGGTTGAACCAGGAGTCTGGGCCTTGAAAAATGGAGCAGCCAGGTATCGCTATGCCATTCGCCACCACACCACCACCAAGCTTGATGCGAAGGCCATTCACGAACTCGGGCTGAAGGAAGTGGCGCGCATCGAAGGCGAGATGACCGCCATCGGCGCGAGCCTCGGGTTCAAGGATCTCGCGGCCTTCCGCGACGGCGTCGCCAAGAAGCAGGACCTTCATCCGAAGGATGGGCATGAGCTGGTGGCGCGCTACCAAGGCTACGTGGACGGCATGCAGGCCGAATTGCCAAAGCTTTTCGGGCGACTGCCGAAAGCTCCGCTTCGAGTGATCCCCATGGAAGCCTTCCGCGCTGAAGCAGCCGCCGCCGCGGACTACAATGCGGGGACGCCCGATGGAAAGCGGCCCGGACGCTTCGCCGTCAATACCTTCAAGGCCGAAACCCGCACCATGCTGACATGTGAGAGCACCGCGTACCACGAGGCCATCCCGGGTCATCACATGCAGATTTCCATAGCGCAGGAGCTGGAATCCATACCGGAATTCCAGAAGCATGCTCCGTTCACCGTCTTCGAGGAAGGCTGGGCCCTCTACTCCGAGCGCCTGCCGAAGGAGCTGGGCTTCTACAAAGATCCCTATTCCGATTACGGCCGCCTGAACGATGAAATGCTTCGCGCCATCCGGCTTGTGTTGGACACAGGAGTCCACTCCCTTCACTGGGCCCGGGTTCAAATGGTGGATTTCTTCCGTGCCCACGGCTCCATGGACGAAGTGGATATCCAAAGCGAAACGGACCGCTACATCGCCTGGCCTGGCCAAGCCCTGGCCTACAAGATCGGCCAGATGCGGATCCTCGAACTGCGGGAAGACGCTAAACGGAAACTGGGCGGCAGATTTGATATCAAGGGTTTCCACGACTGCGTCCTGGGCGGCGGCGCCCTGCCCCTGGATCTGCTGGAACGCCGCGTGGCCGCCTGGACCCAAAGCGAATCGAACCGGTGATGGCACCCATGGATCCCCTCGCCCACGAACCGGCCCAGCCAGCCTCGAACCTTCACTACGACGTCGAGGCCGACTGGAACCTGCTCTACACCTGCAATTTCCGCTGCAACTATTGTTTCTTTCCGCCCCAGATCCTCGGTTCAAAACTTCAGATCCACAGCGATCCCGATGGCTGGGCAAGGGCCTTCGAATCCACGCAGCGCACCTGGCTCTTGCATATCACCGGTGGAGAACCAACGATCTATCCACGATTTCCGGAACTCTGCGCGCGGCTTTCGGAACGACACTTCCTCTCCATCAATTCCAACCTTTCCCATTCCTCCATCGAAGGATTGATCGACCTGGTCGATCCAGGCCGGATCCACTTCATCAATGCCGCCCTCCATGTGGAGGAGCGCCTGAAGCGAGGCGGCTTTGACCTTTTCATGGCCCGGGTGAAGCGCCTTCGCCAGGCTGGGTTCTCGGTGATGGCTTCACTGGTGATGACTCCTGAACGAATCGTTGATTTCCCGGAATTCGAAGAAATATTCGCCTCCCACGGCCTAGCACTCCATCCCAAGGTGCTGCGCGGGCAGCACGCTGGCCGTGCCTTCCCGGAATCCTATTCCCGGGGAGACAGAGTAATGCTGCACCAGTTCATCGCCCGGGCTGCGGCCTTCGCTGCCTTCGAGTTCCAGCCCATGGGCGAGGCCGCCACCATCGACCTGTTCACCGAAGCGAGTCTCGTCGATGGACGCAAAGATTACACCGGCCAACTCTGCGCGTCCGGTTCACGGTTCGTGCGCATCGAGCCCGAAGGATCCGTATTCCGCTGCGGCACGACCGAGCTGCTTGGGAACCTGCTGAAGAAAACCCTGCGCCTTCTTCCCTCTCCTCGTGTCTGTGATACCCGCTACTGCCCATATTTTTGTGAGAAGTACACCCAGCAGAAGTTCCTGCAAGTAGCCGCTGAGTAAATCGAGGCCAACAATTTCACTTTCTCTCCTGGCCTCGCGTTCAACCTTGGTAGAGACCCACAACCGCATCCCAAAGTCCCTGACCTTTCAGAATCTCCTCAGCCACGACCCTTAGCACGCCGTGGCCGCCATAAAGGGGCACGATCCAATGGGATGCGGCGCGCGCTTCGGCCACGGCATCTTCAGGACAAACGGCCAAGCCCACTCGCTTAAGTATCGGGAGATCGTGCAGGTCGTCACCGATGAAGGCGACCTGATCCATCTGCAGCCCGTACTTGGCGCAGAGCTGTTCCAGGATGGGCAGTTTTTGAAGGTGCCCGGCGAAGCAGTCCACGACTTCCAGCTGGCTGGCGCGGTTCCACGTCGAGGGGGAATCCAGCCCCGATATGAACGCCACCGGGATGCCCGCCTTCTGCAGCCACTTGATGCCCGCGCCGTCCCGCACGTTGAATGCCTTGGTATGACCGGGTTCCGCTCCGAAATGAAGCGACCCGTCCGTGAGCACCCCATCCACATCGGTGCACAGCAGCTTGATTCGGCGGGCGCGGAATTGGAGGTCGGTCATTCCCTATTATTTCCGGATAGCTGGGAAAACGCAGACAATTGGAGGAAGACCATTCGCGGCGCGACAAAATGACATCACTTCGACTGCATCTGATTCCCCTCGCTGTGGTGTGCATTTCTGCGTCAGCTCAGGACCCCTGGAGCTCGGTTGATCAGGCGGTGGCAGGGGCTCGCAGTCCCGACA
>JANXQX010000277.1 GCA_025353305.1 Holophagaceae bacterium
GAGGTCCCATGCGAATGCGCCGTTCCTGTCTCTCTCTCTTGGCCACGCTGCTCATCGGTTCCGCCCTCCCGGCGCAATCGCCAGTCCAAGCGCTTGGCGCCCGCATCCCGCATCCGGATCACAGCGAATTCGAGGCCGCTCTCGGCGTGCCCTTCGTCGGGGATCAGGGCGACGCCCGGGTGTTCACGCTGCACTTCAGCTTCCAGGATGCCGAGGACCTGGCGGTGGCCGCGTGGCGTGTGGAGCTGACGGACAGCCGCGGCATCATCCTCCGCGCCTGGCGGGGCGAGGCGCCCATGGCCAGCACCCGGGCCACCGTGCGCGTGCCCTGGGATGGTCTGGACCGCGGGGGCCGTGCCCTCCCGGCCGGGTACTACCGGGTGCGCCTGATGGCGAGCGCCATGACCCAGGCGGAATTCCGGAAGGCCGAGCAACCGGACCAGGCCAGCCGCGTGGAGCACCACCTCGCGCATGCGGTTGAAAATGTCGAAGACCAGACCTTCGACATCCAGGTGGGAAAACCCGCGCGGCCATTGATGCCCGCCTTCCGTGCCCTCCAGGTGAGCGCGGCCGGCGACGAAGCCTTAGCATCTAGAGCCAAGCAGGGTACCCCCATGGAAGCCTCGCGCCCCGCGACGGGAGGCCTGCCCTACACCGTCTATTACGGAAACCTGCATAGCCAGACCAACCACAGCGATGGCGGCGGCCCTGTCAGCACATGCTCCGGCGCGCAGGCTCCCCAGAGCGGCGCCTACGGGCCCGCCCAGGCCTACCAGTTCGCGCTGACCGAAGGCCTGGACATGCTGATGTGTTCCGAGCACAACCACATGTTCGATGGCTCCACGGGCACCAACGCGGCCGCGGATCCTGCTGTGGCTCATAATCTGTACCAGTCCGGGCTTTCCGCCGCCACTACGTTCAACACGGCGCATCCAGGCTTCCTGGGCATCTACGGCATGGAGTGGGGCGTCATCACCAACGGCGGCCACCTGAACATCTTCAACGCCGATGGCCTCTGCGAGTGGGAAACGAATGCCTCGGGCCAGCTCATTGGCGACTACAACACGCCCAAGAGCGACTACGCGGGGCTCTACACCCTGATGAAGAGCAAGGGCTGGGTGGGCCAGTTCAACCACCCGGCACTTTCGGGCCAGTTCCTCGTGGGCGGCACGGCCCTGGGCTACACCGCGGATGGCGATGCGGCCATGGCGCTCTGCGAAGTACTCAACACCTCGGCCTTTTCCTCCAACATCACCGAAACCGAAACCGCCCACAGCAGCTGGGAGCAGACCTGGAACGCGCTCCTGGCCTACGGCTACCACCTGGCGCCCAGCACCGATCAGGACAACCACTGCGCCAACTGGGGCGCCAGCTACACCAACCGCACGGGCGTGCTCATTCCCACCGGCACGGCCATCTCCCTGCAAAGCTTTCTCGATGCCGTGAAGGCCCGCCGCGTCTTCGCCACCATGGACAAGAACGCCCAGCTCATCCTCACCGCCAACGGCCACGTCATGGGCGAGCGCTTCAGCAACAGCGGCCCGTTGACGCTCACCGCGAACTACGCCAGCGCCAATGGCCACACCGTTTCCCAGGTGCAGGTGTTCGAAGGCGTTCCGGGCAGCGGCGTCGCTGTCAGCCAAACTTCCAGCACCGCAGTCACCACCATCACGCCATCCAACGGCGACCACTTCTATTACGCCAAGATCACCCAGGACAACGGCGACTTGCTCTGGTCCGCGCCGGTGTGGGTGACTCAGGGAACCGGCGGTGGTGATACGCAGGCACCGGTGGTCAGCGCCAGCGAGACCGGCACCAGCGGCACCATCACGTTCAATGCCACCGCCACGGACAACGTGGGTGTGACCAAGGTGGAGTTCTATGTGGATGGCGTGCTGAAGGGCACGGCCACCGCCTCGCCCTACACCATGACGCTGGACTCCACCACCCTGGCCAACGCGGCCCACGCGCTGACCGCCAAGGCCTACGATGCCGCCAACAACATCGGCGCGAGCAGCGCCGTGAGTTTCACCATCAGCAACACCACACCGGACACATCAGCTCCCACGGTCAGCGTCACGGAAAGCGGAACCAGTGGCACCATCACCTTCAACGCCACGGCCACGGACAACGTGGGTGTCACCAAGGTGGAGTTCTATGTGGACGGCCTGTTGAAGAGCACAGACACGGCCTCGCCCTGGACTGCGACCCTGGACTCCACGACGCTGACAAACGCGGCCCACGCGCTCACGGCCAAGGCCTACGACGCCGCGAACAACGCCGGTACCAGCGCGGCCGTAAGCTTCACCATCAATAACGCCGTGGCCACGACCTTCAATGAAGTGGAGCCCAATAACACCCAGGCCGCCGCCAACGCTGTGGGCTCCACCATCACCAAGATCGTCGGCTACTTCCCGTCTGCTTCCGACAACGACGACTACTTCAACGTCACGCTGCTGGCGGGCCACACGCTCACCGTGGACATGGTGGGCCCCACCGCCTCCAGCCAGGACTACGACCTCTACCTGCTGGGCAGCACCGGCACGCAGCTGGCATCTTCCACCGGGAGCACCACCACAGAGCACGTGAGCTACAAGAACACCAATGCCAGCGCGTCGAAGGTCATCACGATCCGGGTGAACCGATACGCCAGTTACAGCAGCGTTACTCCCTACACGCTGACGATGAGCCGGTAAGGATCTTGGGCTGTGGGCTTTAGGCTTCAGTCCCAAGTCGAGAGTCAAGATTCAAGAGTCGAGAGTCGAGAGTTAAGGGTCCACAGCCCAGCGCCCACAGCCCACGGCCCACAGCCCACGGCCCACAGCCCACCGCCCACAGCCCACCGCCCACAGCCCAGCGCCCACAGCCCACCGCCCACAGCCCACCGCCCACAGCCCACCGCCCACAACACTCATGCTTTCGGATAAACGCGCAGTGCCTTCCACTGTTTAAGGATCACCTTGCCGGGCTCGAAACCCCGGGGCTTGCTCACGTCGGCCACGCGGCAGAGGTGCACTTCCACCTTGCCGCCGTCCCGGGCCTTGCTGTGGAAAGCCGCCAGCTCCGCGGCCCGCTCCAGCACCTCGCGCGGGGCCTCGCTCAGCTTGTCGGGATTGCGGACGATGACATGGCAGCCGGGCACTCCGGCCACGTGCAACCACCAATCCAAAGGCGCGGCCACTTTGAACGTGAGGCGGTCATTGTCCACGTCGCCCTTGCCGATGAGCACCTCGAATCCGCCGATCATCACCGAGCGGAATGCCAGGCCTTTGCCATCGGCGCGGTTGTTCGCCTGTTTTTCTTCACGCGGGGATTGTTGCTTCATGAACGGCTTCGCCTTCGGTTTTGGGGGAGGAGGTGCTTCGCCGGATTCTATAGCTTTCAATTGTCGCAGCCGATCGGCTTCCAGCTGCGCCACCTTTGCCAGGCCGCGTTCCGCACGCTTGGCAACGGAGTACCAGCGCTGCACCGTGGATTCGACATTCAAGCCAGGAGGCAGTTCCAACCTGCTGCCATCGAGCAATTCCACGGTGCCCGAGGCACCCTTCAGCCGGTAGAGTTCGTCCGAGAGTCGACTGGCCTTGGCTTTCGCTTCGAGCGAGCGCTGGTGGCGCGCAAGATCTTTTTCAAGAGCCTTGCCCAGGCGGTCCAACCGGGTGCGCTCCGAGGCGACATGACGATCCAAGGCGATATTCGCGGGGTTCAATAGCAAGCGCTCCGCCTGGGCCAAAGACCAGGCGTGGTGGCGGGAATGCAGATCGCCACCGCCTTCAAGCACGTCCTCCAGGCCCCCAGAGAGGGCCAATTCCAGGCGGTCCGCGAACCGCTCCTTCCATCTTAGAAAGGGAGGCGGCTCAAGGCCGGGTTCCGGCACGGGTGCCGTGGCGGGGAAAAGCGAGCCCATGCCGATGCGAATGGCATTCAGGTCCAGCCCATCGAGCCGCAGGCCCCCGCGGCCAGGGATGGCCTGGAAGCAAAGCCGCATGCCTTCGATGCGGCCGGTCAAAACGCGGCGTCGAAAATCCAGGCCCAGCCACCGTTCCCGCGGATCGCCATGGACGGCTTCGACCCGCGCGCCTTTCAACTCCAGGCCCCAGCGACGGGAGAGATCCACCTTGGATTCAGCTTTGAGAATCCGGTAAGGTTCGTCGCCCTCCCGCAAAAGCCACAATTGAGGGCCCGGCCGCAAAAGAAAAACCCAGGCCCAGCCGCGGCCTGAAGCCTTGGATGGACTGAAATTCAGCAGCAATGCGCGTGGCGACACATGCACCGCAGCCACCGACGCGCCCGTGGCCAGCCGGTGTCGGGCGAGGGCGAGAAGCAACGGTGCATCCATATGTTTTTAAGGGTGCCACACTGGACCTTGCTCTCGGATCAATCATGGCGCTCGTCCGCACAGTCCGCACCTTCTGCGCGTGGGGGATATTCGTCCCCCTGATGCAGGCGTTTTCAGCCCTGTCAGCCCAGATGCCGATCTCAACCCCTCCCCAGGGCATCGAAGCGCTGGACTCCGGTTGGCGGTACCACGCGGGTGATGATGCCGCATGGGCCCGGCCGGACGCGAAGGAGCAAGGATGGGTGGAGATCCCGAGCCTGCGCAAGGTAAAGGGCCCGAATCCTTCAGGGCCGATATGGTTTCGCCGCCTGGTCCTGCTCCCGCAGGGGGCGTATGGGCAGGAATGGGGACTGGCCTTCGGTCGCTCTTTCGCAAGCGTCGAGGTCTACGCGAATGGCCACCGGGTCGGCAGTTCCGGCAATCTGGGACCGCCCCCCGAAGGACCTTTTGTCTCGGATTTGAAGGTCTTCGCCATTCCTTTTTATAGTGTCGGGAACACGCTGAGCCTGGCCATCCGCACCAATCTGCCGCCGGACTACGGGCAAATGGAGGGTGGCAGCGGAACGGCCTTGGGCCCCGCGGTTTGGGTGGGCCCCGCTGTGCTGGTCCGAACTTTCGCCGCCCAGACGAATGCCTTGGCCGACGCCGAATCCCTGCGCCAAGACCGGAGCCACTGGGCGCTAGTGATCACCTTCATGATCATGGGCTTCTTCCATGTGCAGCTTTTTTCAAGGCGAAAGGACGCCCGTTACTACCTATGGTTCGGCCTTGTCGCCATTTCCATGGGGCTGCGGGAAGCCGCCCTGACCAATTGGGCCATGGGTCCTTTCGGGCATCCTCGGCTGACCTTCTGGGCTTCCTGGTTCTTCCTGCTCTGCAGCAGCCCGCCTTTCATCGAATTCCTCTGGCCTTTTCTGGGCCGCCCCATCCCGCGCTGGCTGCGGGTCTATCAGGCCTCCTTCATCATCCCCGTGGCGGCGCTTTTCCTGCCCCTGGAAACAGCCCTTCGCGTCATGCCGATCATCGGACCTTTCTGGGGGCTTCCTGGGGTGCTGCTCGGAGCCGGGCTGGTGGCGCATGGCGCCTTGAAAGGCCGCGCCGAGGCTCGCACCCTTGCTTTCGGCATGCTGATGGTCATCGTTGGCGGGCTTTATGAACTGGGGTACTGGCCGGGCTGGTGGCCATACGTCGGCACGCTTTCCATCGGCTTCGTGGTCTTTCTGGGAAGCATGGCCGCCTCTGTTTCCAATCGCTATGCCAGAGCCCACGCTGAGACCGAGGCCCTGAACCGCACCCTGGAACAGCGGGTGCTGGATCGCACCGCGGAGTTGGAGGATGCCCAGGCCCGCGTGCATCGTCTCACCGAAAATTCGCGGGAGGCGATGCGCGATCCCGGCGCCTGGTCCGAGGCCATGGCGAACGAACTCGCGCTCTCCCTCGACGCCAGCTCCGTGGAGGTTTGGCGAATTCAAAAAGGGCAGCTCCTGAAGCTCACGGCCCATACGGATGAAGCGCCCGATCTCCAGAACCTGGAATTGTGGCTCCACAAGCCGGTCGAATTTCGCGAAGGCCAGGACGTGGTTCTGCCTGTGTCCGGCCTGAGCGGCGATCTGCGCGCCGCGGTGCGGGTGAGGGGGAAAAAGGGTTCCTGGAGCGAACCGGAAAAGCGGTTGCTTGAGACCTTCGCCAATCAACTGGCCGGCGCACTTGAATTGTCGAGAATGCGCGCAGAAGTGGAGGCGGCCACGCTGCGCAAGGCAGCCACCAGGCAGGCGCTCATCGAGCAGGGCGCCGGACTGCTGCAGGTATGTCCCCTCTGCCGGCGCTGCTTCGACCACACCCTGATCTACTGCACCGTGGACCACGCGACCCTGGATTCCGTCCACATCTTCCCTTACCGGATCGCCTCGCGCTATCGCTTGACCAGGGTCCTGGGTGAAGGCGCTATGGGCCTGGTCTTCGAGGTGGAAGACGAGCGGTTGCAAAGGCGCGTGGCCCTCAAGGCAATCAAGTCCGAACATTTCAACAGCCCGGAAAAACGCATCCGTTTTGAACAAGAGGCCCGGGCCCTGGCGCAGATCGACCATCCAGGCGTCATCGCCATCTACGACAGCGGCGAACTGGAAGACGGAACCATCTATCTGGTCATGGAGAGATTGAACGGCGCGACCCTGCGCAACCTGTTGGACACCTTTGGGCCAGGCACGCCGGCCCAGGTCGGGAGCATGCTGCTGCAATGCGCCGATGCCCTGGACGCGGCCCACAAAACAGGGCTCATCCATCGCGATATCAAGCCCGACAATATTTTCGCCGCGGGCTCGCCCGATGGGCTCCGCTTCAAGCTGCTGGACTTCGGCCTGGCCAAGGAAATGGCCGTGGACAGCACCCTCACGCAGACGGGCGTAGTCATCGGCACTCCGCTTTACATGTCGCCGGAGCAGATCCGGGACGAACCGATGGACGCGCGGAGCGATCTCTACGCCCTCGCCGTGGTGGGCTACGAGGCGCTCTCGGGACAACGCGCGGTGCAATCAAGATCGCTTCCGGACATCCTGGTGGAAGTGGCCCACAACATGCCAAAACCTTTGCGGGACCTGGTTCCCGGCCTGCCACCCAAAGTAGCCCAGGCCTTCGACCAGGCCCTGGCAAAGAACCCATGGCAACGGCCCGCCAGCGTCCTGGCCTGGGCGGAGCAGATGGCCAGGCGCCTGCTGCTCCTTCGATTGGACCGCAAGGGCTGGCCCGAAAACCTTGAAACCGCACTGTTGTCCGGACCCAAATCCTCAGGCCGCAGCCCGGCCTCCGACCCTGGTCTGACCTATCTTCCCGACGGAGACGAAACGAGGCTCATGGACGAGCGGCCAGCGACAATGGAAGATGGTTTTACGAGAGGAGAGGCCTAGTGTCCCGCATCCTCGATATCTCACCGCTCATCTCGGAGCGCAGCGCCGTCTGGCCCGGTGATGTCCCATTTTCCAGATTCGTGAGCAGCGCGATGGATCAGGGCGGCAACCTGGAGCTCAGTTCCATCACCACCACACTGCACCTGGGTGCCCACGCGGACGCGCCCTCCCACTATGTCCGGGAAGGCCCTGGAATGTCGGACGCGGAGCTGTCTTCCTACATCGGCCCCTGCCAGGTCGTGCGGGTCTCCTTGCCGCGGGGAGAGCGCATCATGCCCCACCACGTAGGTGAAATCCGCGTCCCGCGCGTACTCTTCCGCACGGATTCCTTTCCCGACCCCGAGCACTTCACCACGGATTTCAACAGCCTTTCGCCGGTGCTCATCGACTACCTGCACAGCCAAGGCTGCGTGCTGGCAGGCCTTGACACGCCCTCCGTGGATCCCTTCGAGTCCACAGCCCTAGAGAGCCACCAGGCCCTGGCACGAACAGGCATGTGCAATCTGGAAGGCCTGGCGCTGGATCAGGTGGAACCCGGGTTGTACACCCTGGTCGCGCTACCCCTCAAGATCGAAGGCGCCGACGCGTCGCCGGTGCGTGCAATTCTTATGATGGAGACACCATGAGCGAGATCAGCGACAAGACCCAGGAAGCAGTCGAGCAGGCCAGCGAAGGTGGCGGCTTCACCAACATCATTGCGGTGCTGGTGGCCCTCAGCGCCACCTTCATGGCCATCTGCAACGTCAAGGACGGCAACATCGTGCAAGGCATGATGCAGGCGCAGGCCAACGCCGTGGACACCTGGTCCATGTACCAGAGCAAGAGCACGAAGCAGCACTTGGCCGAGAACATGGTGGACAATCTGAGCCTGCAGCGGGACCTCGGCGTGGGCCTGGATGCCGCCCGTCTCGTGAAGCTGGATGCCAAGATCAAGGAGTATGAAGGCAAAGTGGTGAAGTACGAAAAAGACAAAACCGAGGCCGAGAAGCAAGCCCGTGCCTTCGAGAAGCAGTACAACGATCTCAATGTCCATGACGACCAGTTCGATGCGGCCGAAGCGCTGCTTTCGGTTGCGCTCGCCATGTACGGCATCAGCGCGCTCACCCGGAAGAAATGGCTGCTGGGGGTGGCCGTGGTCTTCAGCGTGTGCGGCACGATCCTGGGCCTCGCCGGGTTCCTGGGCTGGACCATCCACCCTGACTGGTTGGCGAAGATTCTGGGATGATGTTCGTACCACCCCGGAGCACACATGGACGAACGGCCTGAATCTGCCGACCTTGCGGAGCGCGTGAAAAGGCTTGAGGACCAGGTGGCCTGGCTCACGGCCCAGGCGCAGGCCCCGGCAACGCCCGCACCAATGGGTGCGCCACCGCGGCCCATGCCGCGCCCCGTGCCGCCGCCGAGGCTGCCCAAGCCCGCGAAACCGCCCACCGAAAGCAACCCGATGCTCTGGATCGGGGGCATCGGCGCGGGAATCCTGCTGCTGGGGGTGATCTTCTTCCTGGGCTGGACCATCCAGCAGGGATACCTGACGCCAGGGCCGCGGCTCCTGCTCGGGCTGCTGGCGGGCAGCGCCATGAGT
>JANXQX010000316.1 GCA_025353305.1 Holophagaceae bacterium
GCGGCTCCCTGAAAAGGTCCCGAGTGAAAAGGAATAAAGCCGGATCCGCAGAAAAAGCAGATTCGGCTTCGTTTGATTAGGATAAAGATCTGGGGCAAGCCCGAAGGCTAAGATGACAAGTGGAGTTCTTCCCGTCAAGCGTGAAATTCCACGGAATTCCGCACCACCGTTACATCTGGCGATTGTTCAATTCCTATGACATGCGCCCCCTCAAACGTCACAGACTCGTGACTTTTCAGGTTTCCTTACAAGGTTGTGTCACCGCAATGTCACAAACAGATAATTTTATTTTTTCCACCGAATTGCCTCCAGCGCCTTCCACGGGATCAAAGGCCCGGGCAGGCAGGTTCAAGACTTCCCACGGGGAGGTGGCCACCCCGGCCTTCATGCCCGTGGGAACCCAAGGAACAGTGAAGAGCATCACGCCCGCGCAACTCCGCGAAATCGGGCCGCAGGTCATTCTCGGCAACACCTACCACTTGAGTTTGAGGCCCGGAGACGAGCTGGTGGCGCGGCTCGGCGGACTCCATGCCTTCATGGGATGGGATGGGCCGATCCTCACGGACAGTGGCGGCTTCCAGGTTTTTTCGCTCGCCTCCATGAGAAAGATCAAGGAGGAAGGTGTCGCCTTCCAAAGCCACATCGACGGATCCAGCCATTTCCTGAGCCCGGAACGCGCCATGGAGATCCAGCGCAATCTGGGCTCCGATATCGTCATGGCCTTGGATGAATGTCCGCCGGGCGGCCTGGAGCGCGGACCGCTGGAACTGAGCCTGGCGCGCACCACACGTTGGCTGCAGCGCTGCAGGGATTTTCCGCTGGGGGAGCACCAGGGCCTTTTTGCCATCAATCAGGGAAGCACGCATCTGGATCTGCGGCGGGATCACCTGCATCAAATCCTGGAGATAGATGCTGCGACGCCTTTCCAGGGATTTGCCCTGGGCGGCCTCAGCGTGGGCGAACCCAAAGCGTTGATGAACGAGACCCTTTCAGAATTCGTCCAGGAGCTGCCCAGTGACAGGCCCAGGTATCTCATGGGCGTGGGTACGCCCGAAGATCTGTTGTTCGGCATCGAGCAGGGCGTGGATCTCTTCGATTGCGTGCTGCCCACCCGCGAAGCCCGGCATGGCAGGCTACTCACCTCCCGAGGTCGCCTTAATATCAAGAACGCCAGGCACCGCGAGGCGGACCGGCCGCTGGATCCAGACTGCAGATGCTACACCTGCCGCATGTTCTCGCGGGCCTACCTGCATCATCTATTCCGGGCTGGTGAGCTTTTGGCATTCACGCTCAACACGATCCATAACCTGAGCTACACTGTAGGGCTTACCCGCGCCGCGCGCCTGGCCCTGCTGGATGGCCGATTCCCGGCCTTTGCGTCCGCAGCGCGGGAGAGATGGATAACCGAGGAGCCTTGATGTTCGAATTCGCCCTGTTCCAGTCCGCCGCTGGCGGCCCCCCCGCCGCCATGCAATTCCTGCTTTTCGGCGGCATGGCCGCGCTCTTCTACTTTCTTCTGATCCGGCCGCAGCAGAAGGCCCGCAAGGAAATGGAAGCCCGCCTCTCCACGTTGAAGTCCGGCGACGAGGTGATCCTGAGCTCAGGCCTTTACGCCACCATCGACCGGGTCGAGGAGAAGGTCCTCTGGTTGAAGCTCGGCAACACGACCGTGAAGGCCAAGCGCCACGCGGTGGTGGCCCTGGCCTCGGAACCGGATTCCAAATCGGATTCAACGAGCTGAATGCATTTGCGCCAGGTCCCGGTGAATCACTCCCGGACTCGATCGGCCCCAATAAGTCTGATGCCTGTTTAAAGGAACACAACCCGTGAGCAAACGGTCCCTCATCCGCCTAGTCACAACGCTGCTGATCTGCGCGGCCTGCGGCTACTTCTTCATTCCGCTTTCCAAGGTCCGCCTGGGGCTCGATCTTCGCGGCGGCGTCCATTTCGAGCTCGAAGTCCAGGGCCACGAAGCCCTGGAAGCCAATCTCCGGGACACCCGTGACCGGATTGCCGAGCGGATCCAGGAAAAGGCCATCGCCGGCGTCACGGTGAAATCCGACACCACCTCGGTCCGCGTCGAGGGCGTCACGGCCGAAAACCAGGCAGCCGTTACCAAGATCCTGGCCAACTTCGGCGGCGGCTATTCGACCACCGAGCAGGGCTCCGCGCGGATCCTCACGCAACGGGAGCTCTACAAGAAATCCCTGAAGGATGATGCCAACGCGCGCGCCCAGCAGATCATCGAAAACCGGATCAATCAATTCGGCGTGGCGGAACCCGAGATCACGCCCAGCGGCGCTGAAGGCAACCGGATCATCGTGGAATTGCCGGGCGTGGGAGAGGCCGAGCGCGAACGCATCAAGGGGCTGCTTTCAACGCCCGGGCGCCTGGAGGTGCGCCTGCTTTACAAGAAACAGCCCAACCTGATCCCCGTGAAAACCGAAGCCGAAGCCCTCGCCGCGCTCGAGGGGAAATTGCCCGAGGGCACCGAATTATTCCCGGAGCTGGAGGAAGAACCCACGGTAGTCACCAACCAGATGAAAGCCGCCATCCGCGCCGCCAAGCCAGGCGAGAAAAGAACGGACAACATACGGCAGTGGGTGCTTCTGGAAAACAAGGTCTACTACGAAGGCAGCGCGATCACCGACGCGAGCCGCGGCCAGGACCAATTCAACATCAACACCGTGAACTTCACCCTGAACCATGAAGGGGCCGACGCCAACGCCAAGCTCACGGAGATCGCTTCCAACGAAGGCCGCCAGTTCGCCTTCCTGCTGGACCGCAAGGTCATCAGCGTCCTCCGTTCGGAGCAGAAAATCATCGGAAGCGGCGTCGAGATCAAAGGCCACTTCACCCAACAGCAGGCCGATGACCTGGCCCTCAAACTCAAGAGCGGTTCGCTCCGGGCCTCCATGAAATTCCTGGAAGAACAATCCATGGGACCCAGCCTGGGGCGCGACTCCATCAAACATGGCATCACCGCGGCGGTCATCGGATTCGGCACGATCATCATCTTCATGGTGCTCTGGTACAAGTGGTCGGGCCTGAACGCCATCGTGGCCCTCACCGTCAACCTGATCGTGATGCTCGGGCTGCTGGGCTCCTTCCAGGCCACCATCACCCTGCCCGGCATCGCCGGTTTCGCGCTGACGCTGGGCATCGCGGTGGACGCCAATATCCTGATATTCGAACGCATCCGGGAGGAACTGGACAACGGCCGGAGCGTGCCCGGCGCCATCCAGATGGGTTTCGAACGCGTGTTCTGGACCATCGTGGACAGCCACGTCACCCAGCTTTTCGCGGCGCTTCTGCTTTTCATCTTCGGCACGGGTCCGGTCAAGGGCTTCGCCGTTTCCCTGACCGTGGGCGTGGTGGCCTCTCTCTTCACTTCGATCTACGTGAGCCGATTCATCTACGACTGGGTGCTCGAGCAGCATCCGGGCACCAAGACTCTTTCGGTCTAATCGGGTCCAACTGGCATCTCCCGGGATAAATGGATAAACCAATGCGCATGTTTCAAAAGCTCCCTCACTTCGACTTCATGAAATGGAAGGGCGTGGCCCTGACCATCTCGTGGAGCATCATCCTGATCTGCTTCCTTCTGGCCCGTCCATGGAGCAGCAACAGCCGTGTCAAGGTGGGCATGCAGTTCACCGGCGGCATCGACATGATGGTGCGTTTCTCCATTCCCATGGAAGCCGACCAGATCCGGAAAGCGCTTCAGCAGGGAGGCATCAGTGATGCGGCCCTGGTGAACTACTCGTCTCCCGCCGGCACCGAGGATTACTCCATCAAGGTGAAGGCCAAGCAGGGCCAGGACTCCAAGGATTCCACGATCCAGATCAACAGGATCCTGGATGTGCTCAAGCAGCTTGACCCCCAAAGCAAGGCCGATCCGCGCCATGATCTCAACACTGAATCGTCCGTTGCCCTTTCGGAGAAGTGGTATGCCGCGAACCTGCTGGGCCTGGCAGGGGATGAGCAGTCCAAGCGCGCCACCTATGACGGGTGGTCGGGGAAAGTCACCGAAGCCAGGGATATCAAGGGCTCCATTTCCAACTACAACGAGCTGCCCGCCACGCTGCCCGCACCGTTAAGAGAGATGATCCAGAAGGAATTCCGCCTGGGCCACGTGACCGTCCGCAAGAACGAGAGCTTTTCGCCCTCCATCTCCGGCGAATGGACCGCCAAGACCCTGAAAGCGGTGTTCTGGGCCAGCGTGGCGATCCTCTTGTACGTCATGTTCCGCTTCACCATGAGCTTTGCGGTGGGCGGCATCATCGCGCTGCTCCACGACATCCTGATGGCGCTCGGCCTCTTCGTTCTGTTCGGATATGAATTTTCCGTGCCCGTGGTGGCGAGCTTCCTCATCCTGATGGGCTATTCCATGGCCGACACCATCGTGGTGTTCGACCGCATCCGCGAGAACAGCCACAAGCCCGAATACCGGCGCGTGCCCGTCACCAAACTGATCAACGATTCCATCAACCAGACGCTTTCCCGGACGATCCTCACCTCCATGTCGGTGCTTTTCGTCGCCTTCTGCCTCCTGGTCTTTGGCGGCCCGGCGCTCCGCGACCTGAGCTTCCCCATCTTCGTGGGCGTCATCACCGGCACCTACTCGTCGATCTACATCGCCTCCCCTGTGGTGGTGTACTGGGACAAGTTCTTCGGCGGCAAGGACAAGCTCAAGCAGCACGCCTGAGGCGAAGCTGAGTTAAAGAAAAAGTGATTCACCGCCAAGACGCCAAGGGCGCCAAGAACAACATATTTGTTTT
>JANXQX010000052.1 GCA_025353305.1 Holophagaceae bacterium
GTTCCCGTCTATCGCACGCTCTCGCGTGCTCCCGCGCGCCTTCGGCTTGCGGAGACAGGATCCCTTGTACCACTGAAAATACCCTCGGCAGAAGCTCCGGGCGTCTTCGATGGAACCGAAGCGCTCCGGGAATCCGGGGCTATATTTCAGCGTCTTGAACTGCGCTTCCGAGTAGGGGTTATCGTCCGAAACATGAGGCCGACTATGGCTCTTCGTGACTTTCAGGTCGATGAGGAGGGTTCCCACTGTCTTGGAAACCATGGCTGGGCCTCGGTCCGAATGCAGGGTTAATTCCCAGTCGCGGATGCCGTGCTGAAGGAAGGTCTGCCGGTGGAATTCCTTGGCGAGAGCCTCGTCCTCCCGCCTCAGTAATGCCGAGAGCTGCCCTGGAATTGTGCTGGCATCTGCCTCCGCAAGAATCCGTAGCTTGTAGGCCACGCTGAAACGCCGCCGCGCCGAGTGAGTTAAATCAACCTCCCCATTGCCCAAATTGATGACCTTGCCCATTCCTTTTCCTTCCCTGCCCCAACGAGTGACAACTCTTAAGTTTCGTCTGTCTCAACATTGTTGGCACGGGGGGGAGGCAATATGCAGCCTCGCCGTTGCGAACCAGTTCGATGGTGTGCTCTGTAAGACCCGTGACCAGTTGGAGGTAGGCCGATTCCTGTGCAGCATTGATGGTTTGGGTGGTTGGGGGCGTCCTTATGGGCCAGATGGCCATCAGGGGCAGGGAGTGATGGTAGCGTGATCGTCATCTCGTCGGAGGATAGCCATCCCCTCGCCCGGGGTAGGTCACCCATTGTCCAATTGCCTGGATTAGGGTCACAAGCATCAAGGTTTTGACCGAGATGGGCCTTGAGAGTGCCTAATAATGGATCACCTCAGCGTTTTTGTACCAGACCAACCCCTACGGACTCCTTCTCCAAGCGCTGAACATGTCTTCAACTGTTTTCCTACTTCTGGTTGTCCATGCTGCGTCTCGAAGACATCAAGCCCGGTCAGGCCCTTCAGGGACTAGAGCCAAGCCTCGTGGTCTCTGTCGTGGCGGTGGTGCCGTTATCGCCGGACTCAATCCAGGTAACGGGGCCGCAGACCACATCAAGCGGGGGGTATCGGAGAATGCCAAAGCGCTTGGATTTAAGCAAGCTGACTGGGAGTAGGACGGTTGCTCTAGACCTGAAGATGACGTCAATTCTCACCCTTGAACATGCTTGGTGAGGTCTCAATCAAAGAAATGGAAGGCATTCCAAGGGGTTGAGCATGGCGCGAATTGGACTCTTCGAATGGGTAGCTGACCTGTTTGCCAAGATGGGCGGAACCCAAGCGCAGTTCAGCCGTGCTAATAAAGTGATTCGAACCCGTCTTTCCGAAAGTCATGCTAGTCCAGAGCTTCGGCAGGAACTGTTCAAAAGGTATGAAGAGGCCTTAGGGCTGGCACCTAGGATCTCAAATCTGGCCGTCATAGATACAGTTCGGGACCTAGACCACCAATTTCAGGGCATCAGGCCGAGTCAACCCGCTGCCTTCCAGGAAGCCTTGCAGTCGCTTGGGGACATCTCGGGGTTGTCCAAGGAGGGGCTGGAGGTAGCCAGAAAGCTTGCCTCTCGCATCGGTAACCGGGAGCTTCTCGGGAAAGCCCTGCAAGGCATTGCCCTCCTTCAAACACAGGCGGGGGAACCGGAGCGGCTTCTGACTACGCTGCTTGCGCAGAGCAAGGAGCAAACGCTATCCAGGGCTGGTCTCGAGAGGGTTCTTCAATTGTTCCTGGAACGCGCCAGATTCGAACCAGAAGCAGCTTGGAAGCGATTCCTTGGGGACCTTCCCTCGGCCTTGCTGCCTAGGGTTCATCAGGCCTACCTCTTGGTGGATCGGGTTCCGGAGGCGATCGATCTTGCGGAATCGGCAGGAGACCTTCCATTCGCTGTGCCTTTGCTTCTCCAGCAGCCAGGTGAAGAAAACGCAGTCAGGGCGCTGAGGCTGGCTGAAAAATGGGGAGATGTCGAATCGGTGAAGGCCGCAAGCCATAAGGTCGGGCTCATGTTGGCGATGCGCGGTGATCACTCAATTGCACTAAGCCATTTCAAGAAGGCCGAGCAATGGGATTTGGCGGCTGATTCCCTTTGCGCCCTGGGCGAATTCGGAGAAGGCATCAGGATCAAGACAGCCATCACTTCTGAGTGGCTGGCCCAGACCCACAAACTCTCAGACGCTAAGGTGCAATATCACCTAGCCTCCAAGGAGTTCAAAGAAGCTGTTGCCATACTCTTCCAGATCCGAAGTGCCTGTTCAGTTCGTGGAGACTCTCCGCTGCTTAGGGATGAGGCCGGGCGTGTGGAGCGGTTACTCGCGGACTTGGTTCGGACCGTCCGCGGAGCCTTTGAAGAAGAAATCCGGTCTACCAGCGCCTCGTTAGGTGCCGAAGTATTCAGGCGTTGGAGCCTCTTTGAGGAAGCTGCCGGGAATTTCTTGGAAGCTGCCTTACACGCCGAATCAGCGCAGGATTTCTTCTCTGCATCATTGTTGTTCGAGAAGGCTGGAGCAATTGGTCAGGCTATTCGAGCCCTCGACAAGAGCGGAAATGCTGGCGATCTCCGCATGCGTGCCGGGCTGCTCGAACAGGGTGGGGATTCCTATACGGCAGGGATTCTCTACGAGCGCATTGGAGATCTTGGCAAGGCTGTCGACATGTTCGAGGCAGCCAGTGAGTTCAGGCGGGCAGCGCAGGTCCGGCGGGCTCAGGTTGGCGAAAAGCAGGCGGTCTTTGACGAGAAGCTCTTGAACCTTCTCATCAAGGCGGGTCGAGTTGAATCCCTTGCCGATCTGGCTTTGGTCCAATTGCACGAGCCAGGATGCCAGGGGGCTGAGCGACTCAAACTGGCAGATCGACTGCGGCACCTACATTCGTGCGGGTACTTGGGTGCCAAATGGGAACAGATCATTGCAGAAGAAGGACCATCAACCGAGGATGCCTGTCGTGATAATTTCTTCGCAGGGGTTGAGGCGTGGTTCAAGACCGCCACTCAGGAGGTTCAGGAAATCTACCTGGATGCTTACGGAATGGACCTTGGCACCAGCAACAGCACGGTTGCCCTATTCAACCGAAAGTCAAAGACCGCCGAAGTTGCGGAGATAGCTGGCAGGGCTTCCTTCCCGTCTACTTTCGCTATTGACGACACCGGTCGCGAAATCATCGGCGTTTCGACCGCAAGTCTGCTCGCACGCCCGTTAAAGGCCCTGATAAGGAGGGCAAAACGATTCATGGGCTCTGAAAGGTCGTTCCGGGCTGATGGGACCATCATGCGCCCAGAAGAAATCTCTGGAAGGTTGATCAGGTATGGGCAGCAGGTAGGAAAGGAGTTCCTTCTTGGTAAGGTTGTGGCGAGGGTCGAATCACTTGCCTTCAAGGCTCTCGGAACCCCGGCCAAGTCATCCTGGATTACAGATTTCCTCAAGGACCATCCGCAGGAGATTGCGCTCAACCGAGCCGTCCTAACCGTTCCGGCCTATTTCAATGACTCGCAGAAGCAGGCCACACGAATCGCAGCCGAATTCGCAGGCATCAAGGTGCTACGCCTCATACACGAGCCCACAGCAGCTTGCTTGGCCCAGTGCGCATCAAGGCAAGAACCTGGCAATGTTTTGGTGGTTGATCTCGGTGCCGGGACTCTGGACCTGTCCTTGATTCAGGTGGATGAAACGGGTGTCTACGAAGTCTCGGAGATCGAAGGTGACAACAGTCTAGGTGGGGCGGATGTTGACGATCTTCTGCTCAAGCACTTCAATCAGGTTCTCTTGGAGAGGGTCGCAAAGGGTGTACTGGAAGAAAGCCAAAGGCAGCTACGCCTCAAGGACGCGTGCGAGCGCCTAAAAATCGAGCTATCGACCAATGAATCATGGTCGATTCCACTTCTTGCCTTCAGTGGTCAGGACTCGATTGACCTTTCACTCAGTCGCAAGGATCTTGAAGCAATCGCATCTCCTTGGCTCGATCGGTTCAAAGCCGTCTGTAAGAAGATTAAGGGCAAACCCGATCGCATCCTTCTGGTAGGCGGGGCAGGCCAGATGCCCGCGATACGATCTTGCGTCAGGGAGATCTTTGGCATCAACCCCACGCCAGGCGTGGACCCGGTTGCGTCCGTAGCCAGAGGAGCCGCGATTCAAGCAGGAATTCTCTGTCTCGAAATGAAGGGAATCCTTTTGCTCGACGTGGTCCCCTTCAGCCTTGGTACGGATGTAAAGAACCCGGTCACCGGCGAAATTGAGATTGGTTGCCTGATCCCGAAGCACTCCACCTATCCAACCGCCCGATCTGAGATTTATTCAACGGTGATAGACAATCAAACCTCGGTTCCGATCGGTGTCTTCCAGGGAGAGAGCAAGAATCCCAAGGAAAACTTCAAGGTTGGACATTTTGACCTGGATGGAATTCCACCCGCCCCGAAGCAGGTGCCACAAATTGAAGTGACTTTCTCGATCGATGCAGACTGTTGTTTGGAGGTGACAGCCAAGGACAAGGGAACAGGGAAGACGCAGTCCATCACCATTCGGGATTCCCATCTGCTTTCCCCGGCCATGAAGACTGATACCCAGAAAAAATTCAACGAGGAGGAGCGCGGGCAGGCGTCCATCTCCAAGCTGCAAACGATCCACGATGGGATTCTTGACTGGCATCGACGGTCAGATGTGGAAGATGTCAGGACTCTCGCTGAACGATTCGGCAGGTTGTTGGCCCACTATGAGGTAAACGCGAAGAGATTTGCGCCCAAGCCGTCCGACGACCAGACCCTGATGGCAATCTTTAGAGAGCGCTTGAATCATGAAGGTGAAGCCAGGTATCTGGTCGAGCAGTGGGATGCGGTAACTGCTGATGGCAGGGGCTGGATCGAAAGGCGGAAAAAGGCTCTTGGCGAGACGCCACGGGATGCAAAGGTCCTGGAACCGCTATTGGCTGAAGGTAAGGAAATCCTCCGCCGAACGGAGTCTGCTTACCAACCGCTCTCTGAGTGTCGACAGCGCTATGGACGATGGCTTGCCGTGTTGCAGGACTTGCCCCTGAATCCGACAGGTGACCCCGATGAGTTGGCCAGACACTTTCTGGTGGTGGGTCAGGCTGACCAGGCCCTTTCCTTCTTCAAACGCTTGCCTGCTCCGCTGAAGCCAACTCAAGTTGACCTGGGCCTGATGATCTTGGCGGCTCTACGCAGGAAGGATGAGTACAACGGGCTCCTCGGTGATCACTTGGAGGCCTTGAATGTCCACGTTCCCAACTTTTCAGGACTGAACCACACCGTTCGTCAACTGAGGCCATCTGTGGTCTGGGTCCAAGTCATCGATGGCAGTGGCAGTGGCTTCGCAATTGGTCCCAACCTAATTGCCACGAACCGCCATGTGGTGGTGGACAAGGATGGAAAGCCTCATGACCCAAGCCACTTAAGGGTGCTCACCACGACCGGGCCACTCCCTGTTGTTTCAGTGCATTTGTCAATGCATGCACAGGATGATGTGGCCATTCTCCGGCTCGCCGATGGGATTTCGCTTGCTCCGCTTCGACTGGGTTTCTCGGAGCTTGTGGAAGTTGGCGAGCGGGTCATTGCCCTTGGCTTTCCCGCCCCTGAGGATGGGGGCTTCGAAGAAAATCTGCATCTTGGATCGGGACTGGTCAATCGAATCCGCGCATTGGAGGCCCACTGCTCTGAACGAGTCTTCGAATTGAGCCTGGATTTGAAAGGCGGTATCAGTGGGGCCCCCGTCATCAATGAACAAGGCGAAGTCATCGGGTTGGCAACCTTTTCGCGGTATCGCCCTGAAGGGGTCCTCGACAATGGCCAGGTAACGGTTGGAAAGGCCTCCTACGCCGTCCCCGTGAATCTACTTCGGAAGCTAGTGGATGGACTCCAGTACGGAACGTGTCAACGACTTTGAGACAGAAAGCGGCCTGAGTTAAGACTCCGACCCATCCTCCTGCGGACCGAGCTCGGGCGCGGATTTCCTATGGAAAGCTGGGGCCCTGCCCTGGGATTGTGCTGGCATCTGCCTCAGCAAGAATCCGCAGCTTGTAGGCCACGCTGAAACGCCGCCGCGCCGAGTGGGTTAAATCAACCTCCCCATTGCCCAAATTGATGACCTTGCCCATTCCTTTTCCTTCCCTGCCCCAACGAGTGACAACTCTTAAGTTTCGTCTGTCTCAACATTGTTGGCACGGGGGGTATTAGCCTCATGCTATGGACCAAGCGCAAAGAGCTCACTTATGAGGAAGCCATCTTTGCTTGGATGACGCCTTGGATATGACACAAGCTGTCGCTTCCGTATGGCTACAGCGGAAGTCTTTGCTGGAGATGGGCCCTGAGACTCTAATCACTTGAACGGATTTGTTGGGTTTTCCTGCCTATAGGGCGGCACAGGATGACGTTCCCCCCAAATGAGTAGCCCAGTCTTTGTGTGTACCCCAAGAGATTCTTAAGATTCAGATGGCGGCAAGGCGCTGTACCACGCCATGGTTCTTCTCTTTATTTCCTCGGTTTCCATCGATGGGTATTGCTTCCAGAGATCCTGGGCGTAGCCTTTGGCCTTCCCCACTGCCTTACCGGTTAGTCCTGGGAAGTCCAACCCACTGAGAGGGAACTTTCGGCTCTCCGCCACGACGATTTGAATGGCCACCTGGGTGGCCGCTTCCATGGGGGTGCAGGCCGTAGGATTGCTTTGGCTGAGCCTGACTCGGGCGGTACTCAGGTGCTTATTGAAAAATGCCGCCGTTTCCAAGGTTGGATCAGTGTTGGCAATCGCCACCCGAAAAGCCTCACGCCAATCATCGTCTGAGAGGAGTCCGCGTTGCTTGTCCAGCATTTCACGGTGGACCAGGGACTCCAAAGACTGTTCTTGGAAGGCCTCTAAGACTTCCCACAAACGGTGAATGGCTCCATCCCATTCTTCGACTAGTGCGGTAGTAAGCAGACGCCAAGAAGCTTTACTGGGCCGCACTTTACCGCAATGTTTGGCGTACCACGTCTCCGCATCCATAAACTTCTCTTTGTTATCCTTTCCATCCCTCAGGATGCCGTGCTGGTGGATGGTACGCAGACGATAAAGAGTTTTATAAAAGGGATGCGAGGCGATGGATCCCGTCACGTCATTGTCCAATAGATCCAATTTTTGGAGAAATTTATTATCTTCAGGATCTATGCCATCGGATCCAAGGCGGCAAGACATCCAGGTGATAAGGTTGATAAACCAACTCCGCTCGCAATTTGTAAGGAAAGGCGAAGGAAGATCCACGATCGGTTTAAGTAAAGGGCGATCAGCCCAAGCCTGGAACATCTGATCGATATCGAGAAGGAGTTCAAGGCACTTGGCAAATTTGGCCTCTAATTCGATTTTGGAGTCCGGGATGACCGGGACGATTGACTCACGCCTGCCAAGTAGTGGAACCAAGTCTAAGGACGGTTCATTACCTACCATTCCCGCGGTCCGATCGATCCACGCCACCAACTCTGTCAAGCTGGTCGGAATTGCCGCTTCTATTGTCCGTGCAAAGGAACCTTGTTCAGTAGTTGAGTAACTGCTGAAGGTTTGCTGGACTAAATGAATAATTAGGTTACGGCGCAAATCCAAGGGGACCTTGGGGAAAGGTTGGATTTGCAAGCCCATCACGCTAGGCACAGTCGTTAATTGCTCGTATTCAAATTGGAGCAGCGGAGCGAGACAGACTGTGCTGGTTGCCCTTAGTGTGGTGAGTATAAAGTCGTTTCCACTTCGAATTAGCGCAGCCGACAGTAGGCCTGCATTCTCTAGAATGAGAATCTCACTTGCCGTCTGCTTTGATAGTTCACCCGGGAGTTCTCCCACTCCAAATAACAATTCCCAGCAATGGTATGGGTCATCGTCCTCCAAACGGACCATCCTATAGGGCAGGCTATCCTGTTCGAGCCAATTGGCACAGCAAGTAGCAAGGTAGGCACCCTCTACATTGGCATCCACGCCTAAGGCGCAGAACCCGAATGGAGCGGTCCGAACCATAGCCAGGACCTGGGGGCGAAATTCCTTATCTAGCCAACTCCGTGAAAATCGTGAAAGTACCGGATTGTCCATGGTTCCCTGCTTAGTTACGGTGGGGCTGGTAGCGCCGAAGAGGCTCTGCGTAGAACCCCCTGTAATTAAGAGAGACATGGAAGGGACCCAGAACCTGTCCTGGTCGGAGCGCGGCATTTAGTCCATGCTCAATTGCATTAAGAGGCAAATGGGAGTTTAGGTCTTCACACCAGACAAGGAGATCCTGGTTCTTGCGTCGCCCTTGGAATTCCGCTGTGAAGCGAGTGGGCGTGCCTTCGGTGTCGGTAAGAAGAAAGAGGGACCTGGCACGGCGATAACCGCCAACGTTAAGGCGATCTAGGTTCTGGAAGAGGGTGGTGGCCTCTTGGCTTCGGTTGAGTTGGAGGGCTGCGATGGCAGAGAAGAATATTGCACGTCCTCCGTCCCGCTCTCCTTCACAACGCATAAGCGCGTTGTTGATTTCCAACCACTGGGTCCATTGTGTAGGAGTAAAGGGTAGGCAGATTCGCTCATGGGGAAAATATTCACTAAAGCCTGTCTCGGTTTCCCACCACAACTTGGCGTACAGGACCAAAATCGCACGCTCCGTCAAGAGGACGTTCTGGCACTGGTCCTCAAGATAAGCGCGTGCAGCGACAGGACCATGATTCTTCCATTGGTAGCGGGCGCTCAAAGCACGAACGGCGTATGACCCACGGCTCTCAGATTTCGCGAGAATTTCAGAAAACCTGGCGTAGTCACCAAGTTGGTGGGCGTAGGCTGCTTCCAGACTCTCACGCTTGTCCATCTGTGTCGGAGCTATGTCTAGGTCCATGCTGCGATCAAGCATTTCACCCCAATCCGCCAGAATCACGGCTTCCTGCTCCGGCGACAGACCTGCCAGGTTGCAACGGGACTGAGATATCCAACAAGCCACATTAGTTGCGTAGTAATTGACGTCCTCGTATTCAAGGGATTGGAGCCAGGCAGCCCGGGCCCGGGCAAAATACTGGTTAGCTTGGGTCTGCCAAATGGGCGCTAGCGCTACCTCAGGGATAAGTGCCCTTTCGAGGCAGACAAGTTTGGTACCTAGGACGCAGGCCCTCTCAGTTGCCATACTAGCCATCATTCGGCGCCCTGCCGAAGAGAGGCGCCCATCCGGGTTTCGTTTGATGAGATCTTCGGCTTGGCTAATACTCTCTTCTGCCTCAGTCAGTTGGAGGAGCCAGGGTTCCAATATGTCTGGTTGGGAAACGGAACCCATCTTGCCCTGCTGGGTCTTGACTGATTCTCTGATGACAGTGGACTGGAAAAGAAGGATTCGTGGGTGGAGATTTCTGTTTCGCGCCTTCAAGTCGTAAACAATCTGTGCTAAGTCCGAAAAATATTTACTAAGTTGAAATTCATGTTCTGCCTGGGGCCCTACGCTCTGAAGAAGCTTGACCACGAAGTCTAGCACAACGCCATCTTCGAAGAGTTCCGCATCTTCTGCCTTCATGATGACGGACCGAATTAGGTCCAACTGGTCTTTGCTATCAGGAACTTTTTTCGAGATCCAAATCCTAGCCTCTAAAGTGTGCCGAGAACTGAGCTGGAATTGACCCTCGTTAAGTTGTGTTTCGATGATGATGTCTGCCTTTAGTAACTGTGAATAAATTCGATTGTCGTTGTATAGAAGACGCAGGGCCAGTGATTGTGGAAGTGGTAGTCCTAACCGGCTCGTCAGCATGACTGTATTCAATAGTTGCCGGAGTGCAGATGCGTTCACACTCGCCTTTTTTTCTGCTTCGTCCATCTTGCTGCTTAGGTCGGTTTGCACCGTCTCCAAGGCGGCACACAACCGCTGGGCCATTAGGGATTGGCCACTAATCTGAGTAGCATCTTGGTCGATGGCGATGATGCTGGCCTGGGCCTGCTCGGAACCGACCAGTATTTCCTGAAGGAGTTGATTGGTCAATGGGCCTCGGGCGGGTGGGAGCAGGTAATATAGAAGTGCAAAAAGATTCGATAGGTCAGCATTTTCGATCTTCTTCGCGAATGCTGGAATATCTGGAATGTATCTCGCAAGGTAGGTGAGGAGTTGACGTTGCTCAGCCTCATCAAGGTAGATGGGCAGTGTGTGGGCAATCAGGGATCGTTTGCCCTCCCCTCTCTTTCGCTCTTGATTTTGTGGGCGATGAAAGGTGTATGCAGAACCAATAACGATGACCTTGCGACCGCGGCTCGCAAAATAGTTCGACATGACCAGGTAGTCTTCCGCCTTGGTGGTGGCATCCACCACAAGGAACGCAGGGGCGCCGGAACCCGCAGCCTCCAACGTTTGGCAGAACGTGTCCACCTGGGTTAATTCTGGAGTCAACAGGCCAGGCGGGGTGTAAAACACGGCGAAGCCGAGTTTCCGCAATGTCAAGCAGAGCAATTGCAAGGCCACGGTCTTCCCGCTACCGGCCTGGCCGTAAAGTAGAACCGTCTTGTCTTGGGGACTTGGGCTATCAGCGACTCTAAGAGCCTTTTCGATGAAATCCTTGACAGTGGGACGATGGAAGGCCAACTGATCGATCCATTGCCATGGAATCGTGTTGAAGGCATTGCCAAGAAACTCCCTGAATAGGTCGTACTGTTCTTCTAAGCCTGGGGGCAAAGATTGGGTGGAATCCAACGACTGTAGGATTTGAAACGTCGAGGTTAGGCGGTCTAATTCCAATTTCGATAGGGGAACATCAATTAGGTCGGGGGTGGGTGTTGCTTTGTCGGCGTCAGGCAGGCACCGAAGAACCTTGTACAGGCACTCAGCCTCTGCCGAGGAGGCCAGGAGGGTGTTCTCGAATTGCCCGTCCCGCATCAACTGGGCAATACCTTCTTGAAGGGTCAAGGTCTCAATCTGGATGGTATTTTGTTCGAGCAGGAGGCTGAAATCGTCATCGCCTTGCAAGGCCTGTTTGTCCTCTGGACTCATGCCAAATATAACGACCTGGCCAGGTAACATCCCCTGGAGAACCCCTGCAAAATCGCGAGGACGGAGCCAATCTGAACTAGGGGACCACCCTTCAATCAGAAGGACTCCACCAGGAGTGAGTGTTTCTGGAAGTGTATCCAGGATCCTGAGGGCGGTTCGACGCCTAATCGGCATATCCGCAGGCCCGCTCGGTGGCAATTCCGGT
>JANXQX010000054.1 GCA_025353305.1 Holophagaceae bacterium
AGCACGTTAGCGGTCACTGCGATCACCATGTAGTGAATTCGGTCATGGAGCCAGTAATACGCTCCGGCATAGACCCCATAGCCAAACACAGTGTTCCACCCGCCTGCGATCAGGTATCGGACTTCCTGCCGTGCGAGCAACCCGGCAAGGCGGTCGATCAAGGAAGGTTGGGTCGGTGTTGGCAAGGTCAGAGCAGTTCCAATCCAAAGTCACGCAAGATGGCCACCGGCAAAGTAGGGTCGAACCTTTCCCGGATGATACTTGCCACTTCATCGGAATAACTTGCAGCCATCACTATCACCGCCTCAACTGGATGAGAACGCAGGGCTTCGGGAGCCACAATGGCGAGATGAGTGGCCGGAGTAAACTTGCCTTGTTTGAAAGGGGCGGAATCAATCACATACCTAACCCTCTCAGCGATGCCGGTCAAGGCAATAATAGCCAACGCCTGATGGCCCGCCCCCCATACGGCAACTTGCTTTTCATTAAACCTATTTAGGTATGCGGCTATATCAGTTTTTATTTTTTCTTGATAATTAGAAAAATTTGATATATCTAATTGGTTTCGTTTTTTAACTACTACCGAAATTACATACTCGTCTCTGATTTCATTGTATTCAATGATATCAAATCCATTTAGCATTAGAGTCATCTGAAGAGTCTCTTTAGTAAAATATAGTAAATGATCCCCGATGAATTCAGAGAACAACTTGTTTCTCAATACCATGTCGAAGTTCGGCACCTCCAGTAATCCGACCGCATCGTCTGTCAGATTGTCATAAATCGCCCTCAGAGCTACGTTGGGCTCCGGCATATGCTCCAAAAACATCAGTAACAGAAAGGCATCGAAAGGCCCGCCAACCAACCCGGAGCAAAGTTGATCTGGATAGCCCTGGGCTACCCTTAAACCCTTATTCAGGCATTCCTCCACAGCGCTCTGGGAATACTCAAGTCCTTCGGCAATTACCTCAAACGGTTGCAGGAGGGATAGAAATTCACCACGCCCGCACCCGACTTCAATGATTTTTTTCCCTTGTAAGGAATAGGTTTGAATAAAATCAGATAATTGTTTTGTTTTGAATTCCTTGATCACCTCCGACACGGCAGAAGCTCGAATAACCTCCCGATAGTAGGAGACAGGTTCATTGCTGAGTTGCACCAAGCCGCAGCCGACGCACTGGCAAACCTCCAAATCAACGCCTGTTTCATAGGGCAAAGCGGCCTCATCAGGGAAATTTTGGGCAGCCTTGGGCATGCCCGCATAGCGTAAAAGAGGGTCCTTAAAAAACTCTCGGCCACAAACCCTGCATGTCCGAATTATCATTCAGTACTCCATCGGCCAATAACCTAGATTGAACCTTCTAGGGGAGGCTCATCAAAGTTGATTTTCTCATCTTCGATAACCAGTGGATGGTTCTTGACCTGGGTGAGAATTGCACCAACATATTCCCCAATGATGCCGATGAAAATCAATTGAACTGCTGAGAAGAAAAACAGTCCGATTACCAGTGGGGCCAAACCCATGGTAAATGTGTCCCAACGCACCAACTTGTATATGAAATAAACAATTGCAACCAATAAACTTATCCCAGCAAGACAGAAGCCGGAGAATGTCGCCAACCTCAGGGGCAATTTGGAATGATTGACAAACCCCGTCATGGCGACATCATAGAGTGTGAAAAAATCATGTTTTGAGCGACCATGCTTACGTGGAGGTTGAATAAATTTAATCTCAGCCCTTTTGAAGCCTATCTCACTAATGAATCCGCGAAAATAAGGCACTGGATCTTTATAAAATTTTAGTGCATTCATAACTTTTCGATCATATAATCCGAACCCTGTAAAGTGTTGAATGATATGGTCCGTGTCTGAAAATCTGGATAGCATCCAATAGTAAAAATGACGGAGAAGCATCATCAAGGAATGTTCATGACTCGATGCTTTTGTTGCAGCGACAACCTGGTACCCTTCCTGCCACTTTTCAATCATTTTTAGTATTAGTTCCGGAGGGTCCTGCAAATCGGAGCTCATCAAAATCACCGCATCGCCTGACCCTTGAAGAAAGGCGTTATACCCTGATCTTATTGGACCAAAGTTATTCGCGTTGAAGATAACTTTAAAATTTTTATCTACTTGGGCAATCTTCCGTAATATTTCTCGGCTGGCGTCCGTCGAACAATTATCCGCGATTATGATTTCATACGAGTACTGATGAAGACCCAACATCACTTTTATAACGCGTTCATAATATTCCTGCAGATTCCCTTCCTCGTTGTAACATCCCGTTACAATGCTAATTTTTTTCTTATTAATTAATCCTGGCATTCCTTACATCCATAATTGGTCTCGCGTTTAATGAGTGTGCCCAGAATGAGCCCCTCATCGAAGATTCTCAACCGGAAACCCGTCAATGTTATCCCGAGTGTAATGGTCGCTCAGGTAGATATCGCAACGAGCGCAGGAGGAGTTTTCATTCTTGCGATTTTCCAACTGCATTTTCTGAAACTCATACCAAGGATCACCATTCCAAAGTTCCTTCAAGCTTACCGCATCCACATTCCCTAGGTTGGTGCCGCCGATGAAATCCACGCAACAAGGAGAAACCGATCCGTTGCTACGAACCGCCATGGTGGTGAAGGCCATGGGGCAGGCCACTCGCCGGGTGCTATGCAGATTCAAGTCGGTGATGGCATCATCAACACCGTCTTGGTAGTAGTTCTGGATAAAATCAGCCCCATCCACCTTGATCCAACTATGAGGCTTATCAAGGTACACTTCGTCGGCGACATCTTTGTACATGTGCATGAACTGCTCGTTCCCATCTCCATACGAATCCAACATCTTGCAGCTGACAAAGGGTTTATCCGAACCCTTGCTTTTCTTGATTTCTTTTAAAACACGTAGATTCTCGTGAATTGTATCGATCTCTATTCGCGAACCGGTGACCGCTTTTAGCCTAGCCTGATCGGTTGCATAAATGGACACCCGAGCGTAGTCAAGTTTGTACTCGACCAGTTTTTCAGCGATAGCAGGGGACAATAAGGAGGCGTTTGAAGTCGTCTCAATCCGCTCTGCGACCTCCGACTCGGTAGCAACCTTTAACATCTCGCAAAAATCGGGACTGACCAGGGGTTCTCCGTACAGGCTTAACTTGAGGACCTTGATCTTTGGTCCTGGCCAACTTTTAAGTTGCTCAATTACCTGGTGGAAGCGAGCCATCGGCATGTTGCCGCGATTACGGGTGAAATAGGAATCGTCCTTGATACTCTGGAAACACTGGATGCATCTAAAGTTACACAGGCTCGACGGCTCGATGATCACCGTGAAAGGTTTGCGTAAAGGCAAAATATCTTTGAGATTCTGCCGGTTGGTAGATTTTAACTCGGTGTACTTAAGCATGGCTGAAGTATCTCGTGTTTCCATTTGCGCCGGAAAAGGATTTTGTCTTGCGAAAAGAAAAGCTTGAAAACCTCTGGTAGGAGCATTGCTCTAGATTCAAATATTTATTTGAAATTATGCACATGGACATTTCATGGTCAGCCTGTGCATGCTCTTCGCCCATCGTGGACATGCTCCCATTTTCAATTTGAATGATCAGGGAATAGCGTAGCAAACCGTTTCATACTCTAGGTTGGTATGATGACGTAAATATATTTTATAATCAGGTACCAAAGATTTTATATAAAGCGGTATTTCCCAAAGATGCCTAAAGTCATGATAAATGCAAATGGCCAACCTCGGCTGCTGGGATTGGATGATATTAGAGGCGCCCCGAAGCCCATGGGGTTCAGCGCCCTCAATGTCCATCTTGATGATCGTGACCCTTTCATTACTGAGTACATCATCCAGCGGAACGACATGGCCTTTGCCCTCGCCAGATCCCACTGTGCTTTGGGATTTGCCAATGCTGTAAGAAATATCTTGCTCGCTATCCCATATTCCAAGATTGAATATATTTATTCTATCTCGTTCAGGCATTTTTTGAACATTTTCTTTCATTGCCTTGAAATTAATAGCATCGAGTTCAAATGAAAATATTTTGTCAAATTTTCCCTTGGTGCGGCCGACAAAATCTCTTATTGTATCTCCATTATAAGCGCCAATATCAACCAACTGTTCATTGTCAGACAATTTGACTAAATCCAGTGGAAAATATTGATTTTTTTCACAGACATCTACCATGATGTCGATGTTTCCTCCGTCCCCGAGAACCCGGTTCACAATGGCGCAAAATACTTCCTGTGATTGCTGGTCGCCGAGTATTTCATAGGTTTCACATAATTTATCCATAACCTCATCTTGGTGATACCTAGGGAGGAATTCAGAGGCATCAAGATCGTACTTATAGAGCTGATTAACCGATGGAAATTCACTATCTTTCAGAAAATTATACACCGGTTTAAAATCTCCAATAGTGACAAATACAGCGCACTTATCCTTAATAGCTACCAACTCATTAGGTGAAAGACACTTAGCACCACAATATAGTTGGCCCCACTTGCTGCTGTCGCTGTCACAGCAAAAATCAATTTTTCTCCCAATGTGTTCATTCCAGCTCTCAACGATGCTATGCAGGATGGCGCCACAACCGTAAAAAACGACGTAAGGATATTTTTCGGTTAGTTGCCGAACCTCCTGCCGGTAATCTCTTTTTTGAGCAAGGAGTTTTCCAATTTGATCGCGCATTTCAACTGTGGATGAATTACTCATTATTTCAACCCCCCTCTACATGTTTCACTAGCATGTTCGACGCCATTTCTTCGGTTGGCAAGTAAGGCCACATGTCCTCAAGCGGCTTGGAGACCATACTCCCATCAGGCGTTTTCATGGCTTGGACCTTAGGTGCCGTCACGTGGGATCGCGTGACGCGGACACGACAGAGAGCGGGATCCAGGCCCGCGATTGTCCGGCTGATTGAACCTGAAAGGTCTTCGTGGTTGGTAGCCTGTTCGCATCGAATGCCGTATGCTCCGGCGACGGCGCAGATGTCTGGCATGGTCAGCCCGCTCCCGGGATCCGAACCAACGTAGCGGCCTTCAAAATGATTTCGTTGCGCCGCCATGATGCTGCCGTAGCCGTTATTGTCGAGAATGAACATCTTGATGGGTAGGCCAAGCCTTGCCACTGTTTCCAGTTCCTGGATGTTGAGCTGGAAGGCTCCGTCCCCGTTTATCAGGGTTGTGCGTCGACCGTCGTTGGCGATGCAGGCACCGATGGCGTAGGGCAGGCCGAATCCCATGGCGCCCAAGCCAGCAGCGTTCCTGATCTTTTGTCCCTTCTTGACTCGCATGGCTTGAAAGGTGACTTCACCAGGGGCGCCGGAGCTCTCAGGTGTGATGACATCGTCGGAAGCAAGCTGCTGAAAAAGCATATCCGTGAAAACATAAAGGTTTATCCCATCGTCACACTGGCGGTATTCGTCCAGCACCACCGGGTATCTTTGCTTTAGCCGACCACAGTAGTTCAGCCATTCATCCCGGTTCCGGTCCTGGATATCGCTTTGCCGTGCCAGAAGCGTGCGCAGGAAATCGCCTGCGTCCGCAGTCACGGGAATGTCCACTTGGCCGATCTTCTGGATCTCTGCTGCATCGATATCCACCATGACCTTCCGGGCGTTTCGACCGAATGCAGCAGCATTGAATGCGGTCAAGCTGGGTTCGAGGCGGCTTCCGATGACCAGCAGGAGGTCACAGTTTTGCACGATGAAATTTGCGGCGCGGCACCCCATGATGCCTGGGCTTCCAAAATTCAACGGGTGGTTGTAATCAAGAAAATCGATCGTCTTCCAGGTCAGTAGGATCGGGATCCGGTTGGTTTCCCCGAAGCCGCACAATAGATCCTCTGCACCCGCCAGCTTGACGCCATTGCCTGCCAAAATCACGGGGCGTTTGGCGGCGTTAAGTATCTTGACAATCTCAGCGACATCCCTCTGAAGTTTCTCGGGGTGGCTCTGCTCCACTGAGATCTGGTAGCCCGCCAGATCGGTTTCATCCACCATGGCAGCCTGCACGTCCAAGGGGATATCCAGCCAAACCGGCCCCATTCTGCCATGGGTGGCAAGGTGCCAGGCTTTCTCCAAATGCAATCTAATCTCAGAGGGCTCCATCACGGTGACTGCGTATTTTGTGATGGGCCCAACTATGGATACGATATCGATTTCCTGAGAACCCATCTGGCGTACGCCGCTGCTCCCCTTCAGGTCAGACCGCTTGGCCTGCCCAGAGATGAACAGGCAGGGTGTGGAGTCAAGCCAAGCCGCGGCCACACCCGTGACAGCGTTAGTGCCACCCGGGCCAGAAGTGACCAAGCCAACGCCCGGGAAATTCGTATACTGGCCGAAGGCCTCTGCGGCGATGGCTATTGCCTGCTCATGAAGGAAGCAGGTGTATTCCAACCCCTTACAGCGCCCGAGCGAATCATTAAGATGCATCGCGCCACCGCCGGGCAGCATGAAGATATGCTTCACGCCTTTTTCGACCAGGAATTGCATCACATAATCGGAAAGTTTGATTTTCATTGGATAGATTGCTCGCCCATCAAATAGTCCAGGATTTCCCGAACCGCACCGCAACCACCGCCAGTTTTCGCCACAAAGCTGGCCGCCAATTTCGCCATTGGGTGGGCGTCACCTGGAGCAGCAGTCAGCCCAGCGAGGGCAAAAGCAGACAGATCATTCACGTCATCACCAATGAAGCAGACCTCCTCCATATGAAGACCATGGGAATCGGCAAACTTCCGTAACGCGGCAGCCTTGTCCTTGCAGCCCTTGTAAACATCATTGATTCCCATTTTTTTAGCAAAACGGTCCACAAGTGGGCTTGCCTCGCCGGAAATCAGCGCAAACAGAAGGCCCGATTTTTGGGCCAGCGAAATGCCCATGACATCACGAAAGGAAAAACGTTTAAATTCCTCGCCTTCTGGCCCCCAGATAAAAGAGCCATCGGTCAGGACTCCATCGACATCCAAGGCCACTGCCTTGATCCGCTTCACAGGTTAGCGCCCACACGGCGAAGCTTTTGGATGATCGGCTTCTCTCGCTCGAAAACACGCTTCAAGCCGTCACCCATGGCCATTTCAACCAGACGGATGTCGCGCACCAGCCGGGTAATGCCGCTGGGACCCAGCGAGGCGGCCTGATCGGAGCCCCACATAGAACGCTCAAGTGTGAGATGACGTTCCACCATGCAGGCCCCAAGAGCCACAGCGGCCGAGGAGGAGGGAATTCCCGTCTCATGTCCAGAATAACCGATCGGCACTCCGTACCGTTTGCCCAGTTCGGGAATAACCTTGAGGTTCAACTCGTCATAGTTTGAAGGGTAGGTACTGGTCGCATGAAGAATGATCAAGTCCTTTTTGCCAAGCACTCCCACTGCATGGTCAATCTCCTCAAGGGTGCTCATACCGGTGGAGAGAATGAGCGGGCGCCCCTTGGTGCGGTGATATCTCAATAAATCGACATCCGTCAGACTGGCGGATGCGATCTTGTAGCAAGGTGGATTGAACTGGGCAATGAAATCCACGGCCCCCTCGTCCCAACAGGATGCGAACCAGGCAATACCGAGTTCCTTGCAGTACCGATCTATTTCCCTGTACTCCTCGAGCCCAAATTCCAGTCCATGTTTCAGGTCGCCATTTGTTGGTCCAAAGGGATTCTCCCGAGGCTTAGCTAACTCTTCAGGGGAATAAACTACCTCAACCGTGCGCTTCTGAAATTTCACTGCGTTGCAGCCGGCCGCATCCGCCAGTTCTATTAAATTTTTAGCCAGTTCGATGTCGCCATTGTGGTTGATGCCGATTTCCGCCACAACGTAACACGGGTGTCCATCGCCAACTATTGTATCTCCAATTTTTATGTCTACCATGTTGAGTTTCTCCATGTGCGTATTGGATGACGGTTGGAACAAGGACGACTTGATTACACGAAGGCTGCGGCTTGAGTGTCCATTCAATTGTACCGAACCTGGACACTCTCTGAACGGGGTGGATCTGCTTCGATGTCGTTTCCAACTCGCAGAAATCCTAGTGATCGGGGTGGGTGTTGACTACAAGATCTCAGGCATCTTTTATCCTCTTCGGAAGTTCAAGGTCACGAATGTTCTAACACGATTTGTGCCAGTTGCTCGTATACCTAAGGCTTTCCTCTAAGCTAATTTTTATCTCGAACCCCAATTCTTGCCGAATCTTGGCAATGGATGGAACATAGCGCAACGGCCGCTTCCAGGGTTCAGCTTTCCCCAATATCTGCACCTCGGCATTTAACTGTCGCCCCACCATACGGGCCAGATCTCCCAATTGAATCCCCTCGTCAGAACCCACGTTATAGGCACACCCAGACTGCCCCGCAAATAGCAGTAGCCAAAGGCAGCGAGCCATATCTGACCCATACAGATAGGAACGGAAAGATGTCCCATCGCTCTGGACCACAATCGGCCCGCCCTTGAGTCCATCTCTAATAAAATTGGCTACGGCGAAATGGGCATCCAAAGGCAAATGGGGACCTACAAAGGCGAAACCTCGGGCTGCCACTATGGAGAAACCAGATTGTTGCGCAAACTGCGCACAAAGATGTTCTCCTATCCGCTTCCCCTGTGCGTAGCCAGTGGCGGGAGACAAGGGATCAGGAGCCCCAGAGTAGCTTTCAGGCATCCGTTCCAAATCGTTGGGTTGGGGACCATACACCGCACCGGAGCTCAAAAAGAGGAAACGCCCGGCCCCAGAGGATAATGAGATTTGGAGAGCATGACGAGTTCCCTCAACGATTACATCAAGGCAATCCAAAGTACTAGCCTCTGGAATTAACCCAGCGAAAGAGGCAGCCCCATGAATGACGTGGGTGAAGCTGAGCCCTTTTGCAAGAAAGGTTCGAATATCCCCCTTGAGAAAATGGATGGATTTGATTTTTGAAAAATGGGGATTTCGATCCAGAAACCGCATAGGCTCACGTGATAGAACCCAAATTTCAGCCCCTAGATCGAAGACATGATTCGCACGGCAAAATAATTCAAGCATCCAGGTACCCACAAACCCGGTTCCCCCAGTCAGTAGGATCCGGGCATCCCTCCCACGCTCCCAGGTGTCCAGACCTCCCTCTAACGCGGAATCAAGCTGTTCCAATGGAATTGGAGGGAGATGAAGGGGCGAAACCATGGCAAAATCCTAGCACCTTCAACCTGATCCATTCTTTCCTTCGGACCGAGACCCAACACCCCATAACCATCACACATCTAAATTAAGTTGTGCAATATAGTCACCTGTCGGCTAGTACCAATTCACGAATACTCTATTGTGGTCGCCGTTCGGAAGCGAGGGCAATTGGTTCAAGCGGGGTCCGACCCAAACAATCGTCCCATGGGATCCCGGGGGGAGCCGCAGTTGATGCAGGCCGGGGCTCAGGGCGATGGGTATTTCAGCCGGCATTTTGGTCCCGTCGACCTGGAGTTCAGCTGGAGGCACAAATCCCCTTTCCACCTGCACCAAAACCAGATACCTCCCGCCGTGGATACAGGTCCATTTGCCGTCCTCAGAAGGAATAGCTCCACCTAGTACCCAGAAATCATCTGATAGGGGGACAAAATGGCTTCGAATGAAAGACCAGTCTTCCTCTCCAAGCCAGTCGGTACGGTAGTTGGGGATGATTACAGAGGGGGGATTAATAGCCATCGTCCTTCCCACAGGGGGCCAGGTTCCATTCCTGAAATTCACCAGATTCAAGGAATGCAGCACCCAGTAGCGACCTATGGATCTTCTCATTGGCACTAACCCGGCGCCATCATAGACGCAGTCCTCGACGGGATCTGTCATCACCTCGGCGGTGGTCATCAAGAGTTCCTGTCGCTCATTCGACATCTCAAAGTGCCTCGAAATCGAATAGATGAATGGAATGCCGTGGGTGAAAACCAGAAGCGAGGCCAGAAAAGGTAATACCATCGGCGCTTCTAGGTCCCACTGCCGATCCTGCCCCACCCTATCCTTCCAATACTTCGCACAGGCCAATGCTGCAAAAGGCACTACCAGCACAAGGTTGTAGGGATACGGTGTTGGGTTGATGAGAAGCACCGTAAAGCAGCCCAGGAACAGGGCAGACTCAGGAAAATAGGTTTCCCAGGAGATGAATCCCCATCCAATTTGGCGGACCTGGACCAGGGCCTGCCAGCAGAAGGCCCCCAGAATAGCCATCACCAAGGTCATTTGCTTGAGTGGCCGCTCCAAGGTCAGCCAAGGGCTGAAACGCTCAGCCGAAGCAGAGACGGAAACCCCGCCAGCAAATCCCTGGCGATAGATCTCCCAGAGTCCCTGGGATCGATAGGCAAGATAGCCGGTCAGGACCCCGAGCGCCCCGCCAACCAGCGCCCCGCCTAATAAGCGCCATCGGCGCTCCAGGATTGATGGATGGGGGAGGGCAACCAACCCGATCAGAAGCGGAATCCAGTACAAGAAGGCCTTGAATGCCACGAATTGCATCAGGGCGGCCAGGAAACCCATGAGTGCGTATTTGAGGATCGGCCGAAGGCCCCTGTAGCGTGCTAGCCACCAGATAGACAGGATGCCCAGGAGAAGAAGGTTGTCATGCCGGATCTCAAACCCGTAATCCCACCATGGAGCCAGGCTGGCAATTACCAGGGCTGGAAGAAGGCCCTCGGCCTTTCGCAGGGATAGGTCCGCAATCAGGATTACGAGCGAAAGATTGATCCAGAACAGTGCAACGAATAGCATCCGTTCTGCCCAAAAAATCGAGGCAGAGGTTGAGAATTTGGCCCCTATCCAGGCCAGTGGGCCTAGGAGAAAGAAGGGGGCGCCGGACAAATATTCTCGGGCTTCCCCCCGTCCCAGGAACCTGGAGGTGAATACATGCTGCACTTCGTCCACCTGGTAGATCCGTGTGCTTCCCAGGTACACGGACAGGAGGACCAACGCACCAAGAGCGGCCCAGGCCGAATAAATCCATTTCTTGTTTTCCCCGAAGGAAAGATCTGGCTGGTCCATGCAGTGCCTCACGAATCAGTTCATCATGGCGGAGTCTCACAGATGTCTCCAATGTCCCAATGCGTCACACGGGTGCCACGGCAGGGCCTCAAGGCAGCAATTCATGAATTCACCGCTTGATCTTTTGTTTGGCAAGGAGCGAGCATGATACCTTAGAAATCACCCCCAAACGAGACTGGCATCACTCTTGATGACTGATCTCTGGCCCATTCCCCAAGGAGAAACTGCCATGAAGAAGCAATCCGGTTTTACCCTGATCGAACTGCTGCTTGTGCTTGCCATCATCGGCATCATCAGCGCGATCGCCATCCCAGCGTTGCTCAGCCAGCGCGCCCGGGCCCGTGACAAGGCCGGCATCTCCAACATGGTCAGCATGATCGATGATGGCGTTGGCCAGTACGACAAGGCGAAGGAAGCGGGCACTTCCAACACTACCATCACCACCAAGCTCGGCTCTTACTTGACGGCCATGCACCCCGGCACCAAGGACAAGAATCCCTGGAATACCGCCCAAGGCGCCTATCTAGCAACATTCTCCCCGGGAACGGCAGGCACCAAGTCTGTGTTCCTTAATGCAATGGCCGCAGGTTCACTCGGCCAGGTGAAAATGTACATCGCCTACCCGACTGCCTCATTGAATGGATGGGTCGGTGGTGTCGTCAAAGTCCAGAACACGATCGACGGTTCCTTCATTGTCAAAAAGGCCACTGCCATCGAGTAGTCCTCTTGGACTTGTCATACTGAAGGGAGGGGTTTTCCCCTCCCTTTTTCTGTTCCTGATTCGCCATTCTCTTTGAAGAATGTTGCACTTGGAGGTGGAGCGCGGCGGTTTTAAGCCTTGCGGATTCCAGTTCCTCCGGCGCTTGGCCATGCCAAGGCCATGCTATGTCCCTGACTTTCTTCATCACATTTTAGACTTGAGGTTTCACCTTGATAGGGCAGAATTTACCTCCCGTTCCATCCGTTTATTAAATTGGCATCACCCTTGATGACTAATTGCTGGCCCAACCCATAAGGAGAACCTGCCATGAAGAAGCAATCGGGTTTTACCCTCATCGAACTGCTGCTCGTGCTTGCCATCATCGGCATCATCAGCGCGATCGCAATCCCAGCACTGCTAAGCCAGCGCGCCCGGGCCCGTGACAAGGCCGGCATTTCCAACATGGTCAGCATGATCGATGATGGCGTTGGCCAGTATGACAAGGCGAAGGAAGCGGGCAATTCCAACGCTGCCATCACCACCAAGCTCGGCTCCTACTTGACGGCCATGCACCCCGCCACCAAGGACAAGAATCCCTGGAATACCGCCCAAGGCGCCTATGTTGCAACCTTCGCCGCGGGAACGGCAGGCACCAAGTCTGTGTTCCTTAATGCAATGGCCGCAGGTTCACTCGGCCAGGTGACCATGTACATCGCCTACCCGACTGCCTCATTGAATGGCTGGGTCGGTGGCGTCGTCAAGGTCCAGAACACGATCGACGGTTCCTTCATTGTCAAAAAGGCTACTGCCGTCGAGTAGTCCTCTTGGATTTGTCATACTGAAGGGAGGGGGTTTCCCCCTCCCTTTTTCTGTTCCTGATTCACCATTCTTTTAAGGCTGACACAGAACCATGGCCCATCCCCGAATCCGCCCCACCCGTCTCCTGGCTCTGTTCTTCGTTGGTCCATCCTTCCTGTTGATCCTGCTGATTCTGGCTTACCTGCGGTTCAAACTCGCAAAGGCTGGAATCTCCGGCTGGATCCAGGAATCTCTTGGTTACCGGCCGATCAAGGCGTTTGGCATTCAATACGCACTGAGGATTCTCTTGCCTATTTACTTGGCGGCGGGCCTCATGGCTTGGCTCAGCACGTTGTTTCCGGGTATGCTTTCCCGCACCAACTGGCTGAAAGAGTGGAAGGGCCGGGAAGCTTTGGCCTTCGGAATCTCGGCCCTGCTCTGGATGCATCTCGTGCTCTGGTGGCAGGTGCCGCCGACCCTATGGGTGCTTCCTGGGCTGCGCGGAATCCCCTTCTGGCTGTTGTTCCCTCTGCTTGCAGCCTTGGCGCTCGCATTCCCCATCACCTGGTTGTTTCGCCTTAGGGATTCCAGTTATTTCCGACGCTCGGCCACATTCGCCTGTTGGCTCCTCCTCTGGTCTGGCCTCGCCTACGCGCCCCAGTGGCTTCCGCGCCTCAGGCCTGAGGCCAGGGGTGGGGATCAACCCTGCAAGGTGCTGTTCCTGGGCGTGGACGGGCTGCGCTCGGACACCTTCCTGGCGCGATCTGAGTCTTTTCATGGAATCCGATATCAGAATGCCTATACGGTGATTCCGGCCACGCGAATGCTCTGGCACATTCTCTGGGGCGGCGATGCCATGACCTACACCATCGGCCATGTGGCCCCCTCTACCGAGGAGTTTGAGCACCCCCACGATCTGACTCTCCTGCGGGATGCGAAAGCCAAGGGATGGAAACCGCGATTTTACATCGATGATGGTGGAACCATCGGGACAGTGGGCCGCCACATGGACTTCGATGATGTCCTGATGCCCGCCACAGGCTGGGAGAACTTCGTCAACTCCAACCTGGCAGTGAGTTTCCCGCTTTATGCCGTTTGGGAGAATTGGTTCAAACCCTTTCCGACCACGAACCCTTGGGCTTCCATGGATGAAGGATTGAAGGAGGCTTTGCGCTTGGGGCGTGGAAGTAGCTGGGTCATGTTCCATACCTGCTTGGCCCACCAACCCATCTTCCTGACGAGGCAAGAATTGAAGGACACAGGTCGCTGGTGGACCCTGGCACCCAAGGAGTGCGAACCTGTGGTTCATATCGGCTTCGTCACCCGTAAAGATGTCATGGAGGCGAATCCCAGGACGAACCCCTTCAAGGTCTATGAGATTCGTATGGCTAGCATCCTGAAGGCGTGGGAGCCCATCTGGAATGCACTTGACCAGGATCCGCAGTACAAAGGGGCCACCCGCGCACTGTTTTCAGATCATGGGGAACGGTTCCACAACGTAGCCAATGGATTCCAGCTTGTGGGAGTCCACGGTTTCAATCTTGACCCCTGGGAATGCCGTGTGGCACTGCTCATGGCCGGGCCGGGCTTCTCAGATAAAGTTGACCCAAAACCCAGGAAGGGAACCACGAGCCTCCTTGGGTTCACGGATGGCGTCCAGCGCCTGCTTTCAGACAAGGGGCCATTTGATGCGGCCTTTTTCGAGGGAAGCGAACCCATTGCCCCGATCCGCTTTCACACCATGGCGACTTCTGCTTTTGGGGAAGAACCTAATAAATTCCGGGCGGAACCCGAAAAAAATCTGGCAATAAGTACCTACATCGCCCCGGGAGGCATCTGGTTCACCAAATACGACAAGAGTGTGGAGGAGCGGGCCAAGGACGCCAGTGTGGCCTACGCCGAGGGTCCTGATCTCCACGTTTTTAAACCTTTGGAGGGAGGCGGCGCGAAGGCCTTCCACTATCGAGGATACGAGATTATCTCCACGGTAGACATTGATGAAAAAACCTTTAAAGAGGAGAAAAGCAAGGTCGAATCCATGCTTATGCGAGGGAGATGACCCTAATTAATGTTTTTGATACGCGGTGATCCCAACCACACCAGGCAATGCTGTCGCAGTGCCATCCAACTGCCGCCCAGCCTGATCGGTTTGGATGACAACGGCATTGCCCATTTTAGGGTCCGTGACGTTCATCAGATAGGCAAGCCCACTATTTGCAAAAACTAAACTGAAATTCATCTTGCTGGCGCCTTTGACCACAAATCCAGGAACCGGATTAATTGTGGAGGAAGGAAGGGCGCCGGAAGCGGTCCAGGCCAGCGTGAGGCCCGAGGCAGCGTAGATCCCTGTTTCCGCTTTGCGTGACTCCAGGGCCATGCGAAGCACTTGGGCGTTGGTGTTGGCATCGCCGATGATGCGGGCCCTGCGCCGTTGGTTCATGAAAGAAGGAACCGCAATCGCAGAAATGATCGCGATGATCGCCAGTACCAGGAGTATTTCAATAAGGCTGAAGCCCGGTTGTTTCGAGGATGCTCTTTCGGCATTCATCTTCATCATTCGCCTCCATGGCGGGAGTGACCCTGCAAGCAATGCATGCAATGCAAGAAAGATGCGGGTCTGTGATCCGTTAATCTGTCGAGCTGTCAATCCTTTCCAACCACGTTGGCGAGCTGGAAAATGGGCATGTACATGGCAACGACGATGAATCCGATGATGCCGCCCAGCATGGCGATCATGACGGGTTCCATCAGGCTGGTCAGTCCCGCCACCGCATTGTCCACTTCATCTTCATAGAAATCCGCAACCTTGGAGAGCATGGCGTCCAGGGCGCCCGTGGCTTCGCCAACACCCACCATTTGCACGACCATGGGTGGGAACACTTTGGTCTCGGCCAGCGGGGTGGCGATGTTCCGGCCCTGCTCCACCGCCTCTTTGGCCTTGAGAATCGCGTTCTGGCACACCTGGTTGCCTGAGGTCCGGGCGGTGATATCCATGCCTTCCAGGATGGGGACGCCCGAGCTGATCAAGGTGCCCAGAGTCCGGCAGAAGCGCGCAACGGCGACCTTCAGAAGAATGTCGCCAAGCACAGGGATCTTGAGGGTGAGAGCGTCTATTTGCAATTTCCCGGCGACAGTCCTGTAGTACTGCTTGACACCGAAATAGATCAGCAAGGCAAAAGCAATAACGATGTATGAGTAACGGATCAGGACGTTGGACATGCCGATACAAATGCGGGTCGGCAATGGCAGGGTAGAACCCAATCCTTCATACATGGCGCTGAACACCGGGATGACCTTGACCATGATGATCACCACCACGATCAGCGCGATGCTGATGACCGCGATGGGGTAGATCATGGCGCTTTTGACTTTGGCCGTGAGTTTGACGGCTTTTTCGATATAGCCCGAAAGCCGTTGCAGGATCACGTCGAGAATACCGCCTGTTTCACCCGCACCGACCATGTTCACGTAGAGGTCGTTGAAGGCCTTGGGGTGTTTGGATAGGGCGGTCTGCAGAGTCGCGCCCTGTTCGACATCCTGACGCACCGCAGCGATGATCTTCTGGAAGCCTTTGTCTTCTTGTTGGGCGCCAAGAATCTCAAGACATTGGACAAGGGGCAGGCCCGCATCGATCATCACGCTGAATTGGCGGGTGAACACCGCCAGATCCTTTTGATTGACCTTACCTAGGCTCTTGGTGCCAGCGGATTGCTGGGCCTTGATGGAAATGATCTGGATGCCATTGCGCTTAAGTGTCACAGAGGCTGCGTCTTTGCTGTCAGACACGATGAGGCCCTCTTGGACCTCGCCCAATCTATTCTTGCCTTTCCATGCGTATGCAGGCATCGGAAACCTCTTTTACAGGTGGCTGGACATTGCTTGGATCAGCATAGGGTGAAGAATTGATATTGGAAAGGGTTGGGCAAAAATCACCTGGCTATCATTTATAACCGCCTACGAGTATTTGATGTTGGGGTTCCTGCCGCCAAGCAGCCCCCCGAGCCCACCGGGCTTGGGTTGCGGGGCCTGCGGCGCCATATTGACGGTTCCCACCCCCCGGTTGACCAATTCGCGCAATTCATCGTGGTTGCTTGAGAATTCAGTGGCCATATCCTGGGTGATCTCCCCCTTGATCACCAATTCAGCAAGGCTCTGGTTGAAAGTCTGCATCCCGAACTTGATCTGGCCTGTCTGCATGGAACTATAGATCTGGTGCACCTTGTCCTCCCGAATCAGATTGCGGATGGCTGAGTTGGGAATCATGACTTCCAAGGCCAAGGCCCTGCCCTTTCCGCTGGCTTTCGGAATGAGGCTTTGGCAGACGACCCCTTCGAGCACCAGGGAAAGCTGGGCTCGCACTTGGCTCTGCTGGTGGCTGGGGAACACGTCGATGATGCGGTTGATGGTCTGGGTGGCCGAATTCGTGTGAAGGGTCCCAAAGGTCAAATGTCCTGTCTCTGCGATGGTAAGGGCCGACTCGATGGTTTCCAAGTCGCGCATCTCGCCGACCAGCACCACATCGGGATCCTGGCGAAGGGCTGAGCGCAGCGCCTTCTTGAAGCTGTGGGTGTCTGCGTGGATCTCCCGCTGGTTCACGAGGCTGCGTTTGTGCTTGTGGACGTACTCCACCGGGTCTTCAATGGTGAGGATGTGCAGCGGCTCATCCGTGTTGATCTTGTCCACCATGGCGGCGAGCGTTGTGGACTTGCCTGAACCGGTCACGCCAGTCACCAGCACGAGACCCCGTGGCTTATCACAGAGGGTCTGAATGACCGGAGGAAGGCCCAATTGCTCAAAGGAGCGGATGTTCTCAGGGATGGTGCGGAAGACGCCGGCGGTGGCGCCGCGCTGGTTGAACACGTTAGCGCGGAACCTGGCGATGCCCTGAAGGCCGAAGGAGAAATCCACTTCCAGGTCTTCTTCAAGGCGGTGCTTCTGCTGGTCGGTCATCACGCCG
>JANXQX010000060.1 GCA_025353305.1 Holophagaceae bacterium
CTCGCGGATACAAGACGCGGCATAACAACCGCACCACCAAATTCATCGTCAAGCGGATCAACTAGGAGAATTCACGATGGCCCGTTCTCTGAAAAAAGGCCCGTTTATCGATGGGCACCTCTCCAAGAAAGTGGACACCGCTGTTTCCGCGGATGACCGAAAAATCATCAAGACCTGGTCACGCCGTTCCACGGTCATGCCGAAAATGATCGGCCTGACATTCGCCGTCCACAATGGCAACAAGTTCATCCCTGTCTACATTACGGACAACATGGTGGGCCACAAGCTGGGCGAATTCGCTCCGACCCGGACCTTCAGGGGCCACGCCGGCAAGTCCGACGCCAAAGCGAAGGGGAAATAGGCCATGACCATGAACTCGAAATCTGCCGTCCAGGTCGACATCGCTTCCAGCGCCACCATCAGGCACCTCCGGGGCTCGGCCCAGAAAGCCCGGCTCGTGGTGGACCTCATCCGCGGCAAGAATATCGGCGAAGCCCAGTGGGTGCTCGCCAGCACCAAGAAATACGCCTCGGAACCCATCCGCAAATTGCTCGATTCCGCCGTGGCCAACGCCTTGGACAAGAATCCTTCAGTGAATCCCGACGAATTGATGGTCAAGTCCGTATTCGTGGACGAGGGCTTCCGCATGAAGCGTGTCCGCCCTGCGCCCATGGGCCGCGCCTACCGGGTGCAGAAACGCACCTGCCACATCACCATTCAGCTCGCCGCCGTACCTGGCGAGGAGGCGTAGTCATGGGTCAAAAAGTTCACCCGTTCGGGTTCCGCATCATCTATTCCAAGAATTGGCACAGCAAGTGGTACTCCAAGCGAGATTACGCCACCATGCTGCACGAGGACTTGAAACTCCGCAAAGATCTGAAAGCCCAGTTGCACGCGCTCAACGCCATGATCAGCAAGATTGATATTGAGCGCGCCGCGGACAAGGTTACGGTGCGCATCTTCACCGCGCGCCCCGGCATTGTGATCGGACGCAAGGGTTCAGAGATCGATAAGCTCCGTGAAGATCTCCAGGCGAAGCTCAAGCGTCCCGTGGCCGTCGACATCCAGGAGATCAAGAAGCCTGAGATTGACGCACAGCTCGTGGCCGAAGGCGTCGCCCAGCAGCTCGAGCGCCGCATCGCCTTCCGCCGTGCCATGCGCAAGGCCGAAGAAGCCGCCATCCGCTTCGGCGCCAAAGGCTTCAAGATCAAGGTCTCAGGTCGGCTGAACGGCGCCGAGATCGCCCGCACCGAAGACTACCTTTCTGGTCAGATGCCCCTCCAGACCATCAAGGCCAACGTGGACTACGGCTTCGCTGAGGCCAAGACCACCTACGGCATCATCGGTGTGAAGGTGTGGGTGAACCTGCCGGATTCGGCTGTCGAAACCGTGAAGCGCTGAGGTAACCAACCATGCTGATGCCCAAGAAAGTCAAACACCGCAAGGTTCAAAAGGGTCGGGTCAAGGGTCAAGCTACCCGTGGTGCCGAGCTTGCATTTGGCGATTTCGGTCTTAAAGCTCTGGACCATTGTTGGCTGACCAATCGTCAGATCGAGGCCGCCCGCATCGCCATGACCCGTCACGTGAAGCGTGGCGGCAAGATCTGGATCCGCGTCTTCCCCGACCGTCCCACCACCTCGAAGCCAGCTGAAACCCGCATGGGTAGCGGCAAGGGCGCGCCGGACGGCTGGGTTTGCGTGATCCGCCCAGGCCGCATTCTCTTCGAGATGGAAGGCATTACCGAGGACCTGGCTCGCGAGGCCCTGGCCCTGGCGCAGCAGAAACTGCCCTTTGCGTCTGAGTTCATCACCCGCACGCCGCCTGAAGAATAGAGGAACCCTATGAGCAAAAAGAACCCCTTCAGCGCATTCACCGAAAAAAACACCGAAGAGCTGGCGCAGCTTGAGGCCGAACTGGCCGCCAAGCGGTTCACCCTGCGTTTTCAGCATGCCGTGGGCCAAGTGGAGAATTCCGCCGAGATCCGCAAGACCCGCCGTGATCTGGCCCGCGTCAAGACCGCGCTGGCCTCCAAAATGGCCGCAGAGTAGGAGACTGGGATGAGCCTCGAAACAAAAATGATCCGCAGTGGCATCGTGGTGTCCAGCAAGGCCGACAAGACCGTGGTCGTGAAGGTGGAGCGCAAGTTCCAGCACCCGCTGTATCACCGCACCGTAAAACAGTCGAAGAAATTCATGGCCCATGATGAAACCAACGCCTGCGGCATCGGCGACCTGGTGAAGATCGTGGAGTCCCGTCCCTTGTCCAAACGCAAGCGCTGGGCGGTCCTCGAGATCGTCCAAAAAGCTGGCGAGTAAGGAGATCCAATGATTCAGATGGGATCCATGCTCACGGTCGCCGATAATTCCGGCGCGAAAAAGATCTGCTGCATCCTGCCGCTGGGCGGGGGTGTCGGCAGGATCGCCCAGTTGGGTGATGTCATCACTGCTTCCGTCAAGGAAGCCATCCCCGGCGGCACAGTGAAAAAGAAGGCCGTCGTTCAGGCGGTGATCGTTCGGCAGCGCAAGGCTTTCCGCCGCAAGGACGGAAGCTATATCCGCTTCGACGAGAACGCGGCCGTCCTCATCAAGAAAGATGGAGAACCCGTGGGAACCCGCGTGTTCGGACCTGTGGCACGCGAACTCCGAGAGCGCAAATACATGAAAATCGTATCTCTCGCTCCTGAGGTGATCTGATGCCAACCATGAAGATGAAGCTGAAAAAGGGCGACCAGGTCGTCGTGATCGCCGGCAAAGACAAGGGCAAGGTCGGGCTGATTTCCAAGGTCAATCCATCCACCAACCGCGTGCTTGTGGCTGGCATCAACATGATCAAGAAGGCCACCAAAGCTAATCCTCAGACCGGCGAGGAGGGCGGCATGATCCCCAAGGAAGCCACCATCCACGCTTCCAATGTGATGATGCTCGACCCCGCAACCAACAAACCGACGCGCAAACGCCCGGCTTGATTGCCAGCATCTGCAATCTTTCGGCTTTCCTCTTTGGATGAGTCGTGGGATGATCATCATTCCGTCCCTAACCGGCCGGACTCGTTTGAAAACCTGAGGTTGAGGGGAAACGGGAAGCGGCCGCCACCATCTGGTGCCAGCGTGCGACCCAAGCCCTCTCGCTCTCCCGAACCCCGGGGCATTTGCGCCCTCGGAAATGGAGGATGAAATGTCTAAAGCACCAGAGCCTTCTGTGCCTCGCCTGAAAGCTCACTATTCCAGCAAAGTGATTCCCGCGCTGCAGGCGGAGTTCAATTTCGGCTCCATCATGCAGGTGCCCAAGCTTGAAAAGATCGTCCTGAACATGGGCGTCGGCGAAGCCATCCAGAACATCAAGATCCTGGATGTGGCCGTTGAAGAACTCACCACGATCGCCGGGCAGAAAGCCATCGTCCGAAAATCAAAAAAGAGCGTGGCCCAGTTCAAGCTGCGTGAGGGCATGCCCATCGCCTGCATGGTCACCTTGCGCGGACCCCGCATGTGGGAGTTCATGGACCGCCTCATCGCGCTCTCTCTGCCCCGTGTACGTGACTTCCGTGGCGTCCCGACGCGTTCCTTCGACGGTCGTGGGAACTACACATTGGGGATTAGGGATCAATTGATCTTCCAGGAAATAGACTTCTCGAAGGTGGACAAGCTCAAGGGCATGAACATCACTTTCGTGACCACTGCCAAGAACGACGCCGAAGCGCGTGCCCTGCTGACTCAGCTCGGTATGCCCTTCCGTAAGTAGCAGGAGATTGGAAAATGGCCCGCATCGCGAAAATCTACAAAGACAGCCAGCCTCCCAAGTTCTCAACCCAGCACAGGAATCGATGCCTGAGCTGTGGCCGTTCCAGGGGCTACCTCAGCAAATTCCGTCTGTGCCGAATCTGTTTCCGTAAACATGCACTTGCCGGTGAGTTGCCGGGCGTGCAGAAGTCCAGCTGGTAAGGGGGCAACCATGAACACAGATCCTATTGCCGATTACCTGACCCGCATCCGCAACGGCATCATGGCTGGCCACACGGCCGTCGTGGTACCCGCCAGCAAGATGAAGGAGAATCTCTCCGCCATCCTGAAGCAGGAGGGCTACATCCACTCCTACAAGGCCGTTGAGCATGAGGGCCGGAATTACCTCGTCCTCAATCTCAAATACCTGAAGGACAAAGCCAACGTGATCCATGGCATCAAAAGGATTTCTCGTCCAGGCCTTCGGATTTTCGCCGGAGTCCACGAGATCTCCGATGTCCACGGCGGCCTCGGCATCTCCATCCTCACCACGCCCAAGGGCGTGATGACCGGCAAGGACGCGCAAAAGCAGAACGTTGGCGGGGAAATCATCGCCCACGTCTGGTAACCGCCTTGCGTTCGTCTCTTAACCTATTTTCCTGAAATGGGCGACAGGTCTTGATCCAAGCCCTCATCTAAGGATTTCAACATGTCTCGAATCGGAAAAATGCCCGTGACTCTGCCCAAGGGCGTGACCGTCACAGTCAATGGGGCTGAGGCCGTGGTCGCAGGCGCCAAGGGCAAGATCAACTGCCCGATCCCGAAGGGGATCAGCCTCGATATCCAGGCCGACTCCATCACATTCCTGAGGGCTGACGAACAGACTCAGACCCGGGCCTTTCATGGTCTTGCCCGTGCGCTCGTGAACAACGCAGTCCTGGGTGTTACCGAAGGCTGGAAGAAGGAATTGGACATGGTCGGCGTTGGCTACAAAGCCTCCATGGATGGCGCGAAATTGCGCCTGGACCTGGGCTATAGCCACCCCATTTTCTACGAAGCGCCTGCGGGCATCGCGGTGGTGGTCGAAAAAGCCACCCATATCGTGGTGACCGGCAGTGACCGCCAGTTGGTGGGCCAAGTGGCCGCCGACATCCGGAAATTCCGAAAACCTGAGCCGTACAAGGGCAAGGGCGTCATGTACACCGGCGAAGTCATCCGCCGCAAGGCCGGCAAGACCGGAAAGTAGGGGGGAGCCATGGCCACATCAACCGAACTCAGAAACCTCGCCTCGCGGCGTGAAAAGACCAAGGCCCGTATCCGCGGGCGGCTATCCGGTACCGCGGAGCGTCCTCGGCTCACGATCTACAAGAGCCTCAAGCGCATCTATGTACAGGCTGTGGATGACTCCAAAGGTGTCACCGTGGCGTCCGCCTCCAGCCTGGAGAAGGATCTGCGGTCCAAGCTTTCCAACGGTGCGAACATCGACGCCGCCAAGGCCGTCGGAGCAAGCATCGCCGCCCGTTTACAAGAAAAGGGCATCAAGGCGGTGGTCTTCGACCGCAATGGTTATCTCTATCACGGCCGCGTGAAAGCGCTGGCCGACAGCGCCCGCGAAGCCGGGCTGCAGTTTTGAGGAGCGGAGCGATGGCGAACGAGCGAAATGACAGGCACGGCAATCAAGGCGCCTCTGAACAGCAAAGCGAGTTCAAGGACCAGGTCATCTACGTGGGCCGTGTCACCAAGGTGGTCAAGGGTGGAAAGAATTTCTCCTTTTCCGCGCTGGTGGTGGTGGGCGACGGCAATGGCCGGGTCGGCTTCGGCCTGGGCAAGGCCCTCGAAGTTCCTTCGGCCATCAAGAAGGGGATCGAGAGCGCCAAGCGCAACATGATCAAGGTTCCGGTGACTCCCAACGGCAGCTTGCCGCATCCGATCCAGGGCCATTTCGGCGCGGGTTCGGTGCTGATGAAGCCAGCGCCACAGGGAACCGGCATCATCGCCGGCGCCGCGGTGCGCGCCGTCATGGAAGCTGCCGGCGTGCACAACGTCCTTACCAAGAGCCTAGGTTCCAGTAATCCTCACAACGTGGTTCGCGCCACATTCCAGGGACTAGCGGCTCTCATGGACCCCTATACGGTCATGACCAATCGCGGTCTGGATCAGGTGGAGGCCTAAGATGCCCAACCAACCGAAACAGAATCCCCCCAGCAAGGCCTTGATCGGCAAGAACGTGGTCATCACGCTCCGCCGGTCGATCATCTGCACCGTGCCCAAGCACAAGGCATTTGCTCAGACCCTTTGCCTCAAGCGCCCCGGTGACACCCGTGAGTGCGTGTATACCGCAAATGTCCACGGAATGCTCAAGCTGATGCCCCACCTTATTGACGTAACGGTCAAGGGTTAGAGGAGAACGTCATGAAACTCAACGAACTCCGCCCAGCCCCCGGCGCAACCCAGTCCCGCAAACGCGTGGGCCGAGGCAAGGGCTCCGGCATGGGCAAGACCGCAACTCGCGGTGAGAAGGGCCAGAAATCCCGCCGCGGCTATAGCCACAAGCGCGGTTTCGAGGGTGGCCAGATGCCCCTTCATCGCCGTCTCCCCAAGCGTGGATTCACCAATATCTTCGCGATCCCCACCCAGGAAGTGACGCTGGCCTTCATTTCGACCTATTTCAAAGATGGCGATAAAGTTTCCATCGAGGCCCTGCGCGACAAGAAACTGCTCAAGTCCCGCATCCAGAAGATCGTGGTCCTGGCCAAAGGCGAACTCACCTGCAAGGTGACCGTGGTGGCCGACCGTGTCACCAAGGGTGCCCGCGAGGCCATCCTGGCAAAGGGCGGCACCATCGAAGAGCTCCAAGCGCCCTGTGCCCCGGCGCAGGCTTAAAAAGGCCACGACCGGATGAACCGATTCCGCCAGCTCTGGGAAAACCCCGAACTCCGCAAGCGCATCTTGTTCACCTTCGCGATGCTGGCCCTCTATCGCTTTGGAGTCCACGTCTCAGTGCCGGGCGTCAATGCCGAGGCCCTGGTGAAGAACCTTGGCAAGGCCGGGGATCTATTCAACGTGGTGGATCTTTTTTCGGGCGGCGCCTTCAAGAAATTCTCAATCTTCGCGCTGGGCATCACGCCTTACATCACTGCGAGCATTGTGTTGCAGTTGATGGGGGCCGTGGTTCCGCAACTTGAACAGTTGCAAAAAAAAGAGGGTGAAGCGGGCCGCGAAAAAATCAACCAGTGGACCCGCTACATCACCGTGGGCCTGGCTTTCGTCCAGGGGCTAGGCGTAGCCTCCCTGGCCCAGGGCCTTGGTCCTGACGTGGTCTCCCATCCGGGCACCAGCTTCAGGATCATGGCGGCTTTCACCCTCGCGGTGGGTTCCATATTCGTGATGTGGATCGGTGAACAGATCACTCAGCGGGGGCTTGGCAACGGCATTTCCCTGTTGATCTTCGCGGGTATCGTCGCCGGCCTTCCGGCCGGAGTCACTACCCTTGGAAAATTGTTCAGGGATTCGCTGGCGAATACCGGCACAGTCCCGCCACCGGGCATCTTCCTGCTGCTTTTTGCTTCCATGTTCGCAGTGCTCATCGCCGTGGTGATGATCGAAAGCGCCTATCGCAACATCCCGATCCATTACGCCCGGCGTGCCGATGCGAGTCGCATGGCGAGCCAGCGCAGTTCTTATATGCCCTTGAAAGTGAACACCGCTGGCGTGATGCCGGTCATCTTCGCAGGGTCCATCATCTTCTTTCCCGCAACCATCGCTCAGTTTTTCAAATGGGAATTCCTTGCCAAAGCCTCGGACTGGGTGAACCCGCGTAGCCATTTCTGGGTCTATACGCTCATCTTCATCAGCGTGACCATGTTTTTCGCATTCTTTTACACCTCCATCGTGTTCAATCCCGATGAGACCGCCGACAACATGAAGAAATCCGGTGGATATATCCCCGGTATCCGCCCGGGAAAAGAAACCTCGGCCTACCTTGACGGCATTCTGTCGAAACTCACGTTTGTCGGTGCCATTTATCTCGGTGTGGTTTCCATCGTGCCGCTGATCCTCACGAACAGCATTTCTGGCATTAATTTCTACTATGGTGGGACTTCACTATTGATCGTAGTGGGCGTGGCGCTCGATACCGTTGCTCAAATAGAGAGCTACCAGATCATGCGTAAATACGATGGTTTCCTGGAAAAGGGCCGTGTCCGTACGCGCTCGGGGGTCGCCCCTTCCGCCGGTTCGGGTTCTCGCCTGAGTACCCGGTCGGAGAATGCCTGATGAAGGTGCATATCCTGCTAGGGCCTCCGGGTTCAGGAAAAGGAACCCAGGCGAAACGCCTGGTGGAAAAGTTCAAATTGAATCACTTGTCCACTGGTGATATTCTAAGAGACGCTGTTTCGAAAGGAACAGAGATTGGCCTGAGAGCGAAAGCGATCATGGCCAGTGGCAAATTGGTGGACGATGACACCGTCAACGGGCTCGTGTTTGCGCGGCTGCGACAGGGGTTTGAAGGCGATGTCTTGTTCGACGGTTATCCACGTACTCTTCAACAGGCCGAGGCACTGGGGGAATTCCTCTCCGCCCAGATGATTGGACTTGGGTATGTGTTAAGCGTCGCAGTCCCCGATGGTGTGCTTGAAGCCCGAGTGGTGGGTCGCCGTGTATGCAGCAACAATGACTGCGGCGCCATCTACCACATGGAAACCAAGCCCCCCAAGCAAGACGGAATCTGTGATCTGTGCGGCAGCCCGCTGAAGCACCGATCCGACGATACCGCGGAAGCCTTTCGTAGCCGG
>JANXQX010000074.1 GCA_025353305.1 Holophagaceae bacterium
CAGGCGCGGCACCTTGCCCACCCAATTCGCCGGATCCCCCGTGATGTCGAACACCCACAGGGTGTTGTGCCGCGACATCCAGCCCGTGACCACGTCGCCCATCCATTCATCTGGCTCCGTCGCCACCCAGGGCGACGACCAAACCAGCAGCAGATCCTTGCCTGGGGTACCACCTACACCCTTGGCGACCCTGAGCCCTCGCACTTCGTGGTTATGGAAGGGTTTGTGCGCCCAGAAATTCGCGTAAAGCGGCGCCATCACGCCAGGGGCCGCGGGATTGTCCCAAAGCCCATGGCCGCCGAAGGAAATGAGTTTCTTGATCGAGGAAGGATCCCGCGCATCCAGCACGCGGATCGCGTAGGAGGGATAGATGCCTCCGTCGATGGTTCCCTCCGTTCCTGCTTCCTCGATGGCGTAGAGGAAGCCATTGTTCGCAGCCATTCCCCGGAAACTCCCCAACCCACCCAGGCGCCCCAGCTCATCGGCATCACGCACCGTGAACGACCAGTTTTCCTCCGGGAAGAGTTCCCCATTCAGGTCTATGAGGCTTCTCACCGTCACTTGCACCAACTTGCCCAGAGCCAATCGCCCCGCAGGCAACAGCCAAACTTCCTGCACAGGTCCAGAGGATGCGCCTGGAGTGACTTCGCGCCCGCCCGCCACCAGGCGGAAGGGAACATCGCGGCCATCCTGCACCAGAGAAAATTTGTCTGTGGTGACCGAGGCCAATGGCTCGCTGAAGCTGATGCGAATCTGTGCCGAAGGTTCGACTTCGCGCTCGTCCTTGTCGGGCATTCGGGCGATGATGCGCGGCGGCATTCCGGGAATGGAGGATCCCAACTGACTTACCGGCATCACCACAGCCTCCAGGCTTGCGAGCGCCCGGACATTGCGAGTCGAAGACCAGCCTTCCACGTCCACCTTCCAGGCGCCTTCCTTGATGAAAGTCACTGGGATGCGTTGCTCGGTGGCCAGAGAACCGAAATCCTGCTGGGTGTCGCCTGAGACTTTCCCCCGGCCCACAGGCTGGGAGAACGGAGCTTGGTAAATCTTGCTCAGCGGAAATGGTTGTAGATGTATTTTGGATATTGAGTGTCATTCGAAATATTCCTCATTGCTTCCTTGCAGCAGTTGCATCGGCTCGGTCCATCCAATACTTCCACATTTTTAAATCTCGTTTCCGATTCAGTTTTTCCTGATCATAGCCCTGGGCAAGGGCAACCATGGCGTTAATATCATTTTTTTCTGCCGCTTTAGAATACCAATAAAATGCCTTTTCTTGCATTTCTCGCTCTTGATACAACTCATAACATTCAGCAAGTTTACACATTGCTTCAACATCACCTTTTTCAGAAGCTTTTAAAAGCCATTGAATGGCGGCATTGCCATCATTCGGAAAATTTTTATCGTAAAGAAGGCAATACTTTTTCCCCAATTCCCGCATAGCTACAACATCACCATGCTCAGCTTTATAGCGGAGGTGCTCCGCCTCGCTACAAGCAAGAGTCAAGAAAAGTATTCCTATAATGGCAATTTTATTTAATGGGGCTGTGCCAATTCTAAGCATATAGACCCTCCTAGTACTTCCTTGGGATTAATAGCGTGAGTCCATCGGGTTCGATGGAGGTTTAAAAAGCCCGGCAATGGGGCCGTGGCTGTGTCCTCTTCACTGTCATTGCAATAATATGGATTCTGGAAATTATGGTATTCGGCATTTGAAGGGCCGCTCTGCGTGGCAATGTGCCACACCACGGTGTGATACATTTGCCAAGCCTGAATGAGTGCTTCATCGGGTCCCAGCAGGATCTTGAATTGGTGAGGATTGAAAAGGCATGTGTAGAAGAGACTCATTTTTTAGATACTGATTCCCATGGAATCCCAGGATGGATTTCTTTAGGCACAGGCTGCGGCCAGGCGCTAGGATTGACCCAGGGCAAGAGAACGCAGTTGTGGTTCTTGAGGGTGCCTTTGTTGCGGTGAAGTTCCACAGCGAGGTTGTCGTACTCTCGGGCTTTCCCCGTCTTTCCAACGTCTCTAGACAAGCCAAATCGTCCATCGGCATAGGCCGCCGCTAATTGCTCCGCACACCACGGGATTTTATTTTGCTCCGATCCATGCTGGAGCCAGTAAATAACCTCATGATTATTGCTATGTTCCCACCCTATAATAATGATTTTGATGGCGTGAATATTCCCTTTTGCAGCGGCTTTTCGAATCCAGTAGTCCCCGCGATATACATTCTCTCGAACAAGATCACCGCGAGTAGTGTAGTACTCGATAGCTAGTTCACACATCGCTTGCGAATTTCCAAGGTACGCCAGTGAATACAAGCGAACCAGACGAGATGACGCCATGAGAATCAGCCAAATGATTATAGGAATCCCAACCGCCACCAAAAGGCGGCGTCCACAACTGTTGGGTCCAATGTATCTGGATCTACTCATGGGAATGGCTGTTGGTCGGGGCATTTGACTTTACCTGTGAATTTCCTGGTCGTTCCATTTTCTGTTAAGAAGCCGACACGAAGGGCAACCTCCACTGATCAGTTCGCCCCCATAGACTCCTGCCATTTTCGGAACCAGTAATCCGACTTTCCTTGATCCTTCGTAAGGCCCAATTCGCCGTGCTGGTAGGCATTCACCAGCCGCATCATGGCGTCCTTGTTCCCCGCTTGTGCGGCCTTGGTGTGCCACTCCACCGCCTGCCTGTCCCCATCGGCTGTGTGGGTCTTCTCAGCTTTTTCCCCGAGGCTTTCCATGGCTAGTGTATTACCCATCTGCGCCGAACGCCGAACGCGATCCCAATCCTCCTCTTCACCAGCCTTTTTAAATTTGGCGTACCAATCATTGGCTTTTGTTTCGTCTTTAACCAATCCCAACTCACCGAATAGGTAGGCTTGGCCTAGGCGATTCATGGAAGATCGGTTTCCAGCTTCCGCAGCTTTGGTGTACCAATAAACGGACTTTTTCACATCCATAAAGCCTAGTTCATATCGTGACCCAAGTTCTTCCATAGCACCGACATGCCCTTTCTCAGCGGCCTTGGTCAACCAAATCAAACTTTCATCTGCATCCGTGTAAAAATTGATTGGCCTCAC
>JANXQX010000130.1 GCA_025353305.1 Holophagaceae bacterium
CGCCGCCACAGGGCTTCACGCGGGGCAGGCGCGCCTTCTCCAGCACCAGCACAGAGCGGCCACGCCGGGCCAAGTGATAAGCCGCCGCGCCCCCCGCTGGTCCAGCGCCGATGATGATGCAATCGTGGATGAAAGCCATCGGGAAAGTGTGGCAGAGGCAGGTGTGGCAGAGGGCTGCCGCCTGGTCGTCAACGGGGCGATTTGGTCAAGATTTACCCCGTGAAAATAGGTCTTTGCATTCACTGCGCACGGGGTATAGCGTGAATGAAGAATCAATTGGTTTACAACGCTTATCAGCACTTCTTTCCTTCATATTGATATGGAGAATTTTTCAAGGAGTCAGGTCATGCGAATCCCGGGTTTAGTGCTTGCGTCACTGATCGCATCAGCCCCCCTTGCAGCCCAGAGCGTGGAAATGTGGGCCGGCGCCGTCACCGGCATGGAGCTTCAGGGACAGGACGATCGGGGCGCCAAGGATGCCGCGACCTTTGGGGTGACGGGCGGTGCCTGGTTCAATAGCCATTGGGGAATGGATGCCTCGTTCCGCACGGCCAACATTGAATCGAGCCGGGGGCAGGGCAGCGGGAACCAGCAGTATCTGACCACCGGAGCCCTCTTCAATTTTCTTCCCGGCAACAAATTCTGGAAAATTTACGCCAAGGCCGGCGTCGGGAGCGTCAACATCCAGCCGCCCTGGTCCGGATCCAGCAGCTCCACCACGAAAACCGTGACCCTGATCGGCGCTGGAACCCAGTACCGGATCGGGCTGACCGGGTTCGCCGGAATTGAGCTCCAGTTGATGCGGTTCGACGCCGACTACCACGAATGGCCCGTCCTGATCAGCGCAGGCTGGCGTTTTGGTGTTGGGAAGTAGGCGGCGATCCAGTCATGGGGATTCTTTAGCGCCGTCCAGATAGCCACTCGTTTTCAAGTCACTGAGGGCTTCATTTTGCAGGGCTGGGCTATGGGCCTGCTTCAGGGCAGGTAGTCTTGCGGGATGGGGCTTAGGGACGTTTCGTCGTCCCACTGGGCGAACGTGATCCAGTATCGGGTGCCGTCGTTGAAGAGTTCGATGCTGTTGATGCCCCGGGCGGTGACTGGGCCATCGGCCTTGAGGCGGGATTCGTAGGTGCTCCACACATGGGTGATGGCGCCGAACTTCCGGGTGAGGCGATGGATCTCCTTTTCGAAGAACCCCGTTGTTGTCATGCCGTCCGCGCCATCCACATAACCTTGATGATCCTTCACCGTCATCGCGGCCTTGCCCGCCTTGTCCCGGCGCGAGGTCACGAAGCGGAGTTCGGGGATGTACAGTGTGCGGTCCCGCGCCCAATCGCGGGGCTGGCCCGCTGGTCCGCTGATCACCTCGTAGTAGGCCTTGATCATTCCGTCCACGGAACTGACATCTTCCGGACGGGGCGGGATGGTGGCGACTTTGATATGAGCAGACCCTTTTTTCGAAGTCGTTTGGGGCAGCAATGGCGGCGTGCCCAGCAAGACCAGCGTCAGAAGCAGCAAGGGGCGATTCATCAAGCGCATGGGACCTCCCGGGTCGAAAACGGCTGGACCAAACCTTATCCAAGAACCGGGCCAGATGTGTCCCAAATCGGTCGCAGATATTCCTATACTTTGGCCTGGAGTGCGACGATGGGCCACCACCTGGGTACCAAGGACAGTCTGGTTCCGCTGATCGACCGCCTGAACAAGTACCCCATCGGCCTGGTGGACAGCTCGAAATTGCGGGAGATCCTCGCCTTGCTGTTCGACGAGCGGGAGGCCTTCGTGGCTTCGCGCTTCCCACTGGAAGAATCAACGCTTCCCGAACTCGTCCGGGCCACGGGAATGTCCGGAGAGGAGCTGCTTCCACTGCTGGACGCCATGGCCGACAAGGGCCTGGTGATGGACATGCCGTACGCAGGGACCACTTATTACCTGCTGATGCCCGGGCTCATCGGCTTTTTCGAATTCACCTTTATGAAGCACCGGGCTGATCTGCCCCTGGAGCGCCTGGCCACGCTGATGCGCGAATACCTGGTGGAAAGCCAGGCCAAGGAATTCTTCGGCAGCAAGACCCAGCTCACCCGCGCCCTGGCCTACGAGGAGCACATTCCCGTGACTTCGGAGATCGCCACCTACGAACGGGCGCGCGAAATCATCCACGAAGCGGGAATCGGCGCCGTGGGCATCTGCTACTGCCGCCACAAGAAGTCGCATCAGGGGAAAACGTGCGCCAAGGGGGCGCCCATGGAGGGCATTTGCATTTCTCTCGGGAGCGGCGCGAAATTCCTTGCCCGCCGGGGCTTCGCCGAATTGAAAACAGAAGCGGAATTGCTGGAGGTCATCGACCGGGCGCGGGACCTCCGGCTGACACATGTGACGGACAACATCCGCGAGCAGCCATCGTTCATCTGCAATTGCTGCCGCTGCTGCTGCGAACTCATGGCGGGCGTCCAGATGGGATTCCACGAAGGCATCGCCAAGACCGGCTTCACCGCGGTCATCGATCCGGAGCGCTGCGACTATTGTGGGACCTGTTTCAGCGCGTGCAACGTGAAGGCGATCGGCCTTGCAAAGGGGCGGACCTTCGCTTCTCCGGAGGACCGTTTCGCCGAGGTCAAGGGAGCGGTCTGCCTGGGCTGCGGCGCCTGCATTTCCGCCTGCGAAAAGGTGGCCTTGCGGCTGGTCCCGGCCCACAACCGGATGCTCCCGCCCCGCAAGAAACGTGATCTGTTCGTCCGCATTTTGAGGGAGAAGGGTCGGCTGGGCCCCTTCGTGGCCAGTCGGCTCAAGAAGCAGGTGCGGCGGGCATTGACGTTCGGGCGCGGCTGAGCAAGGGAGCTCCAGGATCACGCTACGCTCATCCAAATTCCCCGGAGGACATCATGCCGCTACTAGATTCGACCCGCAGCATCCTGGTGGTGATCGACCTTCAAGGCAAGCTCATCGGCATGGCGCACCGGCCGGCCCTGGTGGCCAGCGGAATCGGTTCTTCGCCTATGACCGGGCGCTACAGATCCTGGCCGAGGGGGCGGAGCCCTAAGGTTCGTGGGTGCCACAGGGCGGATTCGAGGGGCACCACTGGCGGTGGGAATTAATTCGTTCGGTGAGTCTTCGAAAAGATCCTCGCTGAGTACTATCCCTTTATGAACCAAATTTTGAGCATCCTCCAAACCCCCGATACACGGCTGACCCCGCAGGGGCACATTAGGAATTCGACCCGATCGGCGAGAATTCTCGGCAAGGGCGATTTTGTATCATTCGCGTTTACAAATTTGAGTAATGAAGTAGGGAGGCCGAAATCTGGCGCTCACTGGAGAACTTCATGACCAACACTCGCAAGCCCCCCAAGGAAGTCGCAATCCCCCTGCACACCCAAGACCGGGATCTTGATGGGAGCGACGATCTCCCCTTCCCCTTTAGGAGGTACACAATGAACCTAGAAGCGAAGACCAGCAGGACAATCCAAATCGCCATGCACCCTCGTGACCATATTCATGAAGGAAGAGGCGATTCCCCCATGAAAAGGTACGGCGGGTTTGGATGTAACCACCTTAATTCCTGGGAATTAGCGTCGATGGAACACAGGGGTTACGATCCCGGCGCATTGATCAAGATCCAGGATGAGGCCATGTCTGAGAGGGATATCCTCACCTTCTGCGCAGCCAGAATGCCGAGGTACTGGACAGATGATGGGGCCGTGCTGGTTCATCCAAGAGAGGTGCACGAGTGGCTCGTACAAAACAGGGAGGAGTTTCTCTAATTCTGTCGGGACCATGACCGGCGGCCCGGCGCACTGCCTGCTTGGTGGTCTATCTAAGTAAAGAAGTACAAACCCGCCATCCGATTCTGTGGCGCCTAGTAGCACCAAGATATCGATGGTGATCCAACCAGTGTTCAGGCGACCGTTCGCCTGAGTGGGTTGATCAGTTCATCACCACCATTCCGTTTCTTGGGGTGGTCACCATCGGTCTGTTTGCAAAGGAGTGTTCGATGACATCAGAACGTTCGCCCCCATACCGATAGAGCCCTGCGTCGTGGCGTCCTTCGCCCATCGCAGACGTGTTACCGGGCCTCCGGCCCCAACGACACACCTGCCACCGCTCTGGACGCCACGACGCAGGGCGGGGTCCTTGCTCACACGGTCCGGCCTCCACAGAGACCCACGTACGTAAAGGCAACCTCCCCACCGCACTACCGCTCCTATGACCCCGCTGGAGGGGAGACATGATGCACCCACCTCCCCAACCGGCACCTCGACACTCACATGTCATCACACCCAAGTCCCTGGGTCGAGACATGCATTCATGGAGGCAGAGCCAAATGGATAACAACACCACCCAACAGCCCTACCCCGTAAGGCTCTCGCATATACGTCATCGACCTGCCCACACACAGTGGTGGGACCACTCGAACTGGTTCTCCAAGCTAGCAGAACAACGCAAGCTCCAGATCCGAGAGGCATCAGTCCGCTACCCAGAAGACTTGGGGATCCACCAGGGAGCATCGCCCCTGACCTGCATCAACCCGTGCTTCACCGTCGAGCGTCTCAAAGTAGCAACCGACCTTCTCAACGAGGATGCCTGCCCTGGCATCGACGGGGAGACCGTGCAGTCCTTCAAGCAGCGGGCAACCGACGCCTACCTTGAAGAGTTGGTACATCAGGTACGAACGCGACGCTTCTACCCGCAAGCGAACCGCTGGGTATCGATCCCGAAGCATGACGGGTCGGACCGTGTCCTCGGAATCCCCTGCGTGGAAGACCGAGCAGTACAAGGAACATGGCGGCTGATCGTAGAGCCAGCCTTCGAACGCAAGTTCCTCGACTGCTCATACGGTTACCGCCCAGATCGAAGCTGCCATCAGGCCGTGTCAGAGATCGCCAAAGAGATCGGATCACGCGGAAACCTCTGGGTTCTCGACGCCGACTTCAAGGGGTACTTCGACTCTGTGCCCCACGACAATCTGATGGACTGTCTCCGACGACACGTCACCGATCCCAATACCGTTCACTTAAGGAATGTAAGTGTTGCAAACAGGTGAGAAATGCTAATATGTATACTCTAAGTGAACGGTATTGTCACCGATCCGGTCTTCCTTACGTTCTGCCACCGCATCCTTCAGGCGAGCATCAAGGCCGATGGAGAACGTGGGCGATCAGCACTGGGAGTTCCACAAGGTGGGATCGTTTCTCCATTACTCTCCAACCTCTATGCTCATGAAGCCCTCGACCTTCACTTCGAATTCGAGATCCGCCCGAGGCTCAGAGGTTGGGCACGACTCTTCCGATATGCCGACGACTTTGTCGTACTGACAGAATCAGAGAATGACGCCAAGCAAGTGAAGGAACTGATCGAGATACGTACTAGCCGGTATGGCCTGACCCTTCATCCGACCAAGACGACCATCCGAAACATGACCTGCCCGGAGCTACAGCCACCTGTAGCCGAGGACGACCACCGCGAACTACTCTTTCTCGGCTACGAACTTTCGTGGCATCAAACAAGCAAAGGGCAATGGGAGCTGGTTGGACGGACGGCACCAGGACGGAGAGAGAAAGCCCTTCAGCGATGGCGGGACCACCTCGAACTTCTCCGCAAGGAGATGAGACAGCAGCAACGGCAACGCCCAGGTCACATTGACCTGAAGTTCATCGAACGGCTCGACCGCTCGGTCTACGACCACATTGTCGGATTTACCAGCTACTACCTGGCAGAGGGCAACGAGACCGAGCTAAGCCTCTACGAGAACGGCGTATACCGCCTAGCCGCTGGCTTCTGGAGGCAACACATTGATCAGCGCGGCCCCAACCCTTACGAGGGCCGGGCCGACGTAATTTGGCCCCAGGTACGGCTACGCAACATCTGTGAACTGTCGAACAAACCCAACCGACCAAACGAGAACCCTACGAGGACGGAGGCAGGATGAGTCCTGGACCAAGAGCACCACCGAACACGTAATAGCCACAAGTTTTGGCCTCGTCACCGAAACCCTGATACCAGATCCTAGGCACGGCCGTACTCGGATTCAGGTAGCACTGCATGGAGGACGGCCACTGGAATTCCAGCCTCCAACCACTTTGGATTAAGACGACGCCGAGCCTGCCTCGGAGGGCAGGACCACCGAGGTATTCAGTAATGTCCGTACCCGCACGGAGGTCACACTCCGTGCGGATTCCCACAGCAATATAAGTTCACCTCATATCAGCAATTCATTTGAATCACTAATCTCATGGAAGGATACAATATGTATAATATACTAACACTACCCGATGTCGCCAGAAGGATTGGGGATCCTGAAATTAATCTCTTCACTAGGCTGGCCGAGATGCTGGAAATACATCGAGACATAACCGCTGATCGCCATCCTGAATTCCTCGCGGCCGTAGATCAGGCGAGTAACATCCTAAGGGGGCAAACCCCTCTTGTTACTACAGTACTTAAAGGGGATGATAACAAGTCGGGGCGATTCACGTTGAGAACTGGCTTTCCGGAAGGCCCAGTGCTTGTAAATGTGTGGCAGTATAATAATAGATTTATGGTCTCTGACGATAGATTTTTCGGAGACCTGCTTATATGGAGAGGACGCAAACTAAAACAGCATGATCGTAAACACTATTCCCGCGCACTTGGCATCATTAATGCGGTACTGTCAAATGGTGGGCTATTCATGGCAAGTCCATGCCTAGAACATGAAGCTATCGGCGATTGTGGCTCCTTCATTCATTGGGCACAGTCGCCCGTGAACACACAGAGACGACATTCTAGCCGTGCCACCCTGTAAGCCGAGATCCCACGGGCCATAAACAATCAGGGTCCTTCCCTGGCTAGGGCGCTGGCGACAATAGCCGGACCTTGCCGACGCCGCTGGTACTTGGCAGCTCTTGGTCGGCGGATTGATGTCCTGAACGGCCTCCACCAGGACCGTCTCCTTCTCGTCGTCTCCGGGCAACGCCGGGGAAGCGGGGTCACCGAGCCGCATTGCGACAATGGCCTGGGCGGTCCGGGCTTGAGAATTCCCACTCTGGCTTGACCCACACGAGGACGCCACGAAACGGTCCACGATGCCAAGCAGCCGAAAAACTTCAGAATCGGTGAAGCCTTCAGCCCATCCGGTGGCGAAGGCGAGTGGGTGGACATCTAGTTCGATAGCGAGAACCCGAGTCGCCTCCCATCCACCGCCGAAGGGGAGCAACGCATGGAGCCCCATGACATGCAGGGTCGTGACAGTGTCGCCGTCCCGGTGTGCTGCTCGAACGGCTTGACTGGGTGTGGCTCCGGCTTCGACCAGAGCCCTGATCTGGGTCTCCCTGGGCGCTTTCATCTCTGGGAGTTCACTTGGCACTTGGCGCATCATAGTTGGGTTCAGCACTCCTCTGTCTCGATTGTATGACCCAAGAATCTGTGACTCGCCGGGATAGGCATGGACAAATTCCGCTGAGCTAATAGGGTGCAGACTCTGACGAGCAATATTTGCTGATTCCGTTAGTAAGTACTGTACTGGTTGCGATTTAGTGCGGTATACTATGAAGGCTAGGGATCCTCCTGGCCCCCGAGGGACCCATTGACGAAGCTAGACGTGTACCGCGAACGAAACACCGGAACGCCACTGCTTTCAATGAGGACTCTTCGCATTTCGGACCTACGCGGCTTAGTCATGGGGCCGCCCGAAATCACTATTTCAAGCAACCATCCCATCTGGATCGCCGTGAGCAGCGTAATGCTACCCAACTTTGGGAAGCGACCAGGGAGCCTCCGGCGGCTGAGTTCGCAGCGGAAGTGCTTGAAGAGCTGGCAGCGCACCCTCCTGGTCGAGGTCCATCGGAGGACCTTCTACGACAACCGTGGGATGACTAATGAGTGAATATCACTACACCGCAACAATCACCAATCTCGGCGCTCATGAGCCACGGGAGTTGGCCTGCATCACGGAGGATGGAACTCTCCTTCGGGCCGAAATTATCGAAGCCAGTACACGGCATTTCAAAGCGAGGATTCTTGAACCGTTCCGAAGAACCCTAT
>JANXQX010000142.1 GCA_025353305.1 Holophagaceae bacterium
GCGTCTCCCACTCGGGAAGACATCACGCTGGACATCAACGAACAGTTGATCGTCGAGCTTTACAGCAAGTAAGGGAGGGGAATACATGCTGAACCTCAGCGATTTCCAGCGCCCGCGTTTTGCCGAAGTCAATCAGGCCAATCTGAGCGACACCTACGGCGAATTCGTGGCTTTTCCCTTCGAGCGTGGTTTTGCCACCACCGTCGGCCACGCAATGCGCCGGGTGCTGCTCAGCAGCATCCAGGGCGGCGCGGTCACGCACCTGCGCATCAAGGGCGTGCAGCACGAGTTCACGACGCTGCCAGGCGTGTGGGAAGACATCACGCACATCCTGCTCAACTTGAAGGAAGTCCCCTTCAAGGTGCACAGTAGTGAGCGCCAGATCCTTACCCTTTCATCCAAGGGCGAGGGCATCGTCAAATCCGGCGCCATCCGCACCAACCAGAACGTGGACGTCGTCAATCCCGACATCCACATCGCCACCCTCGGGGAGGAAGCCGATCTGGAATTGGAGATCGTCGTTTCCGTGAACCGCGGATTCGTCACGGCGGATCGCAATCATGACGAGACCCTGGGCCTGGGCTTCATCCCTATGGATTCGAACCACAGCCCGGTGATCCGCGTGAACTACATTGTCGAACCGGCCCGTGTGGGCCAGAGCACCGATTATGAAAAGCTCACGCTTCAGGTGTGGACCAATGGCACCGTATCCCCCAAGGACGCTGTGTCGGATGCGGCCTTGGTTCTGCGGGAACACTTCCTGGTGTTCGCAAGGCAGGACGAGGATTTCGCCGACATCGACATGTCCGCCCCCGTCATGTCCGGCGAACAGGTCAACGCCTGGCTTGGCAAGTCCGTAGAAGAACTGGAACTGTCGGTTCGCGCCAATAATTGCCTTCGCAACGCGAACATCACAACCATCGGCGAGTTGGTGCAGCGCACCGAAGCCGAATTGATGAAGACCAAGAACTTCGGCAAAAAGTCGCTGCAAGAAATCAAGGATGAACTGGCCCGCATCGGCCTGTCCTTGGGTATGCGCCTCGAGCAAGAAGTCTAAGGAGACACACCATGCGCCATAACGTCGCCGGCAAGCGCCTGGGCCGTCCCAGCAACCAGCGCAAAGCCCTCATGAAGAACCTCGCGATTGCCCTCATCACCCATGAGCGCATCGAGACCACCATTACAAAAGCCAAGGAGCTGCGCAAATTCGCGGAGCCCTTCATCACCCTGGGCAAGACCGATTCCGTGGCCAACCGCCGTCTGGCGATGTCCCGGCTCGGCAACAGGACCGCCGTGCAAAAACTCTTCAGCACTGAGTTCAAGGCGCGTTTCGATGCACGCCCAGGCGGATACACCCGCATCCTGAAAATGGACACCCGTCTGGGTGATGGTGCCGAAATGGCCCTCATCGAGCTCGTGGACTATGCCCTGCCCGAGGCCGTCGAACCCGAAGGCGAATAGGCAATCAAGGAAGTTTTGAATGGCGCCCCTTCATGGGGCGCTTTTATTTATCGCGCCCGGAGACACGTCACGATAAAACAACAGCCCGGCGAATTGCCGGGCTGTCTGCTTAAACAAAGCTGTTCAGTTGGCCTAGTGGGCACCGTGATCGTAGGTTGTGATATCGCGATCTTTGGTTTCCTTCAGGAATATCGCGCCGACCACCACAGTCATCAATGCGACGATGACTGGATACCAAAGGCCGTAGTAGATGTTTCCCTTGAGGGCGACCATCGCCGTAGCGGTGAGCGGCAGCATTCCACCGAACCAGCCGTTGCCGATGTGATAGGGCAGGGACATGGAGGTGTAGCGGATGCGTGTCGGGAACAACTCCACCAGGAAGGCCGCGATGGGCCCATACACCATGGTCACGTAGATCAGGAAGATAAAGAGGATCAGCAAGGTCATTGCATAATTCACCTGCTTTGGATCGGCACCTTTGATGGGGTAGCCCTGCTCGGTCAAGGCCTTGGTCATGGCCGCTGCGTCCAGTCCTTCGATCGTGGTGCCTCCGATGTAAGTCACCACGGTCTTGCCCGGAACGGGCGGGATCTTGTTGAAGCTGAGACCATTCTTGGCGAAGAAATCGTTCACGCGATCCACGTCCGAATACTTGGTGGAGGGCAGGACGAAGAGGTTGAAGTGTTCATTCGCAGGATCCGCAGCCACCGTGATCGTGGTCTTGTTCTGGAAGGCCTCCAGAGCCGGGTTAACGTAGTGGGTAAGGGCCCTGAACATCGGGAAGAAGGTGACAGCCGCGATCAGGCAGCCGGCAAGAATGATTTTCAATCGGCCGATCTTATCCGACAGCCAGCCAAAGAAGATGAAGAACGGCGTGCCGAGCAGCAGCGAAGCTCCTATCAATATGTAGGTGGTCTGGTAGTCGAGCTTAAGGGTGATCTGCAAGAAGAAGAGAGCGTAGAACTGTCCGGTGTACCAGACGACGCCTTGGCCCGCAGTGGCGCCGAGCAGGGCGAGCAGCGTGTACTTGTTATTTGGGTATTTCAGGAAGGAATCTGAAAGAGGGGCCTTGGAAGTTTTGCCCTCTTCCTTCATCTTCTTGAAAACCGGAGATTCATTCAGCTTGAGCCGGATGTAGATGGAGACGCCCAGCAGAGCCAGCGACAGCCAGAACGGAATCCTCCAGCCCCAGGTCGCGAAGGTCTCTTTGGCCATCCAGTAACGGCAAGCTAGGATGATTGCAAGCGCCAGGAAGAAGCCGACGGTGGCAGTTGTCTGAATCCAGCTGGTGTTGATCCCGCGTTTGTCATGAGGGGAATGCTCCGCTACGTAGGTCGCAGCGCCACCATACTCACCACCGAGGGCAAGGCCCTGGGCCGCGCGGAGGCTCACCAGGATGATCGGGGCCCACCAGCCGATGACCGCAAAGGTCGGCAACAGGCCGACCGAGAAGGTCGCGAGACCCATGATGACGATCGTCACCAGGAAGGTGTACTTACGGCCGATCAGGTCTCCGATCCGACCGAACACCAGGGCTCCAAACGGCCTTACGAGAAAGCCCACCGCATAGGTTGCGAAGGCGGAAAGAAGGGCGGCCGTTTCATTGCCTTTCGGAAAGAAAAGCGTGGCGAAGAACGGTGCGAGGGTTGCGTACAAATAAAAGTCGTACCACTCAAATACGGTTCCCACCGATGAAGCGGCGATGACCAGTTTTTGCTCCTGGGTTATCGCGCCTTTAATTTCGACTTGTTCAGTAGCGATTGCCATTTGGGTGAGCCTCCATAGCTTGATTCAGGCGTTGGTTTCGATTTGTGGCTGGCTGGCGCTTGTTCGAACTGGATTTCTAGAATGGTTTCTACGCTCACATCCCCCCGTTTCTGGCCCGCGATTGTGTGCTGGAAAACGCACATATCCGGCCTCTGCGCGGGCCGCGTATCGCTTCACCACTGCGTCCCCAAGATTGAACTGGGTTGTGGCATGGCTCTAGCCGGCCGCCGAAATCCATAAGGATGGGCATACAGAAGCCTGTGTTCCCATAAATAATGCAAAGAGAACCGCGCTGATCAAACATCGCTTTCCTCGGGGTAGGTTGAGAATGGATCTTTCGCAATGTATCGCACTAATAGGTGGGGTCAAGCCAGTACTTCATGGATTGATTCTGGATCTTGACATTTATGGGAGTTTGGGACACGCCCCTAGCCAGCACTGGATTAGCTAAGTCTAGTGATATATAGGCAATGTGATAATCATCACAATAAACTTTTCGTTTGGGGGCATAAGGTGCAGCTATGGCCTTGACGCTGAATTCAGAAGGCGGATCCAGAAAAGCCGTGCACTCGGGAAAGCCTCAGCCCATTTTTCCATAGGGATTGTTCCCGACATCGGGAGCTGGCGTGCAGAGCAGCATGACTCACGTAAGATAGCTCTGGCGGCTTTGCCGTCCGTGATTCGGGGACGACACTGTGCTCATTGCCCTCATGGCAGATATCCACGCCAACCGGGAAGCACTCGAAGCGTGCCTTCGAGATGCCGAGGCCAGGGGCGCCATGAAAATGGTATTCCTGGGGGACTTCGTGGGCTACGGGGCCGATCCGGTGTGGGTGGTTGATACGGTCATGGGCCTCGTTGCCGAAGGCGCCTCTGCCTTGCTGGGAAACCACGACAACGCGGTATCAGACCTGCGGGAGAGCCTGACAACAGAGGCCCAAATCGCAATGTCCTGGACCCGTGGCGAGCTCGGCCCCGATGCCCGGGAATTCCTTGCGAACCTGCCCATGAGAATCGAAGACGAAACCCGTCTTTATGTGCACGCGAATCTTCAATCAGATCGGCGATGGCTTTACATCGACGACCGCAACGCGGCCGCGCGCGCGCTCCAGGCACGTCAAGCGCAGGCGGTTTTTTGTGGTCATGTCCATAAACCGGCAATCTACGGGATCAACGCCAACGAACAGCTTGTTGCCTTCCAACCCGTGTCGGGCGTGGCTGTCCCAATGCCCCCTTATCGCCGCTGGCTCGCGGTGCTGGGGGCAGTGGGCCAGCCCCGTGACGGGAATCCGGCCGCATCCTATGCGCTGCTGGATACCAAGAAAGCCGAGATCACCTACCTGCGGGTGCCCTACGATATTGGGGCAACGGCTGCGAAAATCCGTAAGGCCGGACTACCCGAAAGCCTGGCTGATCGCTTACGTAGGGGGCACTGAAGCCATGGGCAAACGGTGGATCAGACCCGGTGACACCGTGGATGGCTATGTAATCGGGAAATTGATTCATAGCGGCGGCATGGCCACCATCTGGGAGGTCTCGCACCCGGATCTCGACATGCCAATGTTGATGAAGGCGCCAGTGCTCAATGAGGGCGCCGATCCAGCCGCAATTGTCGGCTTTGAGATGGAGCAGATGATCCTGCCGCGGCTTGTGGGCCCGCATATCCCCAAGTTCATCGCCGCTGGGGACTTCATGGTTCAGCCCTACATCGTGATGGAACAGGTACCAGGAGAGCCCCTCCTGAAATGCCTAAAACGGCTCCCGTTGCCCTATGACGAAGTGGCGGCCCTCGGCGCGAAGGTGGCTGTGGCACTCGATAGCCTTCATAGCCAGCACGTCGTGCACCTGGATGTGAAACCTTCCAACATCATGATTCGTCCCACGGGCGAGGCCGTGCTGATCGACTACGGTTTATCACACCATGACGAACTCCCGGATCTGATGGCAGAGCAGTTTCGCCTACCCTATGGGACCGCCCCCTACATGGCGCCCGAGCAGGTTATGGGTCATCGCAGCGACCCACGAAGCGATCAGTTCGCGCTTGGGGTTTTGATGTATTTCTTCGCCACCGGCACGCGCCCCTTTGGCGATCCCCAACGACTTTCGGGTCTAAAACGACGGCTCTGGTGGGATCCTCCTCCTCCTAGGGCGCTGAGGCCTGACTTTCCACACTGGTTCCAGGAGATCATCCTGCGTTGCCTCGAGGTGAATCCTGCCTGGCGCTACCCGACGGGGGCGCAACTGGCCTTCGAATTGATGAATCCCGATCAAGTCAAGCTCACGGGGCGCTCCAAGCGATTGAACCGTGATTCATTTACCACGGTGCTGAAACGCAGGTTCAGCGAGGACCCGACTGCGCCATCACGGATCGGGACGGTTGCCAGTTTTGGAACCAATGCCCCAATAATAGCTGTAGCAATAGACCTTACCGAAATATCAGGACCCTTGGCTGTAGCACTCCGGGTGACGGTTGCGCAGATCCTCGCCTCCTTGCCCGGAGCTCGGGTGGCCTGCTTGAACGTGTTGAAGCAGGGGGTCATCACCATCGACACCACCCTGGATGATGAAGGCCGCAATAAACATGTCCAGCGGCTCGTGGAACTGAAGCATTGGGCTGAACCGCTCAACCTGGAAGAGGGTCGGGTCAGCTTCCACGTTCTGGAGGCTCCGCATGCGGCGACCGCCATCCTGCGTTATGCACGCGCCAATTTTGTGGACCATATCGTCATGGGCGCGCGGGCCAGTTCAGCCAGGCGCACCCTGCTCGGGAGCGTCTCAGGCGAAGTTGCCACCCATGCGCCGTGCACCGTAACCGTGGTGCGCACCAGGCGTTATCAAAGGACCGAGTACGGCGAGGGCCCGAATGAGCGATCCGAAGATTCCTGGACGGTGGGCTGATAGGAAAGTGTTTGCAGATTCCGTGGAAGATGTATGCTTCTTCTCGAATTCCCTGACAAACATTTCGCCGATCTGGCCAATTCCATTCATTGTGCCTGCTACCTGCGAGTGTCCATCCCGATCCATAAGGAGTTGAGCCATGTCCGAGGCCATGTATCCCGTAAAGGATGACATCCGAAGTCGCGCCTACATCCAGACCATGGAGGAATACCAGCGCCTGTACCGCCTTTCCATGGACAACCCTGAGTGGTTCTGGGGCGAACAGGCGAAGACGCTCACGTGGTTCCACCCATGGACTTCAGTGCTGGATGCGGACTACGAAGAAGCCGATTTCGCCTGGTTCTCGGGCGGGCGCCTCAACGCCTGCTTCAATTGCGTGGACCGGCACCTTCCGACCCTGGCGGATCGGACCGCTATCATCTGGGCGCAGGATGAGCCCGGCGTCTACACCCACATCAGCTATCGGGAACTGAAACATAATGTTTGCCGCGTGGCCAACGTGTTGCTGCACCATGGCGTCAAGAAAGGCGATCGCGTCTGCCTGTACATGACGATGATCCCCGAGCTGATCTACACCATGCTCGCCTGCGCCCGCATCGGCGCAGTGCATTCCGTGGTCTTTGGCGGGTTCTCGTCGGAATCCCTGCGGGACCGCATCGTGGACGCCCACTGCAAGGTGGTGGTCACCGCCAACGAAGGCCTGCGTGGTGGCCGCAAGGTGCCGCTGAAAAAGACGGTGGATCGCGCCGTGGAAGGCATGTCCTTCGTGGAAACCGTTCTGGTGGCTCGCCGCACGGACACTGAAGTGGACATGGAGCCAGGCCGGGACTATTGGCTGGATGACGAATGCTCAAAGCAGCGCAGCACCTGCACGCATGAATGGATGGGCTCGGAAGATCCGCTCTTCGTTCTCTACACCTCGGGAAGCACCGGCAAACCCAAGGGCTTGATGCATACCACCGGTGGCTTCCTTACCTATGCCGCATACACCCACAAACTGGTCTTCGACTACCACCCTGGCGACATCTTTTTCTGCGCGGCCGATATCGGTTGGGTGACGGGGCACAGCTACATCGTGTATGGGCCGCTGGCGAATGGTGCCACCAGCGTTATCTTCGAATCCACACCGCTCTACCCCGACGCTGGCCGCTACTGGCGGATTGTGGATGATCTCGGCGTGAACATCCTTTACACTGCGCCGACCGCGCTCCGGGCTCTCGCCCAAGCGGGTGATGAATGGATCAAGCGCTACAGCCGCAAATCGTTGCGCATCCTTGGAACCGTTGGCGAGCCCATCAATCCAGAAGTATGGCGCTGGTATCACGACGTCATTGGCGATGGCCGATGCACGGTGGTGGACACCTGGTGGCAAACAGAAACAGGTGGCATTCTGATCACACCATTACCAGGTGTCACGCCGACCAAGCCGGGTTCCGCCACGCTTCCATTCTTTGGCATCAAGCCCGTCATCGTGGACCCGGCCACGGGCGCCGTCATGGAAGGCAATGGTGTCTCCGGGGCCCTATGCCTGGGTACACCTTGGCCTGGCCAAGCGCGCACTGTTTTTGGGGATCACAAGCGTTTCCGTGAGACCTATTTCACGCAGTATCCGGGCTACTATTTCACCGGCGATGGGGCCCGGCGCGACGAAGATGGCTATTACTGGATTACGGGACGTATTGATGATGTCATCAATGTTTCTGGCCATCGGCTTGGCACCGCCGAAGTGGAAAGCGCACTTGTCGCTCACGAATCCGTGGCCGAAGCGGCTGTCGTTGGCTATCCCCATGCACTCAAGGGGCAGGGCATCTATTGCTATGTGCTGCTCAATAAAGGCTTCGGCAAAGAGGATCCAGAACAACTCATTGGAATGCTGAAGGAACAGGTGCGCCAAGCCATTGGAGCCTTCGCCGCGCCTGATGTCATCCACATTGCCGCCGGTTTGCCAAAGACCCGCAGCGGCAAGATCATGCGCCGCATCCTGCGCAAGATCGCCGCCAGCGAATACGAAGGGCTGGGCGACGTCTCCACACTGGCCGAGCCCGATGTGGTCAATTCCCTGATCGAGGAGCACCGCTCAGCCCAGGTCTGACCGCGGTCTGTACCAGCACTCAAAGACTAATGATGGCTTGACTTAGACTGATTTCAGAAAAACTCCGCCCCTAAGGGCAGACATTTGAGGCGACTCAAAGAGAAAAAAATCATTTCCATCAGGATTCTGGCTTGCAAGTCTGACTTGGAGTATATTTGCCCAACTTCTCCTCACTAATCGGATCAACCGATCCCATTCCACTAACCGGCGTAGTCCGCGCCACGGAGGCCTAAATGACAATTTGCACCCATCCGTCCACAAACAGGTTGCTGCGGGGAATCCTCGTCGCCGGGTTGGCCCTGCCGGCCATGGCTCAGGGCACCACACAGATCAAGACGGACAATTCCTCGATCAAGTTCGGCTTCCTGTTCCAGCCCCAGTACGAGGCCATAGGCGCTCCTGTCAAGGACGGCACCATTCAGAATCTGTTCCTCCGCCGCGCCCGTTTCCTTGTTGGCGGCACACTCGGTTCGGACTTCGAATACTTCTTCGAGACGGATACCGCCAACCTGGGCAAAACGAATACGGCCGGCACGAATGCCACTGGAAACACCTCAACCATGGTGGTCCAGGATGCTGTCATCACCTGGAAGGCTAGAGACGAGTTCAAGATCGACGCCGGCCTGATCCTGATACCCTTCGCACATAACAGCAACCAGAGCGCCGCCTCCCTGCTCTCCTGGGACTACTTCAGCTACTCCTTTTCCCAGAATGCAGCCTTTGGCACCAATGTTGGACGGGATACAGGTGTTCAATTCAGGGGGCTTATCGCCAAGAAATTCGAGTATCGCCTGGGTGCCTTCCAGGGCAAACGGATCGCCGAGAGTGCTGCCACCACCGCGGATCCCAACGGCCTCACGCAGTCACGCAACGCCATGCGCATCGCAGGCCGACTCCAGTACAACTTTTTCGACGCCGAGACCGGCATGTTCTACGCAGGCAGCTATGCGGGGGCCAAAAAGATCCTCTCCATCGGCCTTGGCTACGACAAGCAGGACGAGTACACCGGCAGCGCCTACGACATCTTTTTCGATTGGCCCCTCGCGAACAAGGATGTGCTGACCTTCCAGTTGAACCAGGTCAACTATGACGGTAAGACCTGGTTGACGTCGTTGACCAAACAGAGCGGACTCTCCGCCGAGGCGGGATACCGTTTCAGCGCTTTGAAGTTCAGCCCCATCCTCCGCTATGAAAAGAAGACCTTCGACGTCCACACCGCCACCAACCTGGATGAGACCCGCATCGGCGGCGGCCTAGCGTTCTGGCTCAAGGGGAACAACGCCAATGTGAAAATCTTTTACAACAATATCAAGCCGGAAAACGTAGTGGTTGGAACGGCCCTGACCAAACAGCATTCCTATGATCAGATCAACGTCCAGTTCCAGTACTTCATCTTCTAACCGCTCCTCTGACGTTTCGGGCCAGCTCCCTCCGCGAACCAAAGCGAGGGGGACTGGCCCGGAACGCGTGATGCCAGCAGAACTTCAAATCAAAGCTTCGGGAACTCGGTCACCACAGCCCTCAGTATGTCCCCCACCGACATGATGCCCACCAGGTTGCCATGTTCATCCACGACACAAAGCCCGTACAGCTTGTGGTCTAGGAAGGCCTGGGCCGCCGTTGCCAGCTCTGTATCAGCCGTTACGGTGTGCGGAGTGGGATTCATCACCTCTTTCACTGGAGTCTTCGAAAGAAGGTAGTGCACTTCCCAGGTGTCCAGTGAGGTGGCCTTCCCGGGTGAATAATCCTTGATCATCCGATCGGTGACGAGACCCACGAAACGGCCTTTGTCCATGATGGGCAGGCGTCGGATGTTTTTCTCTTTCATCATGTGGATGGCCTCGATCATCGAAGCATCCTGCTCGATGGTGATGGGGTTCTTGGTCATCCATTTTTCGACTTTAGTCATGGCTTTCTCCTACATGCCCAGGAACGCTTTCTTCACGTGGTCATTGTTCAGCAGGTCCTCGCCTTTGCCGGTGAGCACCACGCGGCCCGTTTCCATGACGTAGGCCCGGTGCGCGATGCGGAGCGACTGGTAGACGTTCTGTTCCACCAGCAGGATGGTGACGCCCTGCTGGTTGATGCCCTGGATGATCTCGAAGATGTTCTTCACTAGGAGCGGTGAGAGGCCCAAGCTCGGTTCGTCCAGCATCAGCAGCTTCGGGTTGGCCATGAGGCCGCGGCCGATGGCGAGCATCTGCTGCTCGCCGCCGGACATGGTGCCGCCCAGCTGTTTCTCCCGCTCCGCCAGCCTGGGGAAAAAGGTGAAGACCCTTTCCAGGTTGCGGGCGCGGTCAGCACGGGTGGCCTTGACGTAGGACCCCATCCGAAGGTTTTCGAGCACTGACATTTCCGGGAAGATCTTGCGGCCCTCGGGCACTTGGACGACGCCTAGCTCAACCACCTGGTGGGATTCGAGCCGCATAAGCTCCGCGCCGTTGTACGAGATCGAGCCTTTGCCGGGTTTCACGGTGCGGGAGATGTTTTTGAGGGTGGTGCTTTTCCCCGCGCCGTTGCTTCCGACGACCGTGACAATCTCGCCTTCGTTCACCTCCAGGCTGATATCCCAGAGCACGCGCATGTCGCCATAGCTGAAGCTGAGGTTCTCGATCTTAAGCATGGCTCTCACCCAGGTAGGCATCGATGACGGCCTGGTTTTGGACAACTTCATCCGGCGAACCTTCGGTGAGTTTCTCCCCGGAATTGAGCACCACGATGCGGTCCGAGATCCGCATGATGGTTTTCATATCGTGTTCGATCACCATCTGGCTTACGCCCCTGGCTTTGATGTCGAGGATGAGCCGGATGATTTCCTCGCTCTCGCTCGGATTGAGGCCGCCCATCACTTCGTCCAGCAGCAGTAGGTCAGGTTTGGTCGCAAGCACGCGGGCGACCTCCAGTTTCTTGCGCTCGCCGATGGGAAGGCCTCCCGCCAGGAAGTCCGCCTTGTGGGAAAGGTGCACCACTTCAATCTGTTCCATCGCGATTTCGCGCGCCACCCTCAGGGAGTTTGTGCGGCACAGCGCGCCCACCATCACGTTGTCCACGACGCTAAGTTTGCCCAGTGGCCGAACCTTCTGCCAGGTGCGCACCATGCCCAGCTTGCAGACTTTGTCCGGCTGCAGGCCGTTCATGCGCCGACCCTTGAAGAAGACATCGCCTTTCGAGGGCGGATAATAGCCGGTGATGCAGTTGAAGAGCGTGGTCTTGCCGGCTCCATTGGGCCCGATGAGGCCCATGATCATGCCTTCCTCCATGCTGAAGGAGACATCCGAGTTGGCAGCCAGGCCGCCAAAGAACTTGCTGACGTGCTGGATTTCCAGGATGGCCATCACGCCTTTCCTTTCTTCATCCGTGAGCCCAGCTTGCGGATGAAGCCCAGCACCCCCTCGGGCATGAAGAGGATCACGATCACCACCAGGATTCCGTAGATCAGCACGTGGGCGTGGGCCAGATTCTCCTTGAGGAAGGTTCCAGTGGCCGAGGCCGGGTCCACGAATCCGGTCTTGAAGATGCCTTCCGCGATGACGTTGCTGCGCAGGGCTTCCGACAAGGGAACCAGCGCGATGGCGCCGACCACCGGGCCGTAGATGGTGCCGATGCCACCGATGATGCAGACGAGCACGATCTGGACGCTGAGATCCAGGGAAAGAACGGTGGTGGGATCCACGAAACCCACGTAGATGGCGTAGAAGCTACCGGCCAAAGCGGTGAGTGTCGCTGAGATGGCCAAGCCGATGTTCTTGTACAAGGGGATGTTTATGCCCAGGGAATGAGCGGCATCCTGGTCCTCGCGGATGGCCTGGAAGTAGTAGCCGAGCTTTGAGTGCTGCACCCCCCAAGTCACCGCGATCGTGATGAGCGCCAGGCTGAGACCGATGTAATAGAAGGGCACTTTAGTGAGGAAGTCGGTCACCACGTGCTCACCGATCTTGAACACCGGAATCTCCGTGGCCAGAATCCCTTCGGCGCCCTTGGTGATTGAGTTGAGGTTGGTGGCCGACAAGCGCATGATTTCCGCCACCGCGATGGAGGCCAGCACGAAATAAGGCCCTCTCAAGCGGAAACAGATGGACCCGATGATGAGGGCCACCACCAGGACGGCCGCGATGCCAGCCCAGACTCCGATCCACGGCGGCACCTGGCGAAACTGCATGAGCATCACGGTGGTGTAGGCGCCCACGCCGAAGTAGGCGGCGTGGCCCACGGAATATTGGCCGGTGTAGCCGCCCAGGATGTTCCAGCTCTCCCCCATGATGGTGCTCAGGAAGATAAGGATCATGATGTGAAGGGCGTAGGGGCTGCTCACGTAGCGCGGCACTGCGAAGAGGCTTCCGACGATGAGCAAGGCTATGGCCAGCTTGACGAGAGCTGCCTTGGATGAGGAGGTTGTTGTCGTGGTGGCCATGTCCGCCCCTACATCCGTGACTTGCCGAGCAGGCCGCTTGGTTTGAAGAGCAGGACCAATAGGAAGATCACATAGACCACCACGTCCTTCCATCCTGATGAAATGTAGACCGCGCCCATGGATTCGGACACTCCCACGATGACTCCGCCGATGGCGGCCCCCACGACGCTGCCCATGCCGCCCAGCACCGTGATGACGAAAGCCTTCAAGGTGAAGACGCTGCCCACCTGGGGAAAGATGTAGTAGGTCGGAGAGATGAGCGCGCCCGCGGTGCCCGCGAGTCCGGCGCCGAGCCCGAAAGCGATCCCGGACATGCGCTTTACGTTGATGCCCATGAGCTGCGCGGCTTCACGATCCTGGGCCGTGGCCCTCACGGCCTGCCCCGTGTTGGTCTTCACCAGGAACCAATAAAGCCCGGCCGTGATGACGGCGGTGATCAGGAACGAGATGGTCAGCGGTTGGGAGATGGAGATCCCCCCGATCGAGATGCTGGATGAGGAATAGGTGGTGGAGAGGATTTTGTAATCCGAGGTGAAGGCCAGCATCATCGTGTTGCTCATGATCAGTCCCATGCCGATGGTCAGCAGGATCTGATTCTGGGGCAGCGCATCAAGCACCCTGTTGATGAGGACTTTCTGGAGGAACACGCCCAGCAGGTACATCAGCGGGAAGCTGATGAGAACGGAGACGAAGGGGTCGATTCCGGCCATGCTGAAAAGCATGTAGGTCAGGTACATCCCGATCATCATGATGTCGCCGTGAGCGAAATTGATGATCCGCATGACGCCGAAGATGAGGGTGAGCCCGATCCCGATGAGCGCGTAGACGCCGCCCACCAGGATTCCGCTGATCAGAGATTGCAGAAATATAGTCATCCGCGGATTCCCTCAGATCCGTCGGGGCACCACCGGGATGCCCCGACTTGCTGGTGCGCCTACTTCCACTTAGGGAAGGGGTAGATCGGCTTGTTCTTGGTGAAGGTTGTGGGCCATACGGTCTCGAACTTGCCGTTCTTGATCTGTTCCACCAGCATCGGGTGCTTGTTCTGGTTGTTGTATCCGTCGTAATCCTGGAACTTCACTTCGCCCATGATTCCGTTCCATTTGCCGGAATCCAGTCCCGCGCGGATTTTTTCACGGTCGCCGCCGGCCTTCGCCGCCGTCTCGCCCATGATCATCAGCGAGGCGTAGGCGTTGGCGGAGTGGTACACGGGTTCCTTGTTGAACTTTTCTCGGTAGCGCTTGGCGAATTCCTTGGCGCCCGGCCAAGTCACTTCCTCGGTCCACTGGGTGCTGGAGAAGACATTGTTGGAGATATCCGTTTCCTTGGCGAAAGCCGGATTCCCGAATCCTGCACCGGCGCCCAGGAAAGCCTGGGGCTGCAAGCCTACTTCGCGGGCCTGGCGCATAAGCAGGATGCCATCGGCCACGTAGCTCACCATGAAAACCAGGTCCGGATTCTGGCCCTTGATCTTGGTAAGGGTGGACCGGTAGTCCGGAGAACCTTTGGCGTAGGCCTCCTCCGCGACGATCTTGAGCCCGTTCTTTTCCGCGAAAGCCTTGGCTGACTTGGCCGCGGAGGTTCCGAAATCGGTGTTTTCATTGATGATGGCAACGCTTTTTGGTTTGCCAAGTTTCAAGGCCATGTTGAGCAGGATTGCGGCGTAATCGTCGGTCGTGGCGCTCAGCCGGAACAGCCATTTGAGGCCCTGCCGCGTGATGTCTTCCTTGGAGGCCACGGGCACCAACAGTGGCACGCGGTATTTCTCCGCCAGCTTGGAAACCGCGTTGGCGCAGGCAGAGGTATAAGGTCCCACCACCCCCGCGACATTGTCCCGGGTCGCAAGTTTTTCCATGGCGCTCATGGAGATTTGCGGTTTGCCGGTGTCATCTTCGCGGATCAGCTCCACGTTGATGCCCTTCTTCTTGAGGTCTTCGACAGCGAGGATGTAGCCGTTATTGATGGTCTCGCCGATGGGCGCCTCCGCGCCGCTTGTGGAGTTGATCACGCCAATCTTTACCGCTTGGCTCCAAGCGGCCGTGGAAAGGCCGAGCCCGACAATGGCCAGGGCGATGAGGCTGCGTTTCATGGGCTTCCTCCTGTCAGTGCTAAGGGATATTACCCATTTCCAGATCTGGTCTGAATAGGATTTCGGTCTGAAGGTATGCCGAGCTTGGAGCACTGTCCAGCGAATTCCTGGTGTTAAACCTGTTTATAGCGAATTGTGATGAAATTCCAGGGCCGTGGCCGGTTGACCGGCGATTTGATTGCGACAATGGGTCCCAAGTGAGAAGTCTCAATGAAAAGGAAACAGGCCCGCCACTTCTAGTTCTCAAAGCTCCGGACGAAAATCACAAGAAAGTCACAAGAATTTATTGACTGGCCATAAATTCATGGGGGTATATTGATTTTCATCTGCACGAATTCTGATTACGGGTGAATAAACTTCCAGCCATCCGATCCCCTGAACTGCCGTCCCTCTGGATGCGGCGATCCCATTTTGGAGCCTATAAATGCGCAAAACAATTTTACCTCTTATCAGCCTGGCACTGGCTGGCTCAGCCCTGTGCGCCCAGGATGTGAAAGTCACGGGTGTCGTGGAAGTCTGGTACACCCAGATGCTGGACAACAATCTCCGCCTGAACACATCCTCTTCCAGGTATGCCACTTCGGCGCTGCCCGCGGCATTCAACGAGAACACCTTCAACATCCGGCGCACCGAGATCCACTTCAACGGCAAGATCACGGATGATGTCACATGGAACGCCATCTACGAGCCCAACATCGCCAACACGGCCGGTCAGGCCCCTTTGCTGGATGCGAACATCAGTTGGAAGCTCGACAAGGACTTCACCATCAAGATCGGCCAGTTCAAACCTGCCATCACCCTGGATTCAGCCATGGGTGGGCCCGCCCTGTATTTCTACGACCGTTCCATGATGGCCCGCCAATGGGGTGAGAAGCGCGACCGCGGAATCCTTGCAACTTACGCTTTTGGTGACCCAAAGGCCTTCAATGCCAGGCTCAACTTCGGGATCTTCAACGGCGTATCGGACCTTTCCTCGGGAAGGACCAACGACGTGAATGCCCAGAAGGACTACTACTTTAAATTGGACATGGCCTATGGTTCCGAGAACAAATTCGCCTTCTATTACCGCGCAGGTGGATCGGATGTGAAGGACGTGGGTATGGTCGCGGGAACCTTCCCGGCTTCACCCTCGAATCCTTCCGCGGCCGACATCATCGACAATAAGGACAAGACCACGAACATGGGCGTCTACTACGTCTATGACACGGCAAAGTGGCATGCTGACGTGGATGTGATGACGGGCCTCCTGGGCCGACGCTATCCCACGGTCTTCTCCACCACGACAAACGTGAGCCGCGAGCACTTGGACCAGAAGTTCCTGGGCATCGTGGTTTCGGGGGCCTACAAGATGGGCCAGCACTGGATCACCGCCCGTTACGACTCGCTGAACTACAACCAGGGCAACGACTGGTATACCGCCGCCAACCCCTACATGCCCATTACCGGTCTGGAAGCAGGCAGCGATTACTCTCCGAAATTCACCGAGATGATCGTGGGCTACAACTACCTGTTCAACCCCACCAAGTACGCCTATGGAAAGATGAAGATCGACTACATCCATCGCAGCAAGAACTTCTTCAAACCCCGGACCTCTGTCGGCCAGACCGGCGAGCAGGGGGGGGACAGCCTGGTGGTGTCCTTCCAGATCGGATTCTGATCAGGATCTCCCTTTGGGAAAAGAATGGGCCCCGGTTGGGGCCCATTTCTTTTTGTACTGTTGTGCTGAAATACCAGTGGGACTGGATGTAACGTGGAATTCAAATTATCGGAAAAAAAACCTCAACGAAGTACGTGGATGGCTTCCTTGCTCCTGCCTGTGGGGTATGGCCTATTCTGGCTCGCGGGGTGGAATCCTGGGTTAGTCGAATGGCTCTACGCTGAACGGATCTTTCCGCTGCTTTCACGCCTCATCTCCTGGCCTGCAAGCTTGGTGCAATGGTCTCTGGGTGAAGTGCTGTTGATCCTCATTCTTGCAGGCATGGCCGTGTCGCTGGCAGGGCTGTTGCGATCCCTGTTGGCAGGGACTCCGGGAATCCTTATGCGATTGCTGCGGTGGGTAACCGGACTATTTGCGCTTGCGGGGCTACTTTATGCCAGTTTCGTGCTGCTATGGGGCTTGAATTACCTGCGCCCCTCCATCGCCAGCACACTGGCGTGGCCCTCGAAGGCGCCCACCGCTATTGAGTTGCAGAGCCTCTGTGAGGAACTCGCCCTGGAGGCGAACCTGTTGCGCAGGGATCTGCCATCGGATGAACGCGGGGTCCTGCGCGTGGACCGTCGAATGGTGCTGGACCGCCGGAACGATGGCTATGCGCGCCTTCGCGGAGTAGTTGCGCCGGTGCTGCCTGGAGTGCTGCAGGAACCAACCCGGCCAAAGATTGCGATCATGGGTCCGCTGATGTCCCGTTCCCTCACCTACGGCATGTACATCCCATGGACAGGCGAAGCTCTTTTGAATGGAAGCACGCCAGCACCGGCGCTGGCTTTCAGCGTCTGCCACGAGATGGCCCACCAGCAGGGCATCGCGCGGGAAGACGAAGCGAATTTCATCGGCTATCTCGCCTGCCGCCTGCACCCCGATCCACTGTTCCGTTACTCGGGGGCCCGCGCAGCTTTGGGGGAGGCCATGGCCCAGCTTTGGTTTGTGCGCCCAAATGCATGGAAGGAGATTCGGGCTTCCTTGGGACCCGGAGTCCTTGCGGACGAAGCCGCGGAGACCGCATGGCTGCGAGAACACAGGGGTCGGTTCAGCCGTGTGCAGGGCAGGGTCTACGATGGCTATCTTAAGACCCAGGGCCAGGTCGATGGTTCCCGCAGTTATGGCCGCGTGGTGGATCTGCTCATCGCCGAGCGCCGGCTGACCA
>JANXQX010000186.1 GCA_025353305.1 Holophagaceae bacterium
CGATGAATGTCCGTGCGGCCAAGGAAGAGCGTCTCATGGCTTTCGGGCACGCGGGTCCAGAGCTCCTGGAAGCTTTGAAAGGCATCCTGAAGCTTGCCCCGGGCGCCCAATCTTTCTCCGCGTTTCAACAGGAGATCCGCGCCCTGGGCGGTGGCCTCCAGCACGATCGCCGGGAACCTGAGCTCGCGCGCCGCGGCGCCCACCTCGCCCCAGGTCATCAGGGTTTCCGTGGCCACGGCTTCGTTCATTTCCGTGGTGGTGAGTAACAGCGCGTGGGCTTTGTGCCATTCGAGTTCCAGCCACCTGGAGCCGCTCCCTTCAACGGGGCCTTTGAGAAGTTCAAGCAGGGTCCAGCAGGATTCAAGGGAACTTGAATTCTTGCTGCGCAGGGATTCCTGGGCTTCGGCTTGCAGATGGCGCAGCAGTGAAAGCCGTTGCCGCCACACCAGCCCCGAGGCTTCATAGAGCAAAGCGGAATTCTGGAAAAGCCTGGAGGCATCCCGCCACGAGGACTGGAAGCCGGCGACCTCAGCTTGAAGGAAGGTCTGATCGCCCTGTTCCAAAGGTGTAAGCCCCTGCTGGGGAAGCATGAGGACCTGCAACAGCGTGTGTTCAGCCTCCACGAAATCACCCAGAGCGGCCAGCGTGCGCGCTCTCCAAATCCGGGTGTGGGTCGTGAGGACCTGGTCCTCCAGCCTTTGAAAGCGCTCCAGGGCAAGGTCCAGATGGCTGAGGGCGGGCCCTAGCCATTGCTGAACGCTACGGAACATGCCCAGGGCCAAATGGCTTTTCGCCTGGCCTTCCAGGCTGCCTTGAACGCGAGAAGTGCGCAGCGCTTCCCGGAATAGGGTGTGGGCCGCTTCGGGCTGGCCCTGGGATTGGTAGACGTGGCCGAGGGCGATATTCACGCCTACCAGGCCTTTGAAATTCTGTTCATGTTCAAGCAGCCGCTGGGCGCTTTGCAGCATGGCCACCGCGCGCTGGAATTGGGACTGGTGCGCCAGGGCCTGGCCCAATTCCAGAAGCAGGGCCATCTGGTCTTCGCGATTGCCCTTGGCGCCGCTGGAACTAAGCAGTTGCAGGCCTTCCTCCAGGGCGCGAAGCCCCTTGTGGTGGAACCCTTGGAGGAGATAGACCCGCCCCAGGGCCAACCGCAATCGGGGTTGCTCCGGATGCAAGGGATGGTCCACCAGCAGCTCTGCCGCTTCATGGATCGAGGTCTGGGCGTCCACGAAGCGCCGCAGCCGGATTTCCTGCCGGGCCTTTTTCCGCAACAACCGCGCCAGCTGGCTGGCATGGGCGCCATCGGCGGTTTCAGGAATTCCCTCCATGGCGGCGATGGCCAGGCCAAAAGATTCCAGAACCTGGGGCGCCGATGGAGACGTAACCCAGGCATCCGCGAGAAATTCCCAGAGACGGACCTGCTGGGGTGCCGTGGGGTGGAGTTGCAGCGCCTGGTCCACGATCCGCTGAGCTTCAAGGGGGGGCAGGGACTGGGATTCGATGGCCTGCATCACCTGGGCCAGAGCCGAGGCATCATCATTGGCGAGGGAATTCAGCCGCACGCTCAGCATGGCGCGGCCGTCGGGCTCCATGGCGCCCAGCAGGGCCCGGGCGAGGCGTTTGAGTTCGGGCTGGGGCGTATTGGCGAGCACCAGTTCCCGCAGCCGGGCATCGGGGATGCTGGCGCGGGAATCCTGCATCTGCACCAATCGCGAATTCACGGCCGCGGCCAGGGCGTCTTCCAAGGGATCACCAGCCAACCCAAGCGCGGCGCCCAACACCTGCGGATCAAGCGGATGGTCGGCCAGCGCGAGCAGCCTGACGAGCACGCTGGCGGCCGGACCCAGCCGCGAGAGGCGGCCCATGAGAATTTTTCCCACCAGGTCTTCGTGCGCTTGCGGCGTGCGGCGTTTCCCGTGCACCAGGACCCATCTTCCTCCGTGGGAGGTGATGTTCCCTTCCTGCTGAGCCAGCTCAAGGAAACTGAGCAGAAGGCCCGGATTACCCAGGCTGAGGCGGAACAGGTCCTTCTGGTAATCCTTGGGGAGCTCGTGGGGGCCGAGCAGATCACCCAGGATGTCGTGGAGATCCTCGTCCTCCATGCGGTCCAGGTTGACGACGGAGACTTCCTGGGAATCCCCGCGGAAGGCCGAGAGCAGGGGCTTCAGGTGAGGGCTGCGGGTCGCGCAAAGCAGCCAGGGGATCTTGGAGCTGAGCACCAGATCGCGCACCAGGCCAAGGGTTTCGTTGGACGCACGCTCCAAAGTGGAGAGATGGATCAGCCGATGGTGGATGGACATGGCGAATTCCATCGCGTTCAGAGCGGCCTTGATCTCCTCCATCTCCACGGGGCCACCGGGGGATTTGGTTCTGCCTCCCGTCAGGAAAGCGAAGGCGGGTACACGCCGCGACACGGTCCGGGCCACATCCGGCTTCTGGGCATAAAGTTCTGCTTCGGCGCCGAAGAGCAGGCTTTGGAGCAGGCGTTCAAGAAAGGCTCCGGGTTCTTCATCCAGCAGCGTCTCGAGATGGTGGACCCAGATTCCTTCGGTCTGGGCCGAGGCGGCGGACCAGGCCGCCAATTCATCCTGGCCGAGGCCTTCTTCGCCTTGAATGACCGTGACCCGTTCCATGGGCGCTGGGGCGCTCAGTCCGAACATCAGGGACTTGAGCACCGTCATCTCCTGGCCGCGGCCACGGATGGGTGCCGTGGGTGGATCCGAGAGCTCGCGAGGGTGTTCGAAAGGCAGGGATGCTGGTCCAGTGGCAGGCAGGGTCTCCAACGCGTTCAGCTCACCCATGAACGCTTCCAGGGTCCGGGGCGGCGTTCCGATGACCCGGGGCACCAAAGTAAGTCCAGGTTTCAAGCCCATCACATCAAGGCAGAGCAGTCGAGGGTGGGAGCTCTGGGCCAGGATTTTCTCAATGTGCTTTCCAAAGGCTTTGCGTTGCGGTCCCGTCCATTCCGAAGCGAGACGAGGCAAGGGCGTTCCAGGAAGTTCCTGCAGGAACCAGATCTGGGTCTCATCGAAACCGAAGCGGCACCCCGAGGGATCCCAGGGCTCCCCATCCAGGAAACGGCTAAGGAAAGTTTCCTTGATCTGATCGAGTTCCTTATCTGGTGGCCTCGGATCCCAGATTTGCAAAAGATACCGCGCACCATCGCCCTCACGCCGGACCAGATGCCACGCACAGGCCGAGTGGCCAGGCCCGGCCTCCATCGAGGCCAGATTGGCCACCCAGGCATAGCGCTGCCCCCCGAGTATCCGAGGGGCGGTCACGGAGATCCCCATTTATCGAGGCCGACGATGATCATGTCCATGAAGCAGAGCATGGGCGCGAGTGTACCAGCCTGCGTCGTCCTGCGCCCGACATAAGGCCTTAACAGTCTGGCCAGAAGTGCACTGGCCACCACGTAACGACCCCTAAGGCGTTGGAGAGCGCGGGAACAAAGGGCCAAGACCAGGATGCCCTCGATTTCGAGATTTTTTCACTAGACCAGTCCCCCCTGCTCATTTCAAACTGTGGAACACCAAGCGGGGAATGGGCAGCCATGGATCACTTTGTTGATCCTTAGGGTTGCACCTGTCTTTCGCGACGGCTTCGATCAGAGGCCGTTACTGAATAACCAATGCAGTTTTGGTTTTTTGTTACGGCCCCTTATGCCGGGCCACCATTCGAGTGACCAAAGTTTTTTCGCCGCAACGGCTTAGGGAATCCGCCCATGGATGCGAGACTCGACACAAAACTTGATGCAGGATTTGAGAGCTGGTGGGACCGCTTTCTGGTCTGGCTGGACGTGGAGCACAGCACCTCCAAGCGGTTCATGATCTCCGGCGCCATCTGGGCGCTGGTGGGTACGTTGTTCGGCTTGATCGCAGCCACGGAATACTACGCACCCGATCTGGTCCACGGGGTGGCCCAGCTGAGTTTTGGCCGCCTCCGACCGACCCACATCAATGTGGTGGCTTTCGGGTTCATTTCCATGTCCACCGTTGGAGCCATCTTCTATGTGATCCCCGAACTTTGCCGCACCAAGCTCCATAGCGAGCGGGTGGGCAACATCCTGATGCTGGCCTGGAACGCGGTCATCGTCGCTGGGATCTTCTGTCTCACGAACGGGATCACGGAGGGCCGGGAATACGCCGAGCTGCCCTGGTTCCTGGACATCCCCCTGCTGGCCGCGCTGCTGCTCTACTGCTGGCTAATCTGGATGACCGTCCTGAACCGCAAGGAAAAACAGCTCTACGTGACGACCTGGTACGTGGCCGGCACCACCATGTGGTTTCCCATCGTCTACATCATCGGCAACAAGGTGTTCTTCGATGTCCCCGGGGCCGGGGATGCCATCGCGAACTGGTTCTACGGCCACAACATCCTGGGCCTCTGGTTCACGACCAATGGCATCGGCCTGACTTATTATTTCCTGCCCAAGATCACCAAGAATCCGCTCTATTCCCACCTGCTCAGCATCGTGGGGTTCAGTACCATCGCCATGTTCTACACGCCCACGGGCACCCACCACCTGCTGCAAAGCCCGGTGCCAGAGTGGCTGAAGGCCGTGGCCGTGATTTCTTCGATCATGCTGCTCGTACCGGTGATGAGCGTGCTGGTGAATTTCTTCCTGACCATGAAGGGCAAGTGGGGCATGCTCGGCACCAATATTCCCCTACGGTTCATCATCACGGCCATGTGGTTCTACCTGCTGACCTGCTTCACGGGCCCCTTTCAGGCGACGCGGTGGATCAACTGGTATCTGCATTTCACCCACTGGGTGGTGGGCCATGCCCACTTCGCCTTGCTGGGAACGTTCGGGTTTGTCGCCTGGGGCGCCATCTACTATTGCGTGCCGCGCGTCAGTGGCCGCCAGTGGTATAGCCGCCGCCTGGCCAACGCCCATTATTGGCTCTCGCTGGTGGGCACGGTGATCATGATGACTTCCCTCACTATCGCCGGCCTCATCCAGGCTTCCGCTTGGGAGGAGGGCACTCCGGTCTACCGCGGCGTCATCATGGTGGCCCCCTTCATGGCCATGCGTGCTTTCTCGGGGCTTTTGATCGTCACCGGGCAGCTGCTCTTCGTCTACAACATCTTCAAGACCCTGGTCTTCAAAGAGGAACCCCTTGAAGACCCCCTTGAGGAAGCTGCCCCAGTTACGACAAACATGCCCTCCGCAACCCAGGCCTGATCCGATTCAAAGGTAGAGGAACCGACACGATGAGTACTACCCGAGCCAATTATCTCTATCCCTCCATCGGCATGGGCTTGATCCTTTCCAGCATCATTTTTGTGGTCGTGCTGGTGCCGCGTTTCACCTTCCGGCCCGCCCAGCCCAAGGATCTACGCAATTACACCTCGCAGGAATTGCGAGGCCGCGAGATCTACAAGCGGGAAGGCTGCTGGTACTGCCATTCCATGGTGAGTCGTCCCCAGGACTGGGATCACGGTCCGAAATCCAAGGCCTCGGACTATTACTACGATGCCTACCACCTCATCGGCTCCGAGCGATCCGGTCCTGATCTGGCGAACATCGGCGGCAAGTTCCCGGACCAGTACCATATGCTCCATCATCAGAATCCGCGCTATGTGAAGCCAGGTTCCAACATGCCGCGCTTTGACTACCTGTCCAACCAGGAGCTCATCGACCTGACATCCTACCTTCAGGGCATGGGCCCCGACGGAACCCGTGCCCTGGATCCCGAAACAGGCAAGTTGAGGCATGCGCGGCTGGAGCCGTTCACCTGGACCACCGGCCCGTTCAAGGGCACCCAGGAAACCCTGGCCAAGTGGAACTACACGCCCTCAGAACAGGAGGCTCTGAACAACAAGCGCTACGAGGAGCACCTTGAGGTCCCGTTCAAATACAGGATGGAGATCGAGGAATTGCTTTTCGGGACCAGTCACGAGGCTCAGGCTGCCCGGGGCACTTTGCTGGTGATCGTAAACAAAAACAGGATCAATGGGATTGAAGTCACCGAAGAATCCCTCGAAAAAAAGCGGGAGGAAGTTCCAAGTTTCTATGCCTGGACCGAACTTGATTTCAAGGAGCCCGAGACAGAACCTACGGATCCCCTTCAGATGAAGGCCTTGATGACCAAGCGCAAGTACGCCAACTACGGCAAAGGCTTATTCAATAACCAATGCGCTGCCTGCCACGGATTGAATGCCAATGGCCATGGCCAGGCAGCCTCAAGCATGACCAAGCGTCCGGCGAATTTCTGGGATGACAAATTCCAGCGCTACAACGTGGACACCTGGTACTGGCGCATCAGCCGTGGTGTGCCGTCCACACAAATGCCGCGCTGGGAGTACACGCTCACGGCCGAACAGCGCCTTACATTGGCGGCCTTCCTGAAGTATGTGGCCCGCAACAAGGGCCTTGGCAAGCTGGAGGGCATGGAAAGCGACTATGGCAAGCTGCCGAGCCAGGCAGTCCCAGCCCCGGCCAGCCCAGCAAGTGCGGCGCTTCCAACCAAGCCAATTCCTGCCAAAGCCAAGTGAGGTCACCATGGCAACCGATCCAATGAAGAATCCGCATGATGAAGAACCCATGGAAGAAGTCTCCGGTACCAAAATCGGCCACGGGAAGGCTCCTTTCGCGCTCGTCATCCTGTACCTGATCATTCTCGTCTGGGCTGTACTCGCCTGGATCCGCCCCAGTGGGACTTGAAGACCATGCGATTGAAACCCCTGTTCCCATTTTCCCTCCTGTCCTTGGCGATGGCTGCCCTTGCGGCGATCGGCTGTTCGGACGAAGGCTTGACCACCAAGAGATCCGCCCAGAGCGGCCTTCCTAAGGCTGAGGGGGGCGGCGCTCCCAGCCTGGAAATCGGTTCGGATTCGGTGTTCTATCCCAACAACATGCCTTCAGCCCTCAAGGGCCGCGAAGTCTACAACGCCAACTGCGCCTCCTGCCACGGCACCTATTTGACTGCGCAGGAGCAACTGGATCTCTCGAAGGAAGCCAGTCTTCCCGTCGACCAGCAGGCAGTGCGGAAGGGCCTGGAGAAAGAGGGGCGGATGCCGGAAACCAAGCCGCTCAACGGACCGAATTTCAATGATCGCGACTGGCGCTTCCAGCGCACGCCGGGACAGCTCTTCCAGCTCATCGCCTACGGCTCGATGCCCGATAAGCTGGGCGTCGCGAATGCCAAGCTGATTCAGCATCCCGGCCCCGTCTTGGGGCCCGACAAGAAGCCCGTGAAAGACGCCAGTGGAAAGGTCCAGTACAAACTGGGCCTGGGTTGGACGGATTCCATTCAAATCCAGCGAGGTGGATTGGAGTTCATTTCCGGCGATTCGGTTCCCGTGTGGGATTCCATCTTCTACGTCTGGAGCCGTGCCATCGCCGTCAAGAGTGTCTCCAACTTCGCTGATGTCTGGAAAATCTATGGCGAGAATTGCAGCGTGTGCCACGGCGACATCGCCAAGGGCAACGGCCCCTTGAGCAAGCAATTGAATCCCATGCCCTTCAACTTCCAGAACCGCAAGGCGATGGCGGAAACCACAGATGAGTTCCTGTTCTGGCGCATCTCAGAAGGCGGTCAGTTCCGCAGGATTCCCCAGCCCATCAAGGAGACCATGTCCTCCCAGGCGCTGAGCCTTTACGTCCATCAATGGTCCGCCATGCCTTCTTGGCGGGGCCTGCTCACCGAAGAGCAGCGGTGGTCGCTGGTGGACGGCGTGCGCAGCAAGACCTACGAGCACGAGTGAGGGTGACATGCTGACCGATAACCAAAGACGCCTGTTCCTCAAGGGGGCGACCACCATTCCGATTCTGGGTGGGGCGCTCCTCGCGATGCACACGATCATGCGGTACTTCAAGCCCACCATGGCCGGGGGCCTTAATGCCACCATGGCACCACCCGACGAAGCGGGCAGCGCGAATCAGATCGTGGCAGAGCTTTCCGAGCTGAAAAATCCATGGGATTTCAAGGATTTCATCTACGTCCGGACATCCGTGGAGTACAGCTCCCGCAAGACCCAGGGCGCGAAGATACCTGGGTTCGTGGTGCGGTTGCCCAATGATGTTCCCGGCGTAGACCCGGCCGATCAGAAGACGTGGTTCGTCGTGGTCCAGCGCATCTGCCCGCACCTGGGCTGTACCTTCAATTTCATCACCAATCCATCTGAACTGCATGGCGGCTACAACTACAAGCCACCAGAACCCGTGCATCCCTATTTTGCGTGTCCCTGCCACCTATCGGTCTATGATCCGACCCGCAAGCAGGACAATGGCACCGGGATATCGTTGCGCGGCAAGGTTGTGTCAGGTCCGGCTCCGCGTCCGCCGCGCTTCATGAAGTTCGACATCAAGGACGGCCAAATCGTCATCACCGATACGGAAGGAGGCGGCGTTGGCTGACTTTCTCGAACGCATCATCCTTTGGTTCATGGGCCGCCCGGCCTGGTTCCGCGGCCTGCTGCCCCAGCGCGGCGTCGCCGGCCAGTTGTGGCATTGGTTCTGGAATCTTGGCCCCAGCCTCTGGGGCTGGTTGGCTGAGCGCTGGGACAAGATGGACCTCTTCGACGAATCCCACGTCGAGAAGGCCAAGACCAACCCCTGGTACAGCATCGGGGGCATGTGGTATTTCGTTTGGTTGATCGTTATCGTCAGCGGTTTGATCCTGATGATCTTCTACATTCCGGTCACGGATCAGGCCTTCCGGTCCGTCGAGGAAATCCAGGCCAACTGGAAGTGGGGCGTGATCCCCATCGGCGCCATGGTCCGGGGCCTCCACAAGTACGGGACGGATGCTTTCATCATCCTGGCCACCATGAAGTGCTACCGGATCTGGTTTACCGGCGACTACAAGAAGCCCTATGAGCTGAGCTTCATCATCGCCATGCTGCTGCTTATCATCGGCATGTATTCAGGACTGACGGGCTACCTGCTGATCTGGAATCAGCGGGCCCTGTGGGCCACCAAGGTGATGGCCACCTTCCCCACCTACCTGGACAAGAATCCAAGCTGGATTCCGTTGGGCGACTTCATCAATGCCACCAACCAGGGCAAGACCACCGCCCAGATCCTGCTAGGCGGGACGTCCATCGGCCCCGCCACGGTGACCCGCTTTTACGCATTCCATTTCATGTTGAGCTTCATCCCCATGATCTTCTTCGAACTGCGGGTCTATCACCGCGGCTTCAAGCGCATGAACATCAGCAACTGGGCCAAGTTCGCGGTGTTCGCAGTGATCCTGGCGGTGGT
>JANXQX010000200.1 GCA_025353305.1 Holophagaceae bacterium
CAATTGCTACAGATTCTGTCGGTGTCCGTTTTCGAGAAAATCGAGTTCCGGTGCGCCTTTGCCAAGGAGGAAATCCGGATCCGTGAAGATGCCTTCTCTAACCCATTGCCATTGTTCGACTTTTAACCGGACACTAGTAAATTCCAGCACAGCTTCATCGATCGCCAGGATGCTTCCAGTGATAACCGCAGACCTTCCGCTGGCGGCTTCAGTGAGCGCGTCCGGAGTACAAAAGATCGGACAGAAATACACCAATGGATCACCCGGGGGCGTATCCAGCATGGGGTGGACGAACCATTACGCAAGGCCCATTCCTGTGTTTGTCCAGCAGGGGTCGCGGGGATCAGAAATGCCACCCGAGACTGGCCTGGACACTGTTGCCATCGTAGGTATTGCCAACGCTGCTGACCATATAACGGGGCCTCAATGTTCACGCGATTCGGGAGTTTTTTCAGGTTCCTTTTCCTGGGCTTTTTCCAGGGTCACCGCAGGTGCCTGCTCAGCTGGCTTCGGGGCTGGTTCCTGGGCCGAGAGCGAGGCACAGGCCAGGGCCACGGACAGCAAGAACAAAGACCGGTCGCGAGGCATGGTAGCTCCAGAAAACGGGTTTGTTGAATACGGGCGACGGAGTGCATACGCAGGAGCCATGCCTGTGGTTGAGCGGGGCCATACCGGGAAGCGGCTCCCGGCTTGGCGGCGGTGCTATCGCCGCTCCCCGCCCTGGGCGACAATCACCCCATGGCCGATGAGAAATCCCAGTGGAAGCGGCGGGTGCGCTACAAGGGCAGCAACCCGCGCCGATTCCAGGACAAATACAAAGAATTTGATTCCGATGTGCATTCCGATGAGATGCAAAAGGTCCGGGCGCGGGGCCACACGCCTGCGGGCACACACCGTCCCATCTGCGTGCGCGAAATCCTGGAGATTCTCGCGCCACAGCCCGGCGAGACGGGCCTTGACGCCACCTTGGGCTTCGGTGGCCACGCATCGGAAATCCTGCCGCATCTCCTGCCGGGCGGCCGGCTTTTCGCGTTGGACGTGGACCCCATCGAACTGCCCCGAACAGAGGCCCGGCTGCGCACTGCGGGTTTCGGCGAGGACGTGCTGGTGGTGCGCCGCATCAACTTCGCGGGGTTGCCGCATCTGCGCCATGAAATCGGCGAAGGTCTTGATTTTGTGCTGGCGGATCTCGGCGTCTCCTCCATGCAGATCGACAACCCTGCCCGCGGCTTCACCTACAAGGCCGAAGGCCCCCTGGATCTGCGCCTCAATCCCCAACGGGGGCGACCTGCATCGGCGCTGCTGCAAAGTCTCGGTGAAGACGAACTGGCTCGCCTGTTCGTCGAGAACGCCGATGAGCCCCATGCCTTGACCCTCGCCCAGGCCATCCTGGCGGCGGGCGAGGATCACCCCATCGCCACCACCACCCAATTGGCGAACCTGGTGCGGGCCGTGGTGAAGGCGACATGTCCAGCGGAGTCGCTTGATGAAGAGACCCGGGTGACCCTCCAACGAACTTTCCAGGCCCTGCGCATCGCCGTGAATGATGAATTCCAGGTACTCGACCAGTTCCTGGCCCACCTGCCCGGCTGCCTCAAGGCCGGTGCCCGCGTCGCCATCCTGAGTTTTCATTCCGGCGAAGACCGCCGCGTCAAGAAAGCCTTCCAGCAGGGGCTCCGGGATGGCGTCTACACCCGCATCGCCCCAGAACCGATTCGCCCCAGCTTTGAGGAGCGCCGGGAGAATCCGAGATCCTCGTCCGCCAAACTGAGGTGGGCCATAAAAGCCAGATAGCGGCGCAGGCCATCACTTCCGTCTGAAGGTGAGGCTTTGTTCTGCGACGGGTTTCGCCCTGGCTTCGATGGCGGCGAGCTGGGCTTCGTTGAAGGGGCGGAAGCCCCGGGCGATGGCCACATTTTCCTCAAGCTGGGCGATGGTGTCGCACCCGATGATCACGGTGGAGAAGGGGAAGCTCAGCACATAGCGCATGGCCTCCTGCATGCTCAGGGTGCCGGGCATGAGCTTCATCGGGGTGGTCTGTTGTTCGGGGGGTGGCGGCTTGAAGGTGTTGAGCAGGCGGGAGCGGGCGGGCACCTTCATCCCGATGATGCCCATCTCCTTTTCCACGGCGTAGGAGAGCAGCTTGCGGAAGCTCAGGTGCTGGGGATCCGCCGCATTGAAAGCCATGAGTACAGTGTCGAAGGGGAAACGGCGGATGCCTTCCATCAGCACATCCGGATCCGCATGGCCCGTGAGCCCCAGGTACCGCACCAGGCCCTGTTCGCGGGCCTTCAGGAAGGCTTCTAATGCGCCACCTTTCGCGCAGACCTTCTCCACGTCGTCCATGCTCTGCATGTTGTGCAGCTGCCAAAGGTCCAGGCGATCGGTTTCCAACAGCTTCAGGGAGATTTCCAGGTTGCGCAGCGAACCATCCCGGGTGCGTTCGTGGGTCTTGGAGGCCAGGAAGACTTCGTTCCGGCGCTTTTTCACCACCTGGCCGATGTAGCGCTCGCTCCAACGGCCATCGCCACCGTAGCGGGCGGAGGTGTCGATGTAGTTCACGCCGAGATCGATGGCCCGCTCGATGAGTGGAATTGCCACTGCCTCGTTTTCGGGCTTCTCGATGCTGGCCTGGCCGCCCAGGCTGAAGATCCCCACGAGATGGCCCGTGCGGCCCAGATTGCGCGTGGGCATGGCCTGGGCCGTACGAGTGTTGTGGGGCAGTGGTGGTTTGGAAACCGTCATTGGGGCCTCCCGTCCTTCCAGTCTGGAAACCAGGAGTCCCGCAGCCGCGGCCGCTCCCAAATGAATAAGTTCACGTCGTCCAAGCCCGCTTTCCGCCATGGGAGCCTCCGCTTCGATGGAGTATCACGCCAAATCCGAGCCCCGAATACTCCACTTTGAGCGCCGAGGTTTTCCGTTGATTCCGCAGATGAAGAACTCTCGCAGCGGTCACCGTGTGAACGGAGCAGCCTGGGGGGAGTATGGGGAACCGCCCCGGGCCTGGTCGTCTTTCGGCTTAGGGCGGTCAATGCACCATGGCCAGCGGAATATAAGGTGCAAAGGCTTCCAGGGTCGGCTCCCAGGACTCAAGAAGAGACAGGGCGGTCCTGCTTTCAGTGGCCTCCGCATAGCTCGCCAGGAGTTCCCGGAATTCCTTTTCCTGATCAGCGTTCCAGGTCGCGGCGTTCAGGTATTCACGGTTCACATTCGCATCCTGGTCCCGGCGGAGGTAGAGGATGCCGCCGGTCATGCCCGCGCCCACGTTCGAGTGAACCCTGCCGAGGATGGCCACGGTGCCCCGGGTCATGTACTCGCAGCAATGATGACCTGTGCCTTCGACAACAGCGACGGCCCCGCTGTTGCGGACCGCGAAACGATCTCCAGCCAGTCCGTGGACATACAGTGTTCCGCCCGTGGCGCCGTAGAGGGCCCCATTCCCGATGATGGCGTTCTCCTCCGGCGGGTAGGCGCAGGCTGGATGCGGGCGGATGACCACCGTTCCGCCGGACATGGATTTGCACACCGAATCGTTGGCTTCCCCGCGCAACCGGACGATGAGGCCGTCCACCAGGAAGGCCCCGAAGCCTTGGCCCGCGCTGCCCAGGAAATCCAGATGGATCCGCCCTTCGAAAGACGGTTCCGGTTCCGCTCCCAGCGACTGCATGCGCTGTTCGTGGATCCTCCGGGCGATCCCGCCGGACAGCGAGGCAAGGACACCCCGGTCCGCCGTGGTAATGGCATAGGCCAAGTGAAGCGTTCCGGATTCCGTGAGCACGCTCCGGGCGTCGTCCAGAATGCGCTGGTTCAGGTCTCCCACGCCCTCTGCCACATGAGGGGGCACGGGGCCTGTGGATGGGGCCGGAGCGGCCAGGAAGGCCTGGAGATCCAGCTTCCGGTCATGGACGAAGCGCGCGTGATCAGGTGCCACCATGAGGAGGTCGGTGCGGTCCCTCGATGCCTGGATATCCGTCAGGCCCAATGAGGCGAGGTGGCGGCGCACGTCCTCGGCCAGATGGATGAGGATGCGCTGCACCTGATCCTTCGACCCGGTGTACCGGGCCTTGAATTTTGGATCGTGGGTCGCGATGCCCGCGGGGCAGGTGTTCTTCTCGCAGATCCGGGCCATGATGCACCCTTCGGCCACCAGCAGGAGCTTGCCGAATTCAAAGCCTTCGGCGCCGAGAATGGCAGCCGTAACCACGTCCTTGCCGGTGAGCAGCCCGCCATCCACCCGGAGTTCGATCTGATCCCTCATCCTGTTGTCCTGAAGACCGCGGTGGGCTTCGATAAGACCGAACTCCCACGGGAGTCCGGCATGCTTCATGGAACCCAGGGTGGCGGCGCCGGTGCCGCCATCGCCACCAGAGATGTGGATGATGTCGGCCCCGGCCTTGGCCACGCCCACCGCGATGGTGCCGATGCCTGTTCCCGACACCAGCTTCACGCTGATCTTCGCCGCGGGGTGCACCTGCCTCAGCTCGTAGATGAGCTCCTTCAGATCCTCGATGCTGTAGACGTCGTGGAGGGGAGGCGGCGAGATGAGGTCCACATGGGGGAAGGAATGGCGGGCCCGCGCGATCTCGGCGTCCACTTTCACACTCATGAGCTGACCGCCTTCACCGGGTTTGGCGCCCTGGGCGACCTTGATCTGAAGTTCGCGCCCGGACACCAGGTATTCCGCGGTGACGCCGAACCGCGCGGAGGCCACCTGTTTGGTCGAGGCGGTGATGCCTTCCGTCCAGTAGAAGGGGTTCTCCCCGCCTTCACCGCTATTGCTCCGGCCGCCGAGTTCCGCCATGGCGAGGATCACGTCCCGCTGGCTTTCCGCGCTTACGGCGCCGAAGGACATCGCCCCGGCCCCGAAACGCGCGAGGACAGCTTCCCTTGGTTCTACCCGGTCCAACGGAAGGGGCTCTGCGGCCGTCCTGAAGGCGAGCAGGTGCCGCACGCTGATGGGTTCATCCTCCTTCAGGGAGACCAGGTATTCCTGGTAGAGGCGCGCCGCTTCGGCATCCTCGGGTGCTTCCTTGACCAGCCTGTGGACCAGTCTCGCCCGGGCCGATGTCAACGCGTGTTTCTCGCCCTCGGTTCCCTTGGCGTGCTCCCTGAACTGATGGGTGTGGAGGAGTCTCTCCTTGAAGGACGGTTCGGCCGCGAGGCTCGTTTTCAGAAGGATGTCCTCCGCGAGTTCGTCATAACCGATGCCACCCAGGGGACTGGCCTTGCCGGGGAAGAAATTCGCCATCAACTCGACACCCAGGCCCACGGCCGTGAACAGTTTGGCGCTCATGTAGCTCTGGACCACCGAGATCCCGCTTTTCGACATGATCTTCAAGAGCCCCGACTCCAGGGCCTTCACGAGATTCCATTCGCGTTGGTCCAGACTCAGGTCCGCGAAACTCGGGTGGACATCGCCTCGCGCGATTTCCAGCGCGAGGTAGGGGCAGACCGCCGACGCGCCGAAGCTGATGAGAGCCGCGACATGGTGGGCGGTTCTCGCCTCGGCGGAATGGACCACGACCGAAGCGTTCAACCGCAAGCCGGAATCGTTGAGGGTCCGCACAACCGCCCGCAGCGCTATGAGGCTCGGAATCGGCGGAGCCTCCACTGACGCCATGGCATCGCTCAGGATGATGACGCTCGTTCCCGCTTCGACAGCCCGCAGAGCATCGCTGGACAAACGGTCGATGCTGGCCCGAAGCCCCGCTGCGCCAGCCTCTCGGTCGAAAACCATGGGGAAGCTCTTGGGAATGATGTGGGATTCAGAGGGCCGCATGGCCTGCATCCGCTCGATGAACCGCATCTGGCCGAGGGTAAGGATGGGCCTCGGGAGTTCAAGCGCCTCGGAAAAAGGCACCAGATCCTTGGCGAAGAAAATGTTCGGCCCCTTGCCCAGGAAGACCCGCAGGTCGGTGGTGCTGCCCTCGCGGATGTAGTCCAGGGGCGGATTCGTGACCTGGGCGAAGTGCTGGTAGAAATAGTCAAAGAAGGGTCGCGGCTCCGAGGAGAAGACATTCGGACGGGCGGTATCCCCCATGGAACCGATGGGTTCCTTCGCATGGGCGATCATGGGATACAACTGGCGGTCCAGTTCTTCCTGCGAGCAGGTGAACAGGTTCTTCCGGAAGTGGCTCACCGGCCCGGCGGCGGGCCCCTCTTCGGCAACGGATCCAATGGGGATGGTGCGGGGATCGAAGGCTGCATCCCGGTTCTCCCGGGAGCGCCCGGGATCGCGGAAATGCACTCGGCCGCTGTCGAGATCCAGCTTCACACCGGTGCCGGCATAGACGATCCCCTTCCGGCGGACGGTGGATTCAGCCACGGGGAAGGAGCCCGCTTCGGAGGAAAGGTAGAAGCGGTCGTCCGTCATGGTCCACCGGGCGGGACGGAAGCCGTTCCGGTCGAGTCTCGCCCCCACGGTGTTGCCGTCGGAATACATCACGATCGCGGGTCCATCCCAGGGTTCCATGGCCCGGCTCCAGAACTTGTAGAAGTCGGTCTGGGCGTCCGCGGGGGGCATCATGATGGCGAGCACGTCCTCCACGTGGGGGATGCTGCTGCGGTAGAGCAGGGCCTCGGCCATCTCGTTCAGGCTGCCGGAGTCGCTGATGGAGCCATGGGTCACGAGTTCATCGGCCCTCAGTCCGACGGACTTCTCCCGGGAGAAGGCCCGGGACCGGTTGCCCTTGATGGTGTTGATTTCGCCGTTGTGGGCGAGGAGGCGGAAGGGCTGGGCCCTGTCCCAGGCGGTGCGCGTGTTGGTGCTGAACCGGCGGTGGAACATGGCGAAACGCGATTGGAAGGCTTCGTCCCGGAGGTCGGGATAGAACCGGTCCAGGTCCGCGGCCCGGGTCAACGCCTTGTAGACGATGGTCCGCGCTGAGAGCGAGGCGAAGAAGAACTGGCGGATGAACCCCAGCTTCGTGTGTTTGCTGCGCAGTACCTGCTTGGCCGAATTCAGGAGCTTGTCGAAGGAGGCGTCCGTGCGGCAGTGGCTCGGTCGGCGGAGGATCGCCTGCAGGAAGGCGGGCATGGTGGCGAGGCCTTCCTCGCCGAGCACGGACGAATCGATGGGAACGTGCCGGTAGCCTAGAATTTCAAGATCGAAGAAGGCGAAGGTGGATTCGAACACCGCCAATAGGCGCTGCATCCGGTCGTTGTCCTTGGTGATGAAGAGGCTGGCGACGGCGATTTCCCCGGGGGCGTACCCCAGGAGGCCGAAAGGAATGTCTGTCATGATGCCCGCGCCGTCCCCGGTGACTTTGTCCGCCCCGCAGCCGCCCCGATGCTCGACGCAGCGAAGGGCGTGGAGGGCGTTCTGGACGATGTCGTGGGACGCGGTTCCGGTACGGCTGGCGATAAAGCCCACGCCGCACGCGGAGTGCTCATCTTGGAATGTGCTCGGCACTGGAGGTCCCCGGGGATGCTGAATTCTACCCAAAAAAGAGGGATCTGACGGGAGGGGGGTGGGCCTTACAGGACCACACCACCGGATGGGTGGGTTTCTTTGCTCCGGATCTGTTGAATCTGCGAATAAATCGCAAAATCGTCATGCCATCCACATTGCAGGTCCAGCTGCAAGCCAGAAACCCATGACCGCTGGTCCATTCCTCACCTCTACTGGTGGCCAATTCGTCGGAGAAGAGATCATGACCACATCTTCCAAGCAATGCTGGACGCTCTCCCTTGCGGCTCTGGGCCTGGCCTTCGCCGTTGCCTGCGGAGGAGGGGGTGCAGGTGGTTACGGCAGCCCCGCAATGGATACAGGCGTTCCAGCTTCTTTCACCAACCAACCTGCCGCCGCTACCGTCAACGCCGGCCAGCCTGCCACCTTCACGGCTACCGCAATGGGCACGCCGACACCGACCGAGCAGTGGGAACACAGCATGGATGGATCCATCTGGAGCGTGGTCCCCGGCGCCACGAGTTCCACATACTCGTTCACCGCGGCCAAAGCAGATCACGGCACCCAGTTCAGGGCCAAGGCATCCAACGTCTCTGGAAGCGCCACCTCCAGTCCTGCCACTCTGACAGTCTACTGGGCGCCCACCATCTCCTCCCAGCCTGCCACTCAGACGGTGCGGTCGCCTGATCCAGCCGTGTTCACCCTGAACATGGACTGCAACCCCGGCGCCTCCTCCCAATGGCAGGGCAGCGCCGACGGAATCAGCTGGCAGGACATCCCGGGAGCCACGGGCCCCGCCTACAACACAGGCCCTACCTCCACCGCCATGAACAACCGGCAATATAGGTGCGTGTGCACCAATACGGTCGGCTCGGTCACCACCAACGCCGCCAGCCTCCTTGTGGATGTATCCGTCCAGCGTGCGGTCACCTTCATTGCCGGATCCGGTGGTGTGGTGACTGGAACCCTGGTCCAGTCTGTTCCAAACGGGGGTGGTAGCACCGCGGTCACAGCCGTGCCCAATGGCGGATTCACCTTTGTGAACTGGACCGGCAGCGGGTTCGCCACGAGCACGGCCAACCCTTTGACCGTTGCCAACGTCCTTCAGGACCTGGCCATCACCGCCAATTTCACACCCGCCGCGGCCAACTTCACCATCACCGCCTCAGCAGGTATCTACGGGCAAATCTCGCCCAGCGGCGCGGTAAGCGTCGCCTCCGGTGGCAACATCACCTTCACCATCACGCCCGTTATGTATTACATGGTCGGGGATGTGCTGGTAGACGGCGTGAGTGTGGGAGCAGTGAGCACCTACACGTTCAACCAGGTCAGCGGCAACCACACCATCAGCGCCACTTTCACCTACTGAAACTGCGGCGGACCCGCCTGGATGAAGGGCCTTGCCTGCAATTGGCGGGGCCCTTCCCCGTTGCGGGTATCAGCACCCTCTCGTCATATCCGGCACCACCTGGGAATGACAAAGATGTCTTGACTGGAATTGGAACAATCCGACAATTCCACAATCGATCCATCAACTGGTCTATGGCTACTGAGGCTTTGCCGGTGTCTGCCGGCCTGAACCTTTTGTTCCCCCTTTTTCAACCCAGGAGCCCATCCATGTCGCAGCACAGTTCCGTGATTGGCGTTCTCACAGTCCTTCTGTCCGTTATGGGCCTTTCTGCCCAGATCCCGACCAAGCTCAATCCCAAGTCATTGAGCCTGCCGACGAACACCGCGCCGGCTTTCAAGATTCCCGCCAAACCCCAGGTGAAACCCCATCCGACGCGGCTCACCGATGCCCAGTACACATCCCTTCGGCCACACCTGGCCAGCCTGCTGAAGCAGTCCGAGGGGTCGCTGGCTCCGCGCCTCATGCAAGCAGCCAACCTGTATTCGCCGGGTTCCACGGTGAATGTGATGGTGGGCCAGACTCCTCCTACTGGATTCAGTTGGGCTGTCCTTGGCGCGGTCATAACCGTGCCCGGTGCTTCCATCAGTTATGCGAACGAATCAGTTGTGGTATTCGACGCCTATGGTGTCTCACCGGGGACTTTCCTACTGACTGTCTACGTGCAAACGAATGCAACGACGATCCAGGGCGGAGTCAATGATTTGGCCTTCACGGCACCCGTCCAGGACAACATGATCATGGTCCCCTTTGTGAAAACGACGCCGTCGAACGGCCCTTTGACGATCGGCCTCAAGTTTCCGAATGCTGGGCCGTCTGTCAATGCGGCTTTTCTTTCCTGCGACTTCATGCGGATCAAGTAGAACCTATGGACCACTTTTTTAAATTGAGAATCTGGAACCGTCCCCTCCTGCCTCGGTACCCAGGCTTGTGCAGGGCCTCGTGATGACTCATTGGCTTGGGTTTTACCTCGTCCTGGGGCGGCTGGCGATAAAGCCCACGCCGCACGGTCGGATCAAAACCCCATGCCATTGCCGCTTGATATACGTGGCCGGTTGGCGCAGAGTCTGAGAATCAATTTCCAACACACACCCGGAGGAACGCATGAGCGTTGATCCAAGGTCCCGCCGTGCCGGCGGGGACCACGCACTCTACACCTGGGCGGCCGTGGTGGCCCTGTTGGTGGTTTTCGCCGGGTTTTCCCGCACCTTCTTCCTGAAAGGCGCCTTCGGCACGCCCGAACTGACCGCGCTCGTGCTCGTCCACGGCATCGTCATGACCCTTTGGTTCAGTCTCTTCCTGGTACAGGCGCGGTTGGTCGCCATGGGGCGGACAGATCTGCATCGGCGTCTGGGAATCCTTGGCGGGCTGCTGGCGGTGGCTGTGGTGATCGTGGGTGTGACCGTGGCCATCTCGGCCGCCCGGCTGGGCCATTCTCCCGGACCGCCGCCCTTGGTCTTCCTGGGCATCCCGCTCTTCGACATGCTCATCTTCGCCAGCCTCGTATCCACCGCGCTCTATTTCCGGTCCAAGCCCGAGACCCACAAGCGGCTGATGCTGCTGGCGAACCTGAGCATCCTGACCGCGGCCATCGCCCGCATTCCCGTGGCCTTCATCCATGATGGCGGTCTGCTGATGTATTTCGGCCTGAAGCTTCTGCTCATCATCCTTTTCGTGGTTTATGACTCCATCAGGCACCGCCGCCTGCACCCGGCTTTTGGCTGGGGTGCGGCATTCGTGATCGTTTCCTTGCCTTTGCGCTTGTGGGTGATTGGCACGCCTGCCTGGCTGCGATTCGCCACCTGGGTGGTGAAGTAGGGCAGTGATTCCACTCATTCCGTTCCAACTTTATTTGAAGGGCTCCCGATGTCCAAGCGCTTCTGGCTCTCCGCTTTCGTCGTCTTTGTCCTGGCCATGGCCACCGACATCCTGCTGCACGGTCTGATCCTGCATGGCGACTACGCTCAGCTACCCAACCTCATGCGCACTGAGGCCGACAGCCAGCATTATCTCGGCTGGATGATCCTGGCCCACATGCTCATTGCCGGCGCCTTTGTGTGGATCTATCAGCGGGGCCGGGAGGACAAACCCTTCTTGAGCCAGGGCCTGCGTTTCGGTTTGGTGGTGGCACTGCTCATGGTCGTGCCTATCTACCTTATCTACTAAGTCGTCCAGCCCATGCCTGGCCTGCTCGTGGCCAAGCAGATCGGGTTCGACCTGATACGCACGTTGATCCTCGGCGTGGTGGTGGCCTGGATGAACAGATAAGAAGCTGCGCTTCAGCCAGGGAGCCTCAATGACTTGGCAGTGTCTGCCATGTGCCCGCGACAGATAGCTTCGGCGTATTCGGTAGACTGGGTTGGGAGGTCCCATGGCCAAGGTAGTGTCCATTCACGTGGCGGCGGAAGCTCGGGCTCCCATGCGCGAAGTTCAGTCAGTCCATGCCGTGCCGGGCAAGGGTCTGGAAGGGGACCGCTACTATTCGGGAGTGGGCTCCTTCTCCCAGAACCCGGGCAGCGGGCGGGAAGTCACTCTCATCGAGGCAGAAGCCATAGAAGCTCTAGAACGGGAATTGAAGCTGGTCATCGGGAGAGGTGAATCCCGGCGGAATATAGTTACGCGCGGCGTGGCATTGAACCACCTCGTGGATCGGGAATTCACCGTGGGCGAAGTGCGGCTCAGGGGCATGAGACTCTGCGAACCCTGCAAGAGCTTGGTGGAAAGTACCGGCAAACCGAGCATCCTCCCCGGTCTCATCCACCGTGGCGGGTTGCGCTGCGAGATCCTGAGCGAAGGCGTGATCCGGACGGGGGATGCCGTGGGCATCGAAGAGTAAAAACACTCGCGGAAGGGCCCCGGGATGTTCCGGCGCGTCTTCCGACCATCCGCAACCTTGCGGTGCAGAGGAAGTGTTATCGACTCAGCTGTGCGCCCCCGGCGCCTCGCGGCCGGTGGCCTCGACGTATTCGATGTAGGAGCCCTGGTAGGCCAGGGGGCCCTTGTGTTCCTCGGGAGCCAGTTCCAGCACGCGGCTTCCCAGGCCGCGCAGGAAGGTGCGGTCGTGGGAGACGAAGAGCATGGTGCCTTCGAAATCCTTCAGGGCCTCGATGAGCATCTCCTTGGTTGCGAGATCAAGGTGGTTGGTGGGCTCATCCAGCACCAGGAAATTGGGTGGGTAGAAGAGCAAGCGCGCCATTACCAGCCTGGATTTTTCGCCGCCGGACAGGGAGCGGATCTTCTTGTCGGCTTCGTCGCCGGAGAACTGGAACGCACCCAAGAGGTTGCGGATGACACCAAGGCCCTCCAGGGGGAAATCCTGCTGCATCTGCTCCTGGACGGTGAGGTCGGGATCGAGCAGGTCCAAGGCCTGCTGGGAGAAATAGCCCACCTTCAGGCTTGCGCCCAGACGCACCGTGCCCGCATCCGGTTCCACGACCCCCGCCACCATCTTGAGCAGCGTGGATTTGCCGGTGCCGTTCTTGCCCATGACGCACCAGCGTTCGCCGCGCCGCACATGGAAGTCGAATCGGTCGTACAGGACGCGTTTCCCGTAGCTCTTCGAAAGCCCGGACAGCATGGCCACGTCGTCTCCGGAACGGCCCGGGATGCGGAAATCCCACTTCACGATTTTTCGTTTTTTCGGCAGTTCGATGCGCTCGATCTTGTCCAGGGCCTTGACGCGGCTTTGGACCTGGGCAGCTTTGGCGGCGTGGGCGGAGAAGCGCTCGATGAAGCGCTGCTCCTTGGCGAGTTTGGCCTGCTGCCGGGCGTAGGCCGCTTCCTGGTTGGCCTCGCGTTGCTCCCGTTCAATCACGTAGAAGTCGTAGTTGCCCGAGTAGGTGATGATCTCGCCGCCATCGATCTCGATGACCTTCGTGACGATGCGGTTCATGAAGTCCTTGTCGTGGGACGTCATCAGCAGTGTGGAAGGCAGGCCCTTGAGGAAGGATTCCAGCCAGATGATGGACTCGATGTCCAGGTGGTTCGTGGGTTCGTCCAGCAGCAGCACATCGAACTTGCCGAGCAGCACCTTGGCCATGGAGACGCGCATCTTCCAGCCGCCGGAAAGCGCCCCGACGTCGCCATCGATCTGCTCGTCCTCGAAGCCCAGACCATGCAGACAGGCGCGGGCCCTGGCTTCCAGCTCATAGCCTCCCAGGTGCTGGTACTCCTCCTGCACGTGGCCGAAGCGGTCGAGAATGGCTTCCAGTTCATCGCCGCGCGCGGGATCTGACATGCCGTGCTGCAGGTCCATCAATTCGTGGTGGAGATCCCCCAGGCGGCCGCTGCCGGCGATGGCTTCGTCCAGCACCGGCCGCCCGGACATCTCATCGACTTCCTGCCTGAAATAGCCGATGGAGATCTTTTTCGGCAGGCTCACGGTACCGTCATCGGCGACTTCCTCGCCCATGATCATGCGGAACAGCGTGGATTTTCCGGCGCCGTTGGGACCGACGAGGCCCACCTTCTCGCCGGTGTTAAGCTGGAAGGCCGCGTCGATGAAGAGCACCTGCTTGCCGTACTGTTTGCTGACATCTGAAAACGAGATCATGGGGCTCCATGGCCGTCGCGCAGTCGGTGTCCCCACTAGGCAGGAGGAACATCGCGGCGGGGCGAATCTTCTAGTCTACCGGTGCGCGAGGGATTCTTCACGGCCTGCTTTTCCGAAGGCGGGTCGTTTCAGGAGCATCGCCTACCACTGTAGGCTCTAGGCACTAGGCTGTTGGCTGTGGGCTGTAGGCCCAAACAAGCCAGAGCCTATGGCCAACAGCCAACAGCCCACAGCCTACTTGTCCCGCTTCTCCCGCTTCTCCCGCTCCTGCTCCACCAGGATCCGCCTCAGGATTTTGCCCGAAGGCGATTTCGGAATCTGCGCGGTGAATTCAACCTCGGTGATGCGTTTGTGGGGTGCGACGCGCTCGGCCACGAAGGCCCTGAGCGCATCCGCATCTTCGGGTTCACCGGGCTTGAGGACCACGAATGCCTTGGGTCTTTCCCCCGATTTGTCATCGTGGATCGGGATCACCGCAGCATCTGCGACGGAGGGGTGCGAGAGCAGCAGGGCCTCCAGCTCCGCGGGCGCGACCTGCATGCCCTTCACCTTGATGAGCTCCTTGAGGCGGTCCACAACGTAGATGTGGCCTTCCGCATCCACCCGGGCGATGTCGCCGGTGCGGAACCATCCTTCTGCGTCGATCGCCTCGGCGGTGGCGTCGGGGCGGTTGAGGTAGCCCTTCATCACTTGCGGACCCCGGATCCACAGTTCGCCCCGCTCGCCTTCCTCCACCGGGTCTCCGGTTTCCAGATGCACGATGCGGGCTTCGGTGCCTGCGACCGGCACGCCGGCCGAGGCCCTGGGCATGCTTCCATCAAGGGCCGACACCAAAGCCACGGGGCTGGTCTCGGTGAGGCCGTAACCCTGCATCACCAGGCAGCCGATGCGCGCTTCAACCTGTTTCGCCACGGCTTCTCCCAGAGGCGCTGCGCCACTCAGCAGGCAGCGGAGCGAACTGAGATCAAACTTGTCCACCAGCGGATGCTTGGCCAGGGCCAGCAGGACGGGTGGCACCAGGAAGACATAGGTGGCCCGGTAGCGCTGGACGGCCCCGAGGAATTCCTCCAGGTCGAAGCGGGGGAGCAGCACCAGCGTTCCGCCCATGGAAAACCCGGTGTTCATCATCACGTTCATGCCGAAGATGTGGAACAAGGGCAGGACGCCCAGGATGACGTCGCCCTCCTTCAGGCCGCAGGCTACGCTCTGCAGCACGTTGACACTCAGATTCCCATGGGTGAGCATCACACCCTTGGGCAGTCCGATGGTGCCGCTGGAGTAGGGCAGCGCCATGAGGTGCGTAGCGGGATCCATCTCCACGAAGGGGATGGCGTGGTCCCCTGCATTCAGGGTTTCGAAGGCTTCGGCGGTGGCGGATGGATCCGATCCACCGGTGGTGAAGATCCTGCGGATCCCCGCCACAGCCGTGGCTTCCAGGGCCTTGGGCAGGATTGCCGCGTCGGCCAGCAGCCAGGTGGCGCCTGAATCCTTCAGCTGGTTCGCCATCTCCTCCAGGGTGTAGGCAGGATTGAGCGTGGTGACCGTGCCGCCCAGGAGGCCCACCGCGTGGAAGGCCAGAATGAATTCGGCGCAGTTGGCGCAGGCAATGGCGAAGATATCGCCCTTGGCCAGTCCCCGGGCGGCGAGGCTCCCCGCCACGCGGTGGATGGCGGCGCGCAGCTCACCGTAGGTGAACTGTTTCCCGCTGCGCACATCCACCAGGGCCAACTTGTCGGGCAGATCGCGCGCCCTGCCGAGCACCAGATCTTGAAGCGGACCAGGAGGGATGACAGGCGCGGGATTGGCGCTGCGGATGATCATGGGGCTCCGGGGGTTCGATCTCCAGGCTACAGGCTCCAGGGTGCCCTGTTGAGACCTATCCTATTTCTTCTCCACGGTCACCACCGGCAGCTTGCCCGCGCTCCACTCCTGGAAGGAGCCGTCGTACATGGCGGCGTCATAGCCCAGGTATTTGAACAGGAAGTAGCCATGGGAGGCCTGCAGGCCCACCTCGCAATAGGTGAGCACTTTCTTTCCGGGCACCACCCCACGTGATTCCAGCAATGCCCGCAGTTTTTCCGGCGGCAGGAAGGTGGGATGCTCATCGCTCACCAGTGTCTCCTGCCAGTAGACATTATTCGCGCCGGCCAGGTGACCGGCCTGATACCGCCGTGCGGGGCGGGAATCCACAATCAGGCAGCTGGCCGAGCCAGTCGGAGCCTCCACCGCCTTTCGGACTTCCTCCAGGGAGGCACGCACCTCGGGCCTTACTTTGGGGGTGAATTTTGTGGGTGTGAAGGTGGGCACGGCTCCCGTCACGGGCCGGTCTTCCGCGAGCCACTGTTCAACCCCGCCGTCCAGCAGGGCGACTTTACCCCCCATACCCAGGTAGTCGAGGGTGTAGAAGGCGCGGGCCGCGTTGGGCATCCAGGCGGTGGCGTAGATGACGGCCCGGCTTTTCTCCGTTAGCCCCAGATCGGAAAAGGTTCTGGTGAGCACCTCAACAGGGGGCAGTTCAGAGCCCAGCGTTCCGGTGTTGTCGATGAACTTCCCGGTGGCCAGGAAACGCGCCCCCGGGATGTGCCCGCGCTTGTAATCCGCGAAGGTGTCCGCCACGTGAATCAGGACGAGGTTCGGATCCTTGAGATGGTCAGTGAGCCAGGCCGTGCTCACGAGCAGGTCCGTGCGCACCTGGGGCGACGCAGGCTGGGCCAAGGCGGCACATGCGGAGATCAGGGCGGGAAGCAGCGACCGGCGGTGCATGGGTTCATCCTTTTGGTGGGGGCCGACCACACGATACATCGGAAGAAGGCCGGTTGCGGAGGCCTTCCGCGACCGGGCGTCTTTTGTCCGTCCAGTCCTGCCCCAGCGGGCGTACACTCTGCGGCAAAGCCTCCGTTTTGCGAAAGGAACCATGGAAAGCCTGCCTCCCCTTTCCTCACGCGTGGGCTTCGACGACGCGATCATTCCCCTCGATGCCGACTCGCTGCGCCGCGACTTCATCGAAAAACTGTTCTACCAGCAGGCCAAGTTCCCTGATGTCGCCACGCTCAATGACCACTATCTCGCGCTCGCCTACGTCGTACGGGACCGCCTGCTCGCCCGCTGGACCCGCACCGCGCGGACGTATTTCGAGCAGGGCAGCCGTACCGTGGCGTACCTGTCGGCCGAATTCCTGCTCGGCCCCCAGCTGGGGAACAACCTCCTCTGCCTTCGGATCGAAGACGCAGTGCGCGAGGCACTCCGGCCCCTGAATCTCTCGCTCGACGCCCTGCTGGCCCACGAGGAAGAGCCGGGGCTCGGCAACGGCGGGCTCGGCCGGCTCGCGGCCTGCTACATGGACTCCCTGGCGACCTTGAACATCCCGGCGATCGGCTACGGGATCCGCTACGAATACGGCATCTTCGATCAGAAGATCGAGGATGGCCAGCAGGTCGAAATCGCCGACAAGTGGCTGCGCTACGGCAATCCCTGGGAGATCCCACGGCCGCAGATTCTTCACCCGGTCGGCTTCGGCGGATCGACGCAGCACACCACGGACGAACAAGGCCGTCTTCGCGTGAAGTGGACGCCGGCTCGCGTGGTCAATGGGATGCCCTACGACACACCCGTGCTAGGGTACGGCACGGAAAATGCGAATTTTCTCCGGCTCTGGCATGCCGTCGCTTCGGAAGCCTTTGACTTCCAGGCGTTCAATGCGGGCGACTACTACCGCGCGGTCGAAGACAAGGTGCGGAGCGAGACCATCTCGAAGGTGCTCTACCCGAACGACGTTGCCCTAGCGGGCCGGCGCCTCCGGCTGGAGCAGCAGTACCTGCTCGTGGCCTGCTCGCTGCGGGATATGATCCGCATCCATTTGCAGCGGGTGCCGACCATCAACCACTTCCACGAAAAATACGCGATCCAGCTCAACGACACGCATCCTTCCCTCGCAGTCCTGGAACTGATGCGGCTCCTGGTGGACGAGTACGACCTCGATTGGGAGGAAGCCTGGGATATCACGACGAAGTCATTTGGCTATACGAACCATACCCTTCTGCCGGAGGCGCTGGAAACGTGGGGGCTGCCCTTGTTCGGGAGCCTCCTGCCGCGCCACCTGGAGATCGTGTTCGAGATCAACCAGCG
>JANXQX010000219.1 GCA_025353305.1 Holophagaceae bacterium
CGGACGCCAGGCCATCATCGAATTCATGGGCATGAATGACGAGCTCCGTGAAATGTTGACCCTCCGAGCGCCCATCCGCGATGTGAAGGCCGCCGCCCGCCGGAACGGCATGCAGAGCCTGCGCGAAAGCGCGCTCGAGAAAGTGCGGATAGGTCTGACCAGTTTCCGCGAAATCAACAAGGTCACCTTTGTGGACTCACACTGAGGCTCAGCGCGGCCTGGTCCGCGACCAAACTTAAATGTCTCTGCAGGCCGCGCTGGGTATGTAAATGAAAATCATGGCTCCATGATTCGCCCGGCTTATTTTGCACTGGCTCCCAGAATTTCACGCTCCAGGCTCTGAAGCCGCTTCAGCCGGGCATATAGGCCCTGCTGCTCTGCCAACTGCACAGAGGTTCCGAACTGGATGGCGTGGCCCTGTTCCATCACCAATACGTCCTCACAGAGCTCCGCCACGAAGATACGGTGGGTGGCCAGAACCAGCGTTGTGCGACCCAGATAGCTTTTCAGATTTTCGAGAATCCGGGACTCGGTTTCCGCATCCACCGCTGAAAGAGCGTCGTCCATGAGCAAGAGGCGAGGCTTTTTCAATAGGGCCCGCGCAAGGGCCGTACGCTGCCGCTCTCCGCCACTCAGCACAACACCCCGCTCGCCCACAACGGTATCGAGGCCCGAGGGCAGCTGCCGGATGAGCTCGTCCAGGCAGACCACTTCGGCCACCTCCCAGATCTCGGCTTCGCTGGCGCCCGGCCTTCCCTGGGTTAGGTTTTCCCGCAGGCTCGTCGAAAACAGAAAGGCTTCCTGGGGTACCCACCCAAGACCCGCCCAATGACGACGCAGGGTGGCATCACCCAATGGTTGGCCGTCCACTTCGTAGCGTCCCTCCTGGATGGACCTTAGGCCCGCAAGGGTTTGGAGCAGGATGCTTTTGCCGCTGCCGATGCCGCCTACCACCGCCAGGCTCCCACCGGATGCGACTTTCAATGAGATCGGGCCGAGCCCGCGCCCTGACTCGAACCGGAATGAGGCATCGGTGAGGGCGATCTCCGTCGGCGCCGAAGGCAGTGAAGGTGCTTCGCCCTGGGGAACCGGCGGCTCCGGCGCAGTCAGCACCTGCTCAATGCGCTCTTGCCCGGCGCGGGCCCTCTGGAAAAGATTCACGGACCAGCCCAGGCTCATCACCGGCCATGCCAGCGCCACTAAATATCCCGTGAAAGCCGTCAGGTCACCAAGGCTCAATTCGTGACGGGTCACCAGGGTTCCCCCATAGGCGACCAGCACCAGGGCCGCCGCCCCCCCGATGAGGGCCGCCATGGGTCCATAGATCCCGAAGATCGAGGACTGCCGGATGTTCAGCCTCGCCTGATCCTCGCTCAATTCCCGGAATCGGCCGACTCGTAAGTCTTCAAGCCCGAAGGCCTGGACCACCTTCTCGCCCTGGATGGTTTCATGGCTGAAGGTGTTGAGTTGGCTGGAGACGAGCTGGAGTTTTTGCTGCAACGTATGGCTTTTCTTGCTCAGGAAGTAGAAACCCAACGCAAGAAAGGAGAAGGGCAGCATGACCGCGAAGGTGAGCCGAACGTGGGCGTGGAGCATCAGTGCCATGGTCATGGGCAGAATGCTGAAGGTCTGGAGCAGACTCATGAACCCTGGACCCGTGGCCATGCGCACGGTGCTAACGTCGTCGCCGATGCGGCTCATGAGATCACCGATGCGCTGCTTCTCATAAAACGCAAAGGACCGCGTCATCAGGAAAGCGTAGATCTCTTCGCGCTGCACCTTCTCGATCTCACGACTGAGCCCAATGAGCGTGTTGCGCATAAGGTAGCGCCCGATGCCCGCCACGAGTGTGAACAGGAGCATCCAGATCAGGGCATGGCGGGAATCTCCATACCGCTTGATCTCCAGGGCATGCACCGCCCGCCCGGACCAGAAGGGCACCCACGCCGCGAAAAAGCTGCACAGAAGTGTGGAGCCCAGACCCAGGAGCAAAGACCTGCGATGCCCCGCCAGAAGCTTCCACCACCAGATTGACTTGGATTCCATGGCCACCCATCCAGCCTAAGCCATCTGGCCGAAATTGATCATGCCCTTTCAACAGCTTGGCAAGGGATGGCCCGGGGGCGCATGATGCTTCCACTCATCCTGGAAAGAATCAATGCGTCTCCACGTGCTCTTCCTGCTGTTGGCTCTGTTTTCATCGGCCATGGCTCAGACCGTCGAAGAATCCTTCGCCAGGGATCCTGGCCCATTGGACTTCATCCACGGCGAAGGTTTGGAACAGGCCATCCTGCAATCGCTTGCAGGTGATGCCCTGGTGGGGCTGGATGCCCGGAACCAAGTCGTTCCACGTCTTTCGGACCGCTGGGAGAGCACAGGGAAGGTCCTCCGCTTTCATCTCCGCGATGGAATGCGGTTCATGAACGGCGGTCCGGTCAAGCCCGAAGACGTTGCCTGGACTTTCTCTGAAATTCAGCGAAGCGCAGATGCTAGCGCCACCAAACGCGGGATCCTCCAGGGCGTGAAAGTCACATTGAGAGGTTCGTTTGTAGAGCTGTCCTTCTCGAAGCCCGCAACAAGGTTATTGATGGAACTCGCACATATTCCTGTGGCCCGAAAAGATCACATGGATGAAGGCAGCGGACCTTTTTCCCTTGTCCGAAAGGGGAATGATTGGACTTTCACAGCGAGAAACCATTTTCTGAAACCGAAAATAAGCGCCTTCCATTTCCGCCTGATCGCCGATGACCAGGCCCTGCTTCAGAATCTTCAGAAAGGCTGGCTTTCCATCGGTGTTCCTCCGGCCAGGAACAGTCTCCGCCCACCCCCGGACATGGTCGAATTGCGACAGCCGACCCACGCCCAGCTCATCGTCTTCAGTCGAGCCGGATCGGCACCCTTGCAGGCCCTGGAGAGATGGCGCGGGGATGCCTTCCCGCTGAATTTTTTCAGCGCCAAGGCGCACCCCAGTCGTGGGCTCTGGCCTGAATCCCTTGGCTTTCCTTTAATGAAAATTCAGGCGCCAGCACCACCTTCACCGAAAGGCCAACACTGGGAACTGCTCTACAGCTCGGGTGATGAATTGGTGCAAAAGGCCCTGTTGGCGTTGAGGGAACGCGCCAGGCTGGATGGCGTGGATCTGGAGCCGAAGCCCGTGGAGGCAGCTTTGCTCTATCAGCGTTTGCAGAAGGGGGACTTCCAGTTGGCCTCGGCCCTGAATATCTTTGATCCGCATCCTTGGTCTGTTCTGGAGCTTCTGGAGCCCGAGGGCCCCATGAATTTTTGCCAGTGGAAGGACGCGCAGTATACGGGGCTCGCCGCCAAGTTGGTCTCACCCAAAAGCCCCGCTTGGCGCGAACTTCAAAAAACCTGGGCGGCTCATCCTGCGGCGCTTCCACTCTTGGATTTCACATCAGTCGTGTGGGTGGACAAAGGGTTGAAGGTCGAATCCAGCTCCTTGGGTCTCTATCTCACGACACCCGGACCCTCGGGTTGGAACTGGACACAGTGAAACACAGGCAAGGATGGATCATTTGGATGCTTGCGGTTGCCGCGGCCTTTGGACTGCCAGGAACCGTTTGGCACCAAACGCCCGCGGCCGCTTTTCCATGGGCGGCGCTGCTTCCCATGCTGATATTGCTGGTGATCATGGGCCTGGTCGCTCCCGCTTTGGCTGGTTGCCTCGGCCCTGACGGGGCCCGGTCTGGGATGCTTGCTTTGCTGGAAGCGCCTCCCGATTTCTTATGGGGCGGGTTGCTGCTGGCGGCGTGGCCCAGTGCCTGGGGACCGCCAGGATTGGCTGCCTTTGGTGCGGCCTTTCTGGTGGCGGCCCTGCCATCAGAAGTGCGCTGGCTTTGCTCAGCGATGCCCGTGGAATCACCGTTTCCGATCGTCTACGGCCTTACCGCCATCCGTAGAACACGTAGAACGGTGATCCTGCATCTAGCGCCTCGCTGGCTCGCGGCACGGGTACCGTTGTGGCTCACCGCAGCCCTGGTTCTGGAACGCATCTTTGGCGTGCAGGGATTCGGCAGCGATTGGATTCTGCGCATTGCCAACCGCGACCGATTGGGCATAGCCACCTGGATGGTCGCTTTTGCATTCCTTTGGCGGGCGACGCGGGTCTGGGATCGGCGATGAAGGGGCGCTCGGTTTTTCTGCTCGCTTTGCTCCTGCCGGAACTCGCGCTGGACCCTTTCAATGCAAATCTCGCGGTGGGCTGGCCCCATCTGTTGGGCACCGATTCATTGGGCCGCGATGGTCTGCTGCGTCTGCTTCACAGTGGCGCCCGGAGTTTCGGTTTCGCTTCCATCGTGGCTATGGGCTCGCTGGCACTAGGCCTTTCACTGGCACTGGGCAAAGGCCGCTTCCGCGATGGCCGCTCGGCGCTCCGCTCCCTACCCGTGTTGCTGTTGCTCATCCCCCTGGCCACGGCTTTCGGGGGATTCAGCTGGACCTCGCTGGCTCTGCTCCTGGTGGCCCTGCAATCGCTCCAGCTCGAGCCGGTCCTCTGCGCGCGGCTGGATCCCTTCCGCCGGGGACCGGCCTGGGTCATGAACGATGTGCTGGGCGCCTCGGCCCCCCACCGTGCAAGGACCTGGGCACCGTGGGCCCTTCAACAGGCCATGCCGCTATTCCCGACCGCGTGGATGGCCGCACTCTGGGGCGAAGCGACCTTGCGCCTGCTGGGCCTGGGTCCAGGGCCCCAGCATGATTCCCTGGGTCTGCTGCTCAACGAGGAGTTGCCGAGACTGTCCACGGATGGAACGGCCCTCGGCATCGCTTCGCTGGTGCTGGTTTTGGCTTTAGCATGGTCATCCATACGCAATCCCAAGGAGCCCCTATGAGCGAACTCATCGGAAAGAAATTTCCACATTTCTCCCTTCTTGATGATCAAGGCAACACCATCAGCGAAAAGGATTTCATCGGGAACTGGACCGTGCTCTACGCCTATCCGAAAGACTCAACACCAGGCTGCACGACCGAGGCCTGCGATTTCAGGGACAACTTGAACCGCGTGAAGTCCCTGGGGGCAAAGGTCTACGGCATCTCAAAGGACAACCAGAAGAGCCACCAGAATTTCATCACCAAGCAGGACCTGCCCTTTCGCCTGTTGAGCGACCCTGAAAAATCCCTGCTCACTCCCCTTGGCGCCTTCGGCAAGAAAATGATGTATGGCAAAGAAGTCGAAGGCATCATCCGCTCGACTTTTCTCATGGACCCCAAAGGCGTCATCCGCCACGCATGGCCGAAAGTCAGCGTGAAGGGTCATATTGAAGAAGTGCTGAAGACGCTGAAGGAGCTGCAGGCCTGACTTCAGATCGCCATGATGGAATAGCCGCCATCGATGTAGATGGTTTGGCCTGTGACACCTCGCCCCATGGGGCTCAACAGGAACAAGGCGCCGTCGGCCACTTCCTCCAGTTCCACCAGTTTCCTAAGGGGCGCATGTTTCTTGTGGTGATTCAGGATGGTGGAGAAGCTTCCGATGCCGCTGCTGGCCAGGGTCTTGAGGGGCCCCGCAGAGAGCGCGTTCACACGGATGCCAAGGGGGCCCAAATCCGCGGCGAGGTAGCGCACTGCTGATTCCAGCGCAGCTTTGGCCACCCCCATGACGTTGTAGTTGGTCATCACGCGGGACCCGCCCAGGTAGCTGAGCGCGATGATGCTGCCGCCTTCGGTCATCAGCGGCTTCGCGCCCTGGGCCAAGGCCGGCAGGCTGTAGACGCTGATGTCCTGGGCGATGCGGAAGTCTTCCCGGGATGTGGAGATGAAATCCCCTTCAAGAGCCTGGCGTGGCGCATAGGCCACCGCATGGACCAGGAAATCGAGCTTACCCCACTGCTCGCCCAAAACTTCGAAGGCCGTTTTTATCTGGGTATCGTCACTGACGTCTAGAGGCAGCAATAAGGGATTCACAAGCTCCTTCGCCAGTTCCTTCACGTTCTCACCGAGACGTTCGTTCTGATACGTGAGGGCCAGTTGGGCGCCGTTATCCGCGCAGGCCCGCGCGATGGCCCAGGCGATGGATCGCTTGTTGGCGACCCCGACGATCAGGCCGCGCATACCTTTCATCAGCATCTTGGAATACCTCCGATTTCGCTTTGAATGAAGGTCCCACATTACCTTGAAGCTCGCTTCCGACCAAGGGGTGCCCACAACAGCTCTGCACCCGCAACGATGAATCGAACTTTGCACTCAAGCGTTACACTTCTCACCATATGCAAGTCCGGCACGTTCTCGCGCTCATCTCGCTGCCCTGGTTGGCGGCCCAGGGGACCTACAATCCAAGACCGGAGCTTGACCAGGGGTGCTACCTGAAAGTCTTGTCGGATGCCGAACTCCGCCTTCGACAGAACCCTGCAGATGCCCTGGCCTGGGCGGCGAAATCCCAGGCACTATCGGCCCTGATGCGCTTTGGCGAAGCGAATGCTGCCGCACAGAAATCCCTGGAACTGAAGGCCGATCTCGCCGATGGCTTGCTGGCCCGGGGCATCGCGCGCGCGGGCACCGCCATCCAGCAACGAAATCTGGGGAGCCTGCGTGGCGCCTCCAATGCCATGGATGATTTCCGCGCCGCCACGCAGGCTGATCCGAACTTGACCTCTGCCTGGATGAGCCTGGGCCTGGCTTATGAGCAGCTCCCTGGCCTGCTCGGAGGCTCTACAAAAAGGGCGCTTGGCTGTGCCGAAAAACTGCGCAAAGTCAGTCCTTCCCGCGGCGACCTGCTGCAAGGCATGGTGCTCTCCATGGATGGCAGATGGAACGACGCCAAAAGCTATTTCACCCGAGCACTGGCCGCAGCCCCTGGCGATCCGGAAATCGTTTATGGCTACCTGGATTCCCTCGGTAGCCGCACGACGCGTAAGTCCTTGGGCGAAGGACCCCAGCGGGCGCAATGCGCATCGGAAGCCATGCTCCTGTTGCCCTCGGTGAAAGGCCGGTCCCGGGGCATTCAGGCCATCTGTGACGCGATGCTGGATGGTGGCAATCCCGAAGAGTCCTGGGCAGTGGCTCATGATTCACTGAACCACTGCGACCTGCCGAGCCTGATCAAAGTCCAACTCGGCAAGATCGCCGCCAGATCTGGTATCCACCGCGAAGAGGGCTTGGCCTTCCTTGATCAGGCACTGAAAGAACCACTGGAAGGTGGTACCGGTGGCATCGCCACAGTGCAGTGGCGGCGAGGGCAGATCCTAAGGGTTCTGAATCGGAAGGACGACGCCCGAAACGCCGCCCAAGCCGCGTTGAAAGCCGACCCCAAACACCCCGGCGCCCGCCGTCTTCTTGACGAACTGGATTGATGCAGTCTCCACGACTCCGCGAAGGCATCAGACCTCATCACATCTTAGCTCGATAGTGATAGTTTGATAGCTCCGACTCCCATCCTGAAGGAGCAATCTTGAAGACAATCATCCTCGCAGGCGGCTTGGGGACACGGCTCTCGGAAGAGACGGTCGTCAAGCCCAAGCCCATGGTGGAAGTGGGCGGCCACCCCATGCTGTGGCACATCATGAACATTTACGCAGCGCATGGTTTCACCGAGTTCCTGGTGGCCCTTGGCTATCGAGGCGATGTCATCAAGGACTACTTTCTGAACTTCCAGGCCCGCAATGCTAATCTCACCGTCGACCTGCGGAAGGGCGTGGTGGAAGTGCACAAAGGGCAGGGCCTTGACTGGCGTGTGCATCTGGTGGATACGGGTGAGGAGACCCAGACCGGGGGCCGCGTGAAGCGGCTCGGCGCTTGGCTTGGTGAAGATGACACCTTCATGCTCACCTACGGCGACGGCGTGGGAAACGTGGATCTGAAAGCTCTGGTGGCCTTCCACAAATCCCACGGGAAACTGGCAACGGTGACGGCTGTGCGGCCCCCGGCACGCTTCGGCGGGCTGGCATTGGACGGAGACTGCGTCAACCGTTTTACTGAGAAGTCCCAGGCCGGTGCAGGTTGGATCAATGGCGGGTTCTTCGTATTGGATCGTCGTGTTCTGGATTACATCGAAGGGGATGCGACCCTTTGGGAATCGGGGCCCCTCGAACAGCTAGCCTCCGAAGGCCAACTGATGGCCTTCAAGCATCCGGGCTTCTGGCAGCCCATGGACACCATCCGGGAAAAGCAGCTGCTTGAAAAGCTCTGGGAATCGGGCCAGGCGCCCTGGAAGGTGTGGGCATGAGCGCCAAACCAAGCTTCTGGAAAGATCGCCAGGTCCTGGTGACCGGCGCCACGGGCATCGTGGGTTCCTGGCTTTGCAAAAGGCTGGTGGAGGAAAGGGCCAACGTGGTTGTCCTGATACGGGACTGGGATCCCCAAAGCGAGTTCATTCGAGCAGGCACGATCCAGAATTGTTGTGTGGTGCATGGAGCGCTGGAGGACTACTCATCCCTGGAGCGGGCCATCAGTGAACAAGAGATAGACACGATCATCCACCTGGGCGCCCAGGCCCTGGTGGGCGTGGCCTTGCGCAGCCCACTGGCGACCTTCGAGGCGAACATCCGGGGCACATACAACCTGCTGGATGCGGCCCGCGTCCATCGCGATCTGGTGAAGCGCTTCGTGGTGGCCTCCTCGGACAAGGCCTATGGGGACTCGGACCTGCTGCCCTACACCGAGGACATGCCCCTTAACGGCCGCCATCCCTACGATGTATCGAAAAGCTGCACCGACCTTCTGGCGCTCACCTATGCCGAAACCTACGGCCTGCCGGTATCCATCGCACGCTGCGGAAACATATACGGCGGCGGCGACCTTCATTGGAGCCGGATCGTTCCAGGCACCATCCGCGCCGTGCTGGAAAACCGTGCGCCCGTTCTGCGCTCCGACGGCACCAACATCCGGGATTACATCTTTGTGGATGACGTGGTGGATGCCTACCTGCGCCTTGCGGAGATGAGCAGTTCCGAAGGAGTGTGTGGCGAAGCCTTCAACTTCAGTCCCCAAAGCCGGATCAATGTGGTGGAAATAACCCAGGCCATCCTGTGTCTCATGGGCCGCGAGGATCTCCAGCCCATCATCCAGTCCAACGCGAAAGCAGAAATTCAGGATCAATACCTGGATGCATCCAAGGCCATGAATACGCTGGGCTGGTCCCCTTCCCATGATCTTGATTCGGGCCTTCGCAAGACGATCCCCTGGTATCAGGCCTTCCTGGAAACCCGGGCGTGAGCGCCGAGGAACTCCGCACTCGCATCCTGGCCTTAGTGGCGGAGTATGCCGCAGAGCAGTGGCCCGCACGGACCTTCGAGCCTGGGACTTCGCCCGTGCCCGTGAGTGGAAGAGTATTCGATGCCGGGGACGTGCAGCACCTCGTGGATGCGTCCCTGGATTTCTGGCTCACCACAGGACGCTTCGCCCGGGACTTTGAACGTTCCTTCGCAGAGTGGTGGGGACAAAAATATTGCATGCTGGTCAATTCCGGATCATCAGCCAACCTGGTGGCGCTATCAGCCCTTACCTCGCCCCAGCTCGGGGATCGCCAACTGAGACCCGGCGATGAGGTCATCACCTGCGCCGCAGGCTTCCCCACCACCGTGGCACCCATTCTGCAGAACCAGCTCGTACCGGTTTTCCTGGACGTCCAGATCCCCACCTACAACCTGGATGTGACTCATCTCGAAGCGGCCGTCGGCCCCCGGACCAAGGCCATCATGCTGGCCCACACCCTGGGCAATCCCTTCGACCTGGATGCTGTGATGAACGTGGCGAAGCAGCACCAGCTCTGGGTCATCGAGGACTGCTGCGACGCAGTGGGGGCCGAGTACCGGGGCCAGAAAGTAGGCACTTTCGGGGATCTCGCCACCGTGAGCTTCTACCCGGCCCACCATATCACCATGGGCGAAGGCGGTGCGGTACTGACGAATTCCCCCAAGCTGAAAAAGCTCGTTGAGTCTTTCCGGGACTGGGGCCGGGACTGCTGGTGCGAGCCTGGACACGACAACACCTGTGGCAAGCGATTCGACTGGCAACTGGGGGGCCTGCCCCAGGGCTACGACCACAAGTACACCTACAGCCACATCGGCTATAACCTGAAGCTCACCGACATGCAGGCCGCAGTGGGCGTCAGCCAGCTCGAGAAACTCCCAATCTTTATCGCAGCACGCAACCGCAATTTCGCGTACCTTAGGCAAGCGCTCAGTCATTTAGAGGAATTCTTGATCCTCCCGGAAGCCACAGAGGGGAGCGAGCCTAGTTGGTTCGGGTTCCCCATCACCCTACGGGCTTCAGCGCCGCTCCCCCGCCACTCCTTGATCAACTATCTTGATTCCAGAAAGATTGGAACCCGGCTTCTATTTGCAGGGAACCTTCTGCGCCAACCTGCATTCGTGGGCAGTCCTCATCGCATTGAAGGCACTCTGCATCAGGCAGACGAAGTCATGAATCGCACCTTTTGGATTGGGGTCTACCCTGGACTTTCTCAGCCCATGCTCGATTACATGATCACATGCTTGACAGGAGCCTTCGCGACGGCACCACCCAAATCCTGATGGTTTTCCACAAACAACCGAAACAAGCCATTTACGCCTTTGCGAAACACCACGTAATCTGAGAAACATTGTTTTTCAGGATAAAATTATTTTACAAAATCTTCCTCACTGAAGGCCTCAGACCAGTCAATTGGCAACTGTTTCCCATAGGCCTTGGCAATATAGTTTTCAATAAAAAAGCGATCTTCTCCTGAGAGGCACAATCTACTGTATTGTTTGAACCATTTAATACTCTGTCCTCGCTTAATTGCTTCATCAAGGGTCCCAGTAAAAATATTCCCAATACCAATATGAATGTAGACACAAGGCATGACATCGCCATACTGGGTTATATGCAGCGTGGAATGTACCGCCCCACAGCCTTTGTCCATTCCATAAGCAGGCCAAACGTCTCGATGAAGAACAGGATATTCCTGGTGTGCCTTAAATAAATAATCCTCGTCTTCTGGGCTGATCAGCATGTCGTATCTCCCTTCCCATGAGCCTGTCGGGCGGGCAACCAGGATGTCGACTGTGAAACCATTCTCTGTCGCAAATTTTGCCATCTCTATTATTTGCCCTGTCTGGGCATTTTCGCTGGTGATAACCGTCTGAATCACCACGCTTAATCCTGCCTCCTGGGAATTAAACATTGCCGCGATGGCTTTTTGAAATGCACCTTCATGGTGGCGATTTGCGTCATGAGCTTTAGGATCAAAATCATCAAGGCTGATTTTAACTTTATCAAGTCCAAGGGATTTAAAGTGTTTTGCTTTCTCTTTAGTTAGGTAATGGCCATGAGTGCTCATTGCCAGATGGAATTTTTCCGGCTGCAGCGCGAGAATCACATCATCGATATCCTTGAAAATTGTCGGCTCACCCCCAGAAATGCAAAATTGGGATAGCCCCAAGGTATCTGCCTCATCGCTGATTCTACGCAAATCCGCGGGGGTCAGCTTGCGCGCCCCTCCCGGTCTCATCCACCGCCCTCTCCAGGCAGTACAATGGTCACAACTGAGATCACATCCATAGTTGTAAGCGATATCGATGATGGGTGTTGCTATTCCTTGGCTGTGCCGCTCCGGGATCTTCATGATCTTGTCGAACACCAGGGGCTTCTCTTTCTGTAGTTTTTCTCTCTTGGCTTCTTCCAGGGCATTCAGGATCATCGTATTTCTCCTATTTTCTCAATTGAATGTTCTGACTTTCTTCTCACCAGAACTCTCTGGTGAGCTTGCTAATAGTATGCCAATCCGCATGGCAATGGCACTGGAGAATGCGGAATCCAAAGTCTCAATTCGGGGGCCTTGTTTGGCTAGCCAGGTCATGCGTCTCCGCTGGGCTGTCGAAAAGAGAAGTATTTGTGGCCGAAGTAAGAAACGACGACTGAGACACCGATTATCAATAATGGCGCAACGTAGGGACTCATCCTCAGCACCTCAACACAGAACGGAAGCGCCAACAATCCCAGGATGGTAATCACACCATAGACTCCGTAGAACTTCAGGTATTCCCTGAGCACATTCCCTTTTGTGCGAAACACGAAAAGTTTGTGGGTGGCATAGGCCATCGTGATGGCCACCGGGTTGGCGACTACCGCGATCACCATGTAATGAATGCGCCCATGGAAAAAGAAGTACGGCACAGCATAGACCACATAGCCGAACAGGGTATTCCACCCACCTGCAATTAAGTACCTGACCTCCTGCCTTGCGAACAGCCCCGCAAGACGGTCAAACAAGGAAGGTTGGGTTGAAGGAGGCATAGGAAGCGGAAGGGTTCACTTTAGACGTGTTCAATTGTCGAAGATTTAGCGGGTAAGCATACATTCTGGAGGGAGGAATGAAGGCCGCTGCCGTTTCCGGATTCCTTCCACCTTGCCTATGGTCAAAGCAATTCCAACCCATAATCACGCAATATGGCAACGGGCAAGGTTGGGTTGAACTTGTCCCGAATGATCCCGGCCACCTCATCTGAATAACTGGCAGCCATCACAATCACAGCTTCAACCGGATCCGAGTGCAGGGCCTCTGGGGCAACGATGGGGAGATGGGTAGCAGGAGTATATTTGCCCTGTTTGAAGGGCGCGGAATCAACAACATATCGGACCCGACCTGCGATTCCGGTCAACGCAATAATGGCCAATGCCTGATGCCCCGCACCCCAGACGGCAATTTGCTTCCCATCAAATTGGTTTATATATGCAATTATATCTCTCTTAATTTTTTCTTGATGACTATAAAAATTGAACATATCATGTCTATTTCGTTTTTTAACCACAACAGAAATAACATACTCATCTCTGATTTCATTATACTCAATAATATCAAAGCCATTCAACATAAGGGTCATCCGAAGTGTTTCTTTGGTAAAGTAGAGTAAATGATCTGGAACGAATTCAGAAAATAGTTTGTTTTTCAATACCATGTCGAAGTTTGGTACCTCAATCAAACCGACCGCGTTGTCGGTCAAATTGTTATATATAGCCCTCAGAGCTTGGTTTGGCTCAGGCATATGTTCCAAAAACATCAACAATAAAAATGCGTCGAAAGGCCCCTCGACCAGAGCCGTGCTCCCCTGACCTGGATAGCCCTGGGATACCTTCAGGCCCTTATTTAGACATTCCTCTACAGCACTTGGGGAGTACTCAAGGCCCCGGGTATTGACCTCGAAAGGAAGCAGCAAGGACAGAAATTCGCCACGCCCGCACCCGACTTCAACGATATTTTTCCCTCGCAAAGAATAGGTTTTGATGAAATCGGAAAACTGTTTTGTTTTGAGTTCCCTGATCACCTCCGAAACAGCAGCAGCTCGAATCACCTCCCGATAATAGGGGACAGGTTCATTGGTGAGTTGCACCAAGCCACAGCCGGCGCATTGGCAAACCTCCAAGTCAACACCTGTCTCATATGGCAAAGCTGTCTCGTCAGGAAAATTTTGGGCAGCCTTGGGCATGCCGACATATCGTAAAAGAGGGTCCTGAAAAAACTCGCGGCCACAAACCCTGCATGTCCGACTTGTCATTCGGCGCTCCATTGGCCAAAACCCTAGATTGAGCCTTCCACTGGAGGCTCATCAAAATTGATTTTCTCATCTTCGATTGCCAGTGGGTGGTTCTTGACCTGAGTCAGGATTGCACCCACATATTCACCAATGATGCCGATGAAAACCAATTGAACGGCTGAGAAGAAAAACAGTCCGATTACCAGCGGGGCCAAACCCATGGTAAAGGTGTCCCAGCGCAACAACTTATATATGAAATAGACTAAAGCGACCAGCAAACTGAAACCTGCAAGACAGAAGCCGGAGAAAGTTGCCAGCCGCAAGGGCAGTTTGGAATGATTGACGAATCCTGTCATGGCTACATCATAGAGTGTAAAAAAATCATGCTTTGAGTTGCCATGCTTCCGTGGGGGCTGAACAAATTCAATCTCTGCCCTTTTGAAGCCTATTTCACTAATGAAACCACGAAAATAGGGTACTGAATCTTTATACAACTTTAATGCATTCATGACTTTACGATCATATAACCCAAAACCTGTAAAATGTTGAATGATGTGGTCCGTGTCTGAAAAATTTGACAACATCCAATAATAAAAATGGCGGAGAAACCTCATTAAAAAATGTTCATGGCTCGATGTTTTTGTTGCTGCGACAACCTGGTACCCTTCCTGCCACTTTTTTATCATTGCTAGTATTAATTCCGGTGGATCCTGTAAATCGGAACTCATTAATATTACTGCATCACCAGACCCTTGAAGAAAGGCATTATATCCTGACCTAATCGGACCAAAATTATTAGCATTGAAAATAACTTTGAATTTTTTATCTTCTACTGCAATCTTCCGCAATATCTCTCGGCTGCCATCCGTCGAACAATTATCCGCAATTATTATTTCGTGGGAATACTCAGGAAGGCCTGCCATCACTTTCATGATACGTTCATAAAACTCCTGCAGATTCCCTTCCTCGTTGTAGCAACCACTAACGATGCTGATTTTTTTCTTATCAATTATTTCTGGCATTCCTGACATCCATAATCGGTCTCGCGTTTTAGTTGAGCACCTAGATCGAGCCCTTCATCGCAGTTTCTCAACCGGGAACCCGTCTATGTTATCCCGTGTGTAATGGTCACTCAGATAGATATCGCAACGAGCGCAGGACGAGTTTTCATTCTTGCGATTTTCCAGCTGCATTTTTTGGAACTCATACCAAGGTTCACCGTTCCAGAGCTCCTGCAAACTGACCTCATCCACATTCCCTAGATTGGTGCCACCAATGAAATCCACACAGCAGGGGGAAACTGCTCCATTGCTGCGAACTGCCATGGTGGTAAAGGCCATGGGACAAGCAACCCGCCTCGTACTATGCAAGCTCAAATCGCTGATGGCATCGTCGGCGCCTTCCTGGTAATAGTTCTGAATAAAATCAGCCCCATCCACCTTGATCCAACTGTGGGGCTTATCAAGGTAGACCTCGTCGGCGACATCCTTGTACATTTGCATGAACTGCTCGTTTTCATCCCCATATGAATCCAGCATCTTGCAACTAACAAAGGGTTTATCTGTACCTTTGCTATTCTTGATTTCTTTTAATACGCGCAGGTTCTCATGAATGATATCGATCTCCATTCTCGACCCGGTAACAGCACGAAGCCTTGCCTGGTCGGTCGCATAAATGGACACCCGCGCATAGTCCAATTGGTATTCAACCAGTTTTTCAGCGATTGCGCGCGACAACAAGGAGGCATTTGAAGTTGTTTCAATCCGTTCAGCAACCCCCGACTCAAACGCAAACCTCAGCATTTCGCAAAAATCCGGACTGACCATGGGTTCCCCATATAGGCTCAACTTGAGAACTTTGATCTTAGGCCCTGGCCAGTCGTTGAGTTGCTTAATGACTTCCTGGAAGCGCGCCATCGGCATGTTGCCGCGATTACGGGTAAAGTACGAATCGTCCTTGAGACTCTGAAAGCACTGGATACATCTAAAGTTACACAGGCTCGAAGGCTCGATGATCACTGTGAAGGGCTTGCGCAAGGGCAAAATATCTCTGAGATTCTGACGGTTGGTAGATTTTAACTCGGTGTACTTAAGCATGGCTGAAGTATCTCGTGTTTCCATTTCCGCCGGGAGAAGTTTGTGTCTCTGTGGAATAAAATCCCGAAAATCTCTGCTGAGGCAAATGCTCTTGGTTGAAATGGATCCTCAGGATTTTCGAAATTGACGCTTTATGGTCGGCCTGCTCATGCTTTCCACCCGTCATGCCTGTGCTCCCATATTCAATTTGAATAATCAAGCAATTGCATAGCAAACCGTCTCATACTCTAAATTAGTGTGGTGACGTAAATATATTTTATATTCTGGCACTAAGGATTTAATATAGAGTGGTATCTCCCAAAGATGCCTGAAGTCATGGTAAATGCATATGGCCAGCGTCGGCTTTTGAGTCTTAATAATGTTGCAGGCACCACGAAGCCCATGCGGTTCTGCCCCCTCGATATCCATCTTGACGATCGTGACCTTCTCATTCTTGAGTACATCATCAAGGGGAACAACATGGCCTTTGCCCTCACCGGTGCCAACGGTGCTCTGAGACTTACCAATGCTATAGGAAATGTCCTGCTCAGAATCCCAAATCCCAAGATTGAAAATTTTTATCCGGTCTTGTTCAAGCATTTGTTGGACATTTTCTTGCATTGCTTTGAAATTAATCGCATCGAGCTCAAATGAAAAAATATTATCGAATTTACCCTTAGTCCGGCCAACAAAATCTCTAATTGTATCCCCATTATACGCGCCAATATCCACCAACTTTTCATGATCAGACAATTTGACCAAATCTAGCGGGAAATATTGGTTTTTCTCGCAAACATCCAGCATGATGTCAATGTTTCCTCCGTCTCCTAGAACTCGATTCACAATTGCAGAAAATACTTCCTGAGATTGCTGGTCTCCAAGCATTTCGTATGTTTCACATAATTTCGCCATGACTTCTTCCTGATTATAGCGGGGCAGGAATTCGGAAGCATCGAGATCATATTTATAAAGTTGATTAACCGAGGGGAATCCACTATCTTTCAGAAAATTATAAACCGGTTTAAAATCTCCGATGGTAACAAACACGGCACACTTATCCCTAATAGCCAACAACTCATCTGGTGACAGACACTGCACACCACAATACAGTTGCCCCCACTTGTTGCTATCGCTGTCGCAACAAAAATCTATTTTTCTTCCAATATGTTCATGCCAGCTCTCAACGATGCTATGCAAAATGGCACCGCATCCATAAAACACCACATATGGATATTTTTCCGTCAACTCCCGAACTTCCTGCCGATAGTCCCTTTTTTGAGCAAGCAGTTTTCCAATTTGGTCGCGCATTTGAACTGCGGATGAGTTACTCATTATTTCAGCCCCTCTCTTCAGGTTTCACAAGCATGTTAGAAGCCAGTTCTTCAGGCGATAAATAGGGCCACATGTCCTCAATCGGCTTGGAAACCATACTGCCGTCAGGCGTTTTCATTGCCTGCACCTTAGGTGCCGTCACGTGGGAACGCGTGACGCGGACACGGCAGAGGGCGGGATCCAGGCCCGCTATTGTTCGGGCTATCGAACCCGGAAGGTCGCCGTGGGAGGTCGCCTGCTCGCATCGAATGCCGTATGCTCCGGCGACGGCGCAGATGTCTGGCATGGTCAGCCCGCTCCCGGGATCCGAACCAACGTAGCGGCCTTCAAAATGATTTCGT
>JANXQX010000256.1 GCA_025353305.1 Holophagaceae bacterium
TCCACCGAAATCCCACCCACATCGAAGAGTTCTGGTCGCTTTGTCATCACCCATTGGGTGATACCATGACCCCAGAAAGTTCCAGCAACAGTGCGCGTTTCAGATGGTTTTTTGAACCCGGTTGATTAGGTCAGGTTGAAACCTTTGATCCGTATCCCGAGCGGTGCTATCAACGAGGACGAACCAACCAGTCGACTGATCCGCTGCACTGCCAGCCACCCCGATCCGCGACCCAACCTCAACCTCCGGCCTCTGCTGGGGGGAGCGGGCACTGAATGCCCGGGTCAAAATGGGGCCCTTGAATCTCGTATTCACGCGGATGCGGGAGCTGGAGCGTCGAATCAAGGGATTCCTAATCGTGACATTTGTCACATGCATATCTCTTGCTTGAGTCACATAGCAGGCGTTTATTGAAAAATATCGAAACCCCTGACCGCCAGGATGATCATGTGCATGATGGCAAAGGTATGCGAAATACCGAGAGCGAACAAAAATCTCGTGCTGAGCGAAGACAACCTTAAGGCACTGGCCGCAGGAGGTACCGGCGGGGCTTCTGGACCGATCGCCAGCGCCGAATTGTATGACCAGGCCACCAGAGCGTTTACCTCCACAGGCAGCCTGCATACGGCAAGGCAAGGAGGGCGGACAGCCACACTCCTCCACAATGGGAAGGTGCTAGTCGCGAGTGGGCGGAACGGAACGGCACTTATTCCTTGGAGGGCGAAATGATCACCCATATCAAGAATCTACTCCTTCTGGCCTTTGTGGCCTCTTTCCCGATCTGTGCTCAGAGCACAAAAGGGAAGCCCTCTACCACAAAGGCTACGATGATCGTGCGCCCATTCAAAATGGGAGTGAAGGACTTCGGCAAGCTCGGATATCGAATCCAGACGGATGCATTGACGGAAAAACTCAAGTCAGCCCTTTCGGCCACGCGTAAATTCGACCTCTTGGAACGACAGGACGTCGACATGGTTGACGACGAGGTTGCCTTTTCGAAATCATCCATGGGAAACAAGAAGTTAAAGCGCGGGACCATGGTCTCCGCGGATTACATCGTGAGTGGTGAGGTAAGCGTTGTGAGCTCAGGCGTCAACTCTTCCCCTGTGCCATACACGAATAGCTACATGAAAATGACCAGCGGGACGATTATTGCTGACGTGAAAGTGTTCGAAACCCGGACCGGGAAGGTAGCTAGGTCCGTCAAGGTGGAGGCTACCAATACTCTTAAAAACACGGTGGATCGTCCCGATCAGGGCGACGCTGGTGCACTGTTCATGGAAGACCTCCAGCGCACTCTAGTCGAAAACATGGCCTTGAAGATCGTGGAAATTGTTTTCCCGATGAAGGTCATCCAAATCGATGGGAACTTGGCCTACATAAACCGCGGGGAGGGTGGAGGCCTCCAGCTAGGTGACTCATTGATCGTGTATGAGGCCGGTAAGGCGATGGTTGATACCGACACCGGTGAAAACCTGGGGACCACTGAGACACCAGTTGCAACGCTCCGTGTGGTTGAAATTCTACCGAAGTTCAGCAAGGCAGAAATTTTACGGGGACAGGCCAGTGTATTTGCGGGGCAGATCGTCCGCTACGCACCACGGCAGGAAGGCCGCAGCAGATAGGTGATATTCAATATTAATACAGAAGACCAAGGCCACAAATGCAAGGGGTAATGATAGTTGATCAAAAGAGCTCACGGGCTGGATTGGTGATGGTTTTCGCAAGTTTGACTGGCGAATTTAACATCTAGGAGGACCCATGGCGATTTTCACTGCCCGTCAATCAGGACTTGGCATTACGCTTCTCGCCGGATGTATTCTTACCTTTTCGGCATGTGATTTTAAAAATCGACGAGCAGGCGCCCAGTCTGGTCTTCCCTCGAACCAGGCCGGGGGTGTGACCGCACCTTTGCAGGTCGATGATCCGATCCCACAGAGCAAGAAGGCAAGTATTGCGGTCTTGGACCTCAACATAGTGCTTGGCCATGGCGGTGGCGATAAACACGGGCTCATTACACTCCGCGACAAACTGGTCACAGCCATTGGTGGTAGCCGGAAATTCCGGGTGGTTGAACGAGCGCGCGTGGATGACATGCTTCGGGAATTCGACCTCACCTCGGGTGGATTCACTGACAAGGCAAGCGCCGTTAAGGCGGGCAAGATACTGGGGGCAGATTTCCTTGTCATGGGGACCGTGGATGAGTACACGGTGGGGGTATCCGCCAAGTCCATTCCATATTCATCCCGTGTTGACCACATCCTTTCAGGTCGGATGTCTGGCGATCTTAGGGTGGTTGATTCCAGGACTGGAGAGATCGTCGCAACTTGGCAACAGGTTGCGTCCCAATCCGTCAACGCCGAATCAGAAGGGCTTCCCAGTCAGGGATTCACGGATGGCCTCATTCGGGAATTCACCGAGAAAGTGGCCCTGTATATCGCCGACACAGTTTATCCTCCGAAAATCGTGCAGGTGGCAGAGCCCGGTTTGATCTACATCAACAGGGGCAAGGATGGTAGCTTCGCCGTCGGAGACTTGCTGGATGTGTACTCAGTGGGGTCAGAGATCAAAGACTCTGATACCGGAGACATTCTTGGCACCAACGACGCCAAAGTCGCATCGGCACGCGTCAAAGAGATCCAGCAAAGAATGACGATTGCGAACCTCAAGGAGTCGAAAATCCCAATCAACGTCGGCATGAAAGTTAGAATCGCCACGAGCGGCAAACGGAAAAATACCGAAGACTCAAAACAGCCAGATGCGCCGAAACTCCACTGGTAAATTCCAACCATCGCACCACACGGGACTGATTTTAAACCAAACGCATGACGGCCTTGTCGCTCTCTAGTGGCGAACCCGGCCCTTTTAAAGGACCAAGCACATGAATCCACGACCCCCAATCTATTTTCTCCCGGCACTCCTTCTTGCTGGTGGACCTGTTCACGCCCAGTTCTGGCAACGCCTGACCAATCCAGATGTCATGGTGACCATGACTCATCCTCCATCGCTTGGAATCAAGATCAAAAGCCTAGCGTTCGCACCAGTCACTAATGAGAATGCTGAGGAGCTGGTTTCGGCCTGCATCCAGGATTTAACTGCAAGTGGGCAAATTGAAATTCTGGATAGAAACAACGTCGAAAAAATCTTCAAAGAGCAAAAATTCGGCCAGTCCGGTCTTGTGGATGCCCGCACGGCCGTAGAAATGGGAAACCTCATGGGTTCTCCAGTGTTGCTCATCGTCAAGGTCTTTAGATTTAATGTGAAGCAGTTCCCTCTACGGGGGAAGACGACCGTCTACCGGGGCAATCCAGCACAAGCATATGACGTGCCGGTTTATACCTCAAAGACACAAGCCGACTTCGGCGCTAGTATTCAGGCCATTGATCTCGCAACGGGGAAAACCTACTCGGAAAAACGCTTTGCATTAACGCCGAGCAAGGAGAACTCCTCAACGGACGGACAACCGGAATACCCCACTGATTCATCAGTACGTGAAGCAGCCATTTACGAGGTACGATCGGATTTACACAAAATGTTATTGTCATGGAAAGAATCTAAAAAATTAATCTTTTATGATGATAAAGATTATGGAATGAAAGAAGCGTTTCAATACCTTAAAATGAATAATTATCCCGAAGCCCTAGCAAAATCAGTCGTAGCTCTTAATAATGCCAATGCTGATCCCAAGGTAAAACCAAAGTATATTGCCAGGGCTAATTATAATATTGGGATGTGCCATTTTATTTTGGGTGATTATTCTTCAGCCATGCCATTCCTCCAGGCTGCTCTAAAAACTGATCCAGGCAATAACATCTTTGGGGAAAGTGTAGGAGAGTGCGTGCGCGCGATTGCTCTGGTAAGCGAAATGAGCAAGGTGGATACTCGGACCGCCAAATTGGAAGCACCCGCCCCAAAGGCCCAGGAACCGACCCAAAATATCGTTTTGGCAGATCCAAAACGTGGGACAGCGAATAGTGGAAATACAACTAGCGGGAATACGCCAAGTGTTGAAGATCGGCTAAAGCGTCTAAATGATCTAAAAAAGAATGGCCTGATTACCCAACAAGAGTACCAAAAACGAAAAGCGGAGATCATCAAGGATCTATAATTACTTTTCATCTTGTTTCGGGGCAGTATCAACAGGTGTGAAATAAGGGATCAAACTAGGTGGCGGTAACAATGTTAAGGGGGACTTCTTTAACCTCGGCGCGGGCAGGGTTAGTTAATATGACGTCAAATCCTCTACCACCCAAGAACGAGGCGCAAGGGATACTTGGAGGAGTACATGAACTATTTTCGTTCTATCACCGCACTATTTGTGGCTGCGATCATCACGCTCATCGACGGATGCTCTGGAGGGGGAAGCACCCCACCTCCACCTTCTCCGCCTGTGATCTCGTCATTCGCGTCAAATCCTGCCTCGGGGTTTGGCGGTCAGACCTGCACCCTTTCCTGGGTGGTAAGCGGAGCGAGCAGCATCGCCATTGATAGCGGGATCGGAGACGTGACAAGCGTCAGTTCCAAGGTTGTTTATCCTCTCAGCACGACTACCTATACCCTCACAGCTTCCAACGCAGGTGGAAGCCACACGGCTTCCACCACCATTGCAATCAATGATTCCATTGTGATTCCACCGAGTACCAAAGTGCTAGACCAGACCACAACTCAAAACCTCTCGAACATTTCTCAAAACGGCAGCGTTTTGACTTTCAGCCAATCCTCGAGCACCCTACAGAACCTGAAATTCGGCGACAGCGTTGTGTTGGGGGTGACAAATGCTACACCTAATGGTTTGCTCAGGAAAGTTACCTCAGTCACTCAGAATGGATCTCAAATCATAGTGAATACAGGTGCGTCAACCATTGAAGAAATTATTTCCAAATGTGATTTTGCGGCCAGTAAAGTATTAACTCCTTCAGATGTTGCTCAAGCCGTCTCCCTGACGCCAGGGATCTCATTGGAGCCAAAAAAAGGAAGGAAGAATATTTCGAATCCGCAAGCTACGGCATCTGGTTTTTATATTGAATTGAATAACGTGGTCTTGTACGATGAAGACAATAATTTGCAAACAACAAATGATCAAATTATTGGAAATGGAAGTATTACACTCAATCCTAGCTTTAATTTTGTTCTAAAGGTGAGTGATTCTTCAGTCAAAGAATTATCCTATTCAACGACGCTTAATGAAACTGTTGATATCGACGTATCTGCAAAATTATCGAAGTCTGTCGACAAGAAATTTGAGATTCCGGGCGCCAGATGGTATTTCCAGCCGATTGTGGTGATGGTAGGATGGCTCCCTGTCGTGATTCAGCCAGTCTTGACAGTAAATGTTGGAATTAATGGCGAGATATTTGCAGGGGTCACAGCTGGCGTCATTCAACAGGCCACCCTTACTTACGGGCTATCCTATATTAATGGTCAATGGGCCCCGATTTCAAGCCTCACCAACACATTTCAATGGAACCCCCCTGAACTTACCGCCGGGTGCAATTTTAAAGCTTTCCTTGGCCCACAGTTTAATTTATCAATTTATGGGATTATTGGACCCTACGGTGAGGCTAGGGGTTACCTTAACCTGGATGCAGATATTTTTAGAACCCCATGGTGGCAGATTTTTGGCGGCCTCGAGGCTGATGTTGGTGTAAGAGTCGAAATTCTTGGGAAAAAGATTATCAATGATTATGAATTCCCGGCTGCAATCGGGTACAGAAGACTGCTGGCGCAGGCTACGACACCTTACTTACAACCAGGCACCGTATCTGGCAGTGTCAAAAATGCCATCACAAACACGGGACTTTCCGGCGTCAGTATTAATGTTTATAAAGAAACCAATTTGTTGGCAACAAGCATGTCCAATGCTGCCGGAGCTTACGCAATACCGGTTCCTGCAGGAAGTGGTTATAAAATTGAATTTATAAAGAGTGGATTTTTATCCACTACTTATAATGATGTGACCGTCCAGGCGAACTTGACCACATTCCTCGAAGTAGTCCTCCAAATTGATACGGCCCACGCCGGGAATGGTGCGATTGGTGGGAAGATCGTCAACGCATTCAATGGTTCACCGGTTGGAGGTTTGACTCTAAAACTTCGCGCCGGAATCAATGCAACCAGTGGGACCGTTATCTCAACTACGGGTACCAACTCATCAGGCCAGTATTCTGTGGCCAATTTGCCTGCAGGCAATTATACCCTAGAAATGAGTGGTACTGGTTTTAATACAGCATTCATGACGGCGATTTGTGTTGGTAACACTACGACCGGAAATCAGGATGGATCGATAACCCCGATACTGGCTTCTGGTGAGACCAGGATCATCCTGACATGGGGCGAAATTCCTTATGATCTAGATTCGCATTTGACAGGACCCGTACCGTCTTCGGCGGACCGATTCCATGTCTTTTTCGCCGATCGCACATTCTCTTTTGGGGGAACTACCTATGCTGACCTGGATTTGGATGATACTTACTCATACGGACCAGAAACAGTCACGATTCGCGAGCAAACTTTAGGTGTGTACCGATATTCTGTTTATAATTATAGTAACGGAACCAGCACTAATAGCACTGATCTCTCCTTGTCTAATGCCACGGTTAGGGTCTACCGGGGTAACAATCTTGTGGCTACCTTTAATGTACCGAATAATCGAGGCGGGACTTTATGGACCGTTTTTGAATTGAATGGTAACACCATTACCCCAATCAATACAATGTCTTATCAAGGATCATCTTGGGATGTTCCTATTGTGTCGAAAGGCGGTACTATTGTTACTGATAGTGAATTAATATTCAATCACGGTACAAAAAGTAAATAGTCAATCAGTATGTCCTGAAGTATAGGAACCCACAACGCTGGGCCGGGAGTAAATCGCATTCATTCAACCCCAAAGGGGGTAACCCCAACAAACGTGCAACCAGGGATCAAGTAGGCTGAGGTCAGGCTGTCGCCGTCGCGTGGAGCTGTAACCCAAGGGCGTGGACGACCTTGATGAAGGTATCCAGCTCCGGGTTTCCCTCCGGGGACAGGGCCC
>JANXQX010000267.1 GCA_025353305.1 Holophagaceae bacterium
GGGTTCAGTTGTCGTGAATACCGTTCGCGAAGGCAAAGGCAACTTTGGCTTCAATGCCGCCACGGGCGAGTTCGGCGACATGGTGGCCTCCGGCGTGGTCGATCCCGCCAAGGTGGTCAAGAGCGCCCTGCGCAATGCCGCCTCCGTGGCTGCGATGATGCTCACCACCGAAGCCATCATCAGCGAGATCCCCGAGCCGAAGTCAGCCCCCATGGGCGGCCCCGGCGGCGGGATGGGCGGCATGGAAGACATGTACTAAGAAAGTCAAATAGTTAAAAAGTTGAACAGTTAAGAGTCGAGAGTTAAGAGCTAGAAAAAAGGCCCCGCATCCGCGGGGCCTTTTTTCCGGTTCGTGACCCACATTTCAGCAGGCGCCTGTTAGCGTTTCTTAATGAATTCCCTTGATCTCCACGAGCTGGATCCGCGCAAGCGAATCGCGTCGCTTTTTCTTACGCCGTTCTGCGACATGGGCTGCCAATTTTGCGCGAGCGAGACAGATTTCTCCGTGATGTCGTTCGACGATGCGGCGGCCCTGCTCGGTGCGCTGAAAGGCCGCGTGGAGGGCGTGGTGCTGGGCGGTGGCGAGCCCTTTCTCTGGCCCCACGATCTGGGGAAACTGGCTTGTTTTGCTTCTGACCTGGGGTTTCAGGTGCAGGTCTGCACCAACGGGGTGAACATGCCCATGGGTTTTGAACGGATCGAAGCCATCCACCGTTACATCCTGCCCCTGGAGTCCATGGACCCTGGAAGGCATGACAGCTTGCGGAGCCGGGCAGGCGGCGGACACCACGCCATCGTGATGGATCGCATCCAGGCCCTGGCGAAGGCTGGGCGCGAGATCACGCTTTCAACCGTGGTCACCTCGGAAAATCTCGGCGAATTGCAAGCCATCGCGGAGTGGCTGGCGTGGCAATCGCTGGTGGGGCTGAAAGTCCACGCGTGGCATTTGTACCGCTTCCTGCCGATGGGCCGTGGGGGGGGGCCGCATGGCCAGGAGCTGGCCGTGGACCGTGAGGCCTACTTGCTGGCCTGTGATGCGATGAAGTCGGCCGGGCTGCCATTCAACGTCATGCGGCGGGATGACATGACCCGCGCCAGCACGGTGGAATTCTGCTGGTTCGAAAATGGCCGGTTGCGTCTGGGCAGTGAAGTTTTTCGGGATCCTGTTCGAAGGGTGATTGCCGAAAAATAGAAGAAATAGAAGGCCGGAGATTAAACAGATGATAAATATGAAAAGGGTGATTACCCGAATTGAATCGATGCTCCCCTCATTCCCTTCAATGGTTCGTCTTATCGAACAACACCCCATCAATCGGCGTTCCAAGCCTCAAATGGCAGCAGCGTAGGGTTACGCCCCTGCAGGATGTCCTCCATGCGCACCTTCACACCGATCCTGGTACTGGGGTGCGTGAGTATATAGAAGCGGTCCGTGCCCATGGCCTCGAATACGGCTTCGGCCACGCGATCCGGCTCCATGCCGGTGGCCGTGGCCTGCAGCACGGCGGTTGCGATCTTCAAGGACACCAGATCGAATTCCATTAGATCGCTGCGCATGGTCTCCTCTCGGTTCCGCTCAGACTCCGCGATGCGGGTCTTCACCCAGGCGGGGCAAAGCACCGAAACCTTGAGCCTGGACTCGCGCACGGCCAGATCATGATGCAAAGCTTCCGAAAGCGCCACCACGCCGTGCTTGCTTACGCTGTAGGCCGCGAAGCCCGGTGTCGACAACAGCCCCGCGGCTGAAGCCGTGTTTATGATGCGCCCCTCCTCCCCATCCGAGAGCATACGCGGCACGAAGGCTTGGAGGCCGTGGATGACACCATGGAGGTTCACGCCCAGCACCCAAGCCCAGTCATCCGAAGTCAATTCCCACGCTGGTTTGCAGAGGGCTACGCCCGCGTTGTTCACCAGGAGATGCACCCGGTGGAAGCGAGTGAAGGCCGCATTGGCCAGGGCCTCCACATCATCAAAGCTGGAGACATCCGTGGGAATTCCGAGGACCTCCGCTCCCAGCCCCTCCAACTCGGCCACCGTGATCGCGAGGCTGGCCGCGTTGATGTCCGCCAGCACGAGCTTCATGCCTTCCCTGGCGGCGCGGTGGGCGATGGCCCGGCCGATGCCCTCGGCACCGCCGGTGATGACCGCGACTTTGTTCCTCAGATCTTCCATGGATGCTCCATTAAACCGTCAGGTATCCACCGTCCACGTTGAGGCAGGCGCCTGTCGTGTAGCTCGCGGCGTCGGACACGAGGTAGAGCACAGCGCCTGCCATCTCATCGGGTTGAGCCACGCGATGCAAGGGGATGTGCTCCAGGGCCTTCTCCAGGATCATCGGATTGCTGGTCAGCGCAGATGCGAACTTGGTATCCGTGAAGCCTGGAAGCAGGGCGTTGACGCGTACCTTCAGCGGTGCGCACTCCTTCGCGAAGGCATGGGTCATCGAGATGATCGCCGCCTTGGTCATGGAGTAGATCCCTTGGAAGGGCCCGGCGATCACTCCGTTCACTGAACCCACGTTCACGACGGCGCCGCCCTGGTTCATGAGTCTCACACCGCCCACGGACATGTAGAAATAGCCCCGGATGTTCACGTCCACGGTCTTCTGGAATGCGCCCATGGGCGTGTCAAGAATGGGTCCGAAGTAGGGATTGGCGGCGGCGTTGTTCACCAGGATGTCCAGGCGCCCATGCTTGGCCTCGATGGCCTTGTAGATGGATTCGATCTGCTCCATCTCCCCGATGTGGCAGGCCATCGCCTCCGCAGACCCGCCATTGTCCTGGATCGCCTGCACAACGGGGGCGCAGTGCTCCGCTTTCCGGCTGGACACGATGACGTGGGCGCCATGGGCCGCCAGCAGCTTCGCGATGGCCTCACCGATACCCCGGCTGGCGCCCGTCACCAAAGCGATCTTGCCGCTGAGATCAAAGGTAGGCTGGGCCATGGGAACTCCAAAATGTGATGAACCTAAAGTACGCGGGTCATTCATGATTCCAGGAGAAAAGCTCCGGGCCACAGATATTCAAGCATTCCAAAAACTTGAAATTTTTCGGCCCGGCTGAAATTGCGGGCTGGTGCTTGCAGTCAAAAGCAAAAACAGCCGCAGATTTCGCAGATGAAAAAATTGTCCTGACAAATTTTATGGTTCACTTGGTTGATTGATGACAGCGCCCATTCGGACTGACTTGCCACACCGGAAGAGCGTTGTTTTTTTTACTTCTGTGTCATCTGCGAAATCTGCGGCTTCTTTGTTATTTCAAGCTCGTCTAATCAAATTTAGGCAGCGCTGCTCCAAATAGTTCGTGATGTGGATAAAGCCTTTGAAGGCCGGATTCGTGGTCTGGCCGTGGTGGTAGCGGTAGTAGATCTGCTGCACGATGACCGCCAGCCGGAACAGGCCATAGATCAGGTAGAAGGTAATGTCATCAACCTTCCGTCCGGTCCGGGAGGCGTAATAGTCGATGGCCTCCTGCCGCCGGAGCATCCCGGGCAGGTGCGTGGGCTGGCGGCGCATGCGTTTGAATGTTTCGTCGTCGTCCGCCTGAACCCAGTAGGCCAGCGAATTCCCGAGGTCCATCAAGGGATCGCCCAGCGTCGCCATCTCCCAGTCCAGCACGCCAATGACGTTCATGGGATACGCAGGATCCAGCACCACGTTGTCGAATCTGAAATCGTTGTGGATCAGGCAGGTTGCGCTGTCCTGCGGGGGCATGTTCACTGCGAGCCAAGCCATCACGCCTTCGAAATCCGCGGCGTTCTCCGTGCGCGCCTGTCTGTAGCGGTCGCTCCAGCCGGTGATCTGGCGCTGCACGTAGCCCTCGCCCCTGCCCAGGGATTCCAGCCCCGCCGCCTTCCAATCCACTTGGTGCAGTTCGATAAGTTTATCAAGGACGTTGAGGCAAAGCTGGCGTGTTTCGGCTGGGCTCAGGTCCAAGCCCTCCGGCAAATCCTGACGCGGAACGAGCCCCCGGATGCGCTCCATGACATAGAATTCGCTGCCCAGAACCGTCGCATCCTCACAGGAGGCCAGCACCTCAGGAACGTAGGGATAATGCGGCTTCAGCGCCGACATGATGCGCGCCTCCCGCCCCATGTCGTGGGCGCTCTTCGCCTTGTGCCCGAACGGCGGCCGCCGCAGCACAAGCTCGCGGTTGTCGTAGCGAACAAGGTAAGTCAAATTCGAAGCCCCGCCAGGAAATTGGGTGATGGCGGGGACTCCAAACAAGCTCGGATCCAATCGTTTCAAAAATCCATGCACAGCCTGGATGTCCAGTTCCTCGCCGGGGCGGATAGGACCAGATTCATCAATCAAAGGCACAAAGACTCCGCAGACGTTGTATTTCAAGAAAAATAATCGCCGGGGACAAAAAAGGATTAACGGGGATGAAAACAAATACCAGCCTTGTTCTTGTCCCCGCTTGTCCCCGCTTGTCCCAGTGGATCCCCGGCTAAATATTTGTTATTTTTTCGGCACTTCCATCCCCGCCTTCTCCGCCTGCGCTTTGATTTCCTGCTTTGCGATGGAAGCCCGGTGCACTTCATCGGGGCCGTCGGCGAGGCGGAGCATGCGGGCGTAGGCGTAGAGTGCCGTCAGCGGGAAATCCTCGCTCAACCCGGCGCCACCGTGCATCTGGATGGCTTGGTCGATGACCAGTTGCGCCATATTCGGCGCGACGACCTTGATTTGGGAGATCTCGCTCTTGGCGCCCTTCACGCCGACGGTGTCCATCAGCCAGGCGGCCTTGAGCGTGAGCAGGCGCGCTTGCTCGATGGCCATGCGCGCGTTGGCGATGATGTCGCGGTTGCCGCCCAGCATCGCCAGGGGCTTGCCGAAGGCGATGCGCGTGAGGGACCGCTGGCACATGAGTTCCAGCGCCCGCTCGGCGGCGCCGATGATGCGCATGCAGTGGTGGATGCGGCCCGGACCCAAGCGTCCCTGGGCGATCTCGAAGCCGCGGCCCGGCCCGCCGATGAAGTTCTCGATGGGCACGCGCACATCCGCGAAGCTCACCTCGCCGTGGCCGTAGGGCTCATCCAGGGCACCGAACACAGGCACCATGCGCTCGACCTTCAGGCCCGGCGCATCGATGGGCACGAGCACCATGGAATGCTGTGAATATTTGGGGGCATCGGGGTCCGTGAGCCCCATGAAGATGACGAAGGCGCAGTTGGGATGGCCGATTCCGCTGCTCCACCACTTGCGGCCGTTGATGACGATTTGATTGCCTTCCACCACCGCCGTGGCGCACATGTTGGTGGCATCGCTGGAGGCGACGTCGGGTTCTGTCATGCAAAAGGCCGAGCGGATCCGTCCCTCCAGTAGGGGTTTCAGCCAGTGCTTTTTTTGCTCCTCCGACCCGTACTGCACCAGCACTTCCATGTTCCCGGTATCCGGCGCGTTGCAATTGAAGACCTCCGGCGTGATGAGCGAGCGGCCCATGAGTTCGGCAAGGGGCGCGTACTCCAGGTTCGTAAGCCCCGCGCCGAATTCCGTGTCCGGCAGGAACAGGTTCCACAATCCGGCAGATCTGGCCTTGGCCTTCATCTCCTCCATCACCGGCGGCACATTCCAAGGCTGCTCACCGTGCTTCAGTTGCGCGAGATAGGTTTCTTCATTCGGCGTAACTTGTTCGGCAATGAAGGCCGAAACTCTGGCGATGTAATCGCGGGCCTTGGGGGAGTGGGCGAAATCCATGGGGGCTCCGGGTTCACCAAAAATAATGACGCGAAGGTGGCGAAGAAAGCGAAGGTTAAGAAGGCTACCCTGGAACCATGACTGCACCCCTGGCCGAACGCATGCGACCCGTGACCTTGGATGAGGTCGTGGGCCAGCCGCATCTCGTGGGCCCGAAAGGTGCGCTCACACGGCTCAGCGTGTCGAAGCGACTGCCCTCCATGGTGTTGTGGGGGCCCCCAGGCACCGGAAAGACAACCTTGGCGCGCATCCTGGCAAAGGAAACAGGGCATGGGTTCGTGGAGTTCAGCGGCGTCACGGGATCCGCCGTGGAGTTGAAGAAATTCCTTCTGGACCAGAAATCCATGCCGCTTTTCCGTACGGTTCCGCCCGTGATCTTCCTGGATGAAATCCACCGTTTCAATAGGGCGCAGCAGGATATTTTGCTGCCTTTTTTGGAACGGGGCGAGGCCATCCTCATCGGCGCCACCACCGAAAATCCGGCCTTCTACTTGAATCCCGCGTTGCGAAGCCGCTGCCAGCTCTTTGACTTGAAGGCCCTGGAACCTGGTGCCATCAGGGGTGTGCTGGACCTCGCGGTGGTCCATGAAAAGCTGGACCCGAAACCCCCGTCCGAGTTGTTGGACTGGCTCTCCCACTGGGCTGGCGGCGACATGCGTTCCGCACTTTCAGGATTGGAAGTTTGGGCGGACCTCCCGGCCAAGGATCGGGATATTGCTTCACTGCAATCGTCCCTGGGCGGGCGCTTGCTTTTCGATCGTGCCGATGGCCACTACGATCTGGCTTCGGCCTTCCAGAAATCCCTTCGGGGCAGCGATGCGGATGCAGCGCTCTATTACCTGAGCCGCATGATCCGTGGCGGTGAGGATTCCCGCTTCATCGCGCGGCGCTTGATGGTCACGGCGGCCGAAGATGTGGGTAATGCAGATCCTCAGGCCTTCATCCTGGCCGAAACCGTGTCGCGCGCCGTGGAGCGCATCGGCTGGCCCGAGGCACGGATCCCGCTGGCCCAGGCCGTCATATACGTTGCCAACGCCGCCAAGAGCAACGCCACCGTGAAGGCCATCGATGCGGCGCTGGCTGCGGATGACCAGCCAATTCCTGATGCGTTGCGGGACTCCAACACCAGCACTGCGAGGAAGGCCGGGCGGGGCAAGGGCTACCGCTATTCCCACGGAGACTATTCCAAAGTGCAAAAATTTCTGCCCGACAAGTTGCAGGGCGGGACCTTCCATGAACCGCAGCGCCCACAGGAGCGCAGTTGGCTGGACAAGGAAGAACCGGAGGCTTCGGGGCTCGAAGTGCTTTGGGGTGGCTGGATCGCCGGAAATCCAGACGGCGGCGAAATCCCCGTGGAGGCCTGGTGCCGAGCCCTTGGATGCAGCAAGGAGGCCCTGGCCAGGGCCATCCATCGCCTTGCCTCTGGTAGCTTTCGCGTAGAGCGGGCCCTGAAGATCACCCCGAACTGAAATCAGTCGAGGAACCCCATCTTTCCCGACTGGTAATCATCGAAAGCCTGCTGGATCTCTTCGGAGGTGTTCATGACGAAGGGTCCGTAATGCGCGATGGGCTCCCGCAGGGGCAGCCCGGCCATGATCATCAGGCTCGCGCCGTTGGCGCTCTCCACGCGGACGCCTTCGCCGGCTTCGCCCAGGACGGCGACATCGTTGGAACGAAGGCTTTGGCCGGACACTTCGGCCTCCCCGTTGAGCAGCACCACCGCAGCCAGGAATCCTTCCGGGATCGAATGCTCGAAATGGCTGCCGGCTTCCAGTTCCACATGGGCGTAGGCGATCTTCGCCGGAGTTTCCGCAGGGCCGCGTCGGCTGAACCATTCGCCGGCGAGGGCACGCAGGCGGCCGCCCGGGAAAGACTGCCAGGGCATCATCTCCGCGTGCAGGTCCGTGTAGCCGGGCTGGCTGCCCTTTTCGGATTTCGGGAGGTTGATCCAGAGCTGCACGCCTTCGATGGCGCCGCCGGTCTCAAGATGCTCCGGCACAGGCATCTCCTCGTGCACGATGCCGCTGCCCGCATTCATCAACTGCGCGCCGCCGGGTTCCAGGAGGCCCTGGCCGCCCGTGCTGTCGCGGTGCCGGAAGGCGCCCTGCATCATGTAGGTGAGGGTCTGGAACCCACGGTGGGGGTGTGGTGGGAATCCTGCATCGGTTCCGGGTTCCAGCACCATGGGCCCGAAGTGGTCCATCAACAGGAACGGATCCATCAGCTTGAAGGCTTCGCTGCCGCGCAGGCCTGCGCCGGGCAGCAGTCGCACCAGCGGCACCTTGTTGCCATCCGTAGTGGGCTGGCCGTGGATCAGGGTTTTCACATCCCGCAGGTTCATGGTCACTCCAGGTCGAAGAATAGGATTTCACTCGGGTCGCTGGCCTTCAGGTCCAGGTTTGATTCAGCTTCCAGCGCCAAGGCGTCCCCGGCTTTCAAGGCTTGTCCGTTGGCCACGACCGAGCCCCTGGCCACGTGGAGCCAACCGTGGCGCGCTGGATCCAGGGCCCGGTCGAGCTGCGCCCCTGCATCGAGACGGGCCACATGGATCTTCAGGTTCTGGAATACCACCACGGAACCATCCGTTCCGTCACGGCTGGCGATGAGGCCCCAGGTGTTGCGGAAGCGGTCGTCGGAAAACGCAACCTGGTCGTAACGAGGCTTCAGATCCCTGGCCTCGGGCAGCATCCAGATCTGCATGAAGTGAACGGGTTCGGACTTCGAAGCGTTGTACTCGCTGTGGCGAATGCCCGTCCCCGCGCTCATGACCTGGGCCTCGCCAGGACGGATGATGCCTTTGGTGCCATGAGCACCCAATGAATCCTGGTGCTCCAAGGCGCCCTCCAGCACCCAGGTAAGGATTTCCATATCTTTGTGGCCGTGGGTTCCAAAGCCCGCCCCTGGCGCCACCACATCCTCGTTGATGACGCGCAGCGCACGGAACTGGTGATGGGCTGGATCGGAATACTCGCCAAAGGAGAAAGTGTGGCGCGTGTCCAGCCACCCGAAATCGAAGTGTCCCCGGTCCTCGGATCGTCGCAGGGTCAGCATCGGTTCCTCCTGGGGTCAGTAGGGCAACCCCCGGGGAATATTATATGTTTAAACATCTATTATTCAATCCCCAGTGTTTTCTTCACCGCTCCGGCCTATGTTGGAGGCGGAGGATGCCATGATCCAGTCGGTGCTCGTGGGTGTGGATTTTTCGGAGGCTTCCCGCCAGGCCCTGAGCCAGGGGCGATCCTTGGCGGAAAGGTTGGAGGTGCCCTTGACGGTCCTGCATGTCCTGCAACTGCCCCCACCCCTGCTCCCGGAGGTGCAGCTGCCTCTGCCGGACCCGGATTGGACCCAGGATATGGAGCTCCGGGCAGCTGAGCAGCTGGAAAAGTGGATCGAGGGTTTGCCGAATGCCAAAGCCCTGGTCCGATGGGGGAACCCTGCGGAGGAACTCGTTGCCGCGGCGGAACCGGACACCCTGCTGGTGGTCGCCCAGGTAGGCCACTCCACCTGGGAGCGCCTGCTTTTCGGCAGCACCGCCGCGCGGGTGGTAAGACACGCGCCTTGCGACGTCCTGGTGGTGAGGGCGGAGCATAAAAAGAAATCCTGAATCAGGGCATGGCCTACATCAGGCTTCCAGCCTGAGGCTCAAATCCACCGCGGGCGCGCTGTGGGTGAGGGCGCCGACGCTGAGGAAATCCACGCCGGTTTCGGCGATGGCCCGGGCGCGTTCCAGGGTGATGTTGCCACTGGCCTCCAGGAACAGGCGGCGGCCCGATGAATTGCGCATTGCCACGGCCATGCGAAGGGTTTCCAGATCCATGTTGTCGAGCAGCACGCCATCCACATCAGGCAACTCAAGGCACTCTGCCAGCTGATCCAGGCGTTCAACCTCGACTTCGATGCGGATCAGGCTGGGGCTCCGGCGACGGGCGGATTCCACCGCGCTGCGCAGGCAGTCGGCGGCGGCAAGGTGGTTTTCCTTCAGCAGCACGCCATCGCCCAGGGTCAGACGATGATTGAATCCACCACCACAGCGAACGGCGTACTTCTCAAGCAGTTTCAGGCCCGGCGTGGTTTTGCGGGTATCGAGAATCTTCGCGCCGGTGCCATCAATCATTTCCACGAACATTCCTGTAAGCGTGGCGGTGCCCGAGAGGCGCTGTACCAGATTGAGCATCACCCGTTCGGCCATCAGGATCGAACGGCTGGGGCCTTCCATGGCGAGCACCACGCTGCCCGGCTGGACAATGCTGCCGTCTTCCTGCCAGGGCGTGGTCTTGATGCGCTCATCCACGATGCGCAGGACTTCCACCGCCATGGGCAGGCCCGCCAATACCAACAGGGATTTGGCCTTGATGGCCCCGCGCATGGGCCGATCCCGGACCGAACCCGAGCTCCAATCCTGGGTGCCCCAGTCCTCCAGCAGGAAGGCGCGCAGCTGATCGCGGTAGATCTCGGGATGAGGTGGGTTGAACATGCGAAAAGCTTAGCCCACAATGCGGGAAACAAGAGGCCGACATGCACCCTGTAAAAGGTCAATGGATCAACCTGTCCGTAAGCGATGGAACTTCCATGAGGGCCTTTGTATCCCGGCCCCGGGATGCCGCCACGGCTCCAGGCCTGCTGGTGCTGCAGGAGATATTTGGTGTGAACGGCCATATCCGGGAAGTCTGCGAACGCTTTGCCATGGAGGGTTTCACCGTCATGGCGCCGGAGCTTTTCCATAGATCGGGCCCGGAGTTCATCACCGGCTATGACGACTACGGCCCGGGGCGGGATGAAGCAGCCAAGCTGACCCTTCCGGGCCTGGAAGATGATTTCCTTGCGGTGGGGGACTGGTTCGCCACGGATGCCCAAACCGCATCGCGAAAGCTTGGCAGCATTGGGTTTTGCATGGGTGGGCGGATGAGTTTTCTGGCTGCGACCACCCTGCCGCTGGCCTGTGCGGCGAGTTTCTATGGCGGCAACATCCCCGGACATCTGGAGCGCCTGAACCGCCTGAACAGCCATCTGCTGCTGATTTGGGGAGGCCAGGATGCTTCAATTCCCGGCGATCAGCGGAATGCCCTGGAAGAGGCCCTGCTGGCCGCCAAGAAAAGCTACCTCAGCGTTTGCTTCGAAGATGCGGGCCATGGGTTTTTCTGTGACCAGCGCGCCAGCTATAACTCCGAAGCCGCCCATCTGGCGTGGCCCCTGGCGCTGGATTTTCTGCGGAAGTACCTGGATCCGGATGCGCGGCAGTAGGTGCGAGGGCTGTGGGCTTTGGGTGGTGGGCTTTGGCACTAAACTTGAAGCTATTCGTTCCCGACTCTCGACTCTCGCCCCGGACGGTGGGCATTTAAGTTTGAGCCCAAGGCTCTGCGCTAGAATGGCCCTGAACCGCATCGGGAGCTTGCATGTCCGTCATTACTGTCGAAACCTTCGACCGCATCACCTGGCTGACAATCAATCGGCCGGAGAAACTCAACGCCCTGAATACCGAGGTGTTGAAGGAATTGGATTGTGCCTTCGCGGGCCTGGAACACGATGAGGCTGTGGGTGTGGTCGTCATCACCGGGTCCGGGGAAAAGGCATTTGTGGCGGGCGCCGATATCGCCGAGTTGAAGGATCTGGACAGTTCCTCCGCACGGCGCCAGGGCCTGGCTGGACAGGCGGTATTCGAGCGCATCGAGCGCATGCCCAAGCCCGTGATCGCCATGGTCAACGGGTTCGCGCTGGGCGGTGGCTGCGAACTGGCACTCGCCTGCCATGTGCGTGTGGCTTCCGAAAATGCGAGATTCGGCCTGCCTGAAGTGTCCTTGGGCATCATCCCCGGCTACGGCGGAACCCAGCGCCTGCCTCGCCTGGTGGGCAAAGGCGTGGCCCTTGACATGATTCTCAGCGCTGAAATGGTGGGTGCCTCAGAAGCTCTGCGCATGGGCCTGGTGAGCCGCGTCTTCCCTCTGGCGGAGTTGAAGGCAGGCACCGAGAAACTTGCCAGGACCATGCTCACCCGCGGTCCCATCGCCCTGGCCAACGCCCTGACAGCGGTGCATCAGGGCCTGGAGATGCCCCAGGAGCAGGGCCTGGAATTCGAGGCGGCGCTCTTCGGCCTGCTGGCCGCCAGCGAAGACATGAAGGAAGGAATGACCGCCTTCCTGGAGAAGCGGCCCGCTCAATTCAAGGGCCGATGAGGGTTGACCCAGCTTGAGAACTGGTGAACCGGTCAAACTCGCCACCGGGAAGGCCCATGGCCATAACAACGAGCCACTGAGCTGAGCGCGACGTTCACCCCACAGAAATGCGGTTCACCCCGCATTCCATGCGCTCCACCCCAAACTCTGATGGCCACAGCGCCAGCTGATACCATTCCCAGTCATGGCATTCGATGGGCCGCACAAGAATCGGCTGTACTGGGGGGCGTGGGTGCTCCTGGGCGTCTTCATGGCAACCCAGGACATCATCCGGAGCAGCATGTCCTTTACGGCATTGTACGTTGGACAAATACTCCTGTTGAACCTGGTCCAGCATCTTTCCTGGGGCCTGCTCTCCCTCATCACGCTCCGCATCGTCCGGCGCTATCCACTCCACACCTACCCGCCCATGAAGCATTGGTGGGTGCATCTGGCGGCGGGCGTGGTGATCACGATGGCAGGCCTGGTGCTGGTCGCCACACCGGCCTTCCTCTGGGACCCGCCGAAGTTGCCCCTGCTGGCCTTCAAACGCTTCGCGGTGTCCTATTTTTCTTTCGAATACCTGGTTTGCTACTGGGGCGTGGTGGGCATCCATGAAGGGATCGAGATCCTGAAGAGCACCCGGGAACGAGAGCTGCGGGTCTCCATGCTCGAAGCCGGCGTGGCCCAGGCGCAGCTGCGGGCACTCCAGATGCAGCTCAACCCGCACTTCCTCTTCAACACCTTGAACGCCGTGTCGACTCTTATGCACACCGAGCCTGCTACCGCCGACCGGCTGCTTGTGAAGCTCAGCCAACTCCTTCGGCTCTCCCTTGAGCAGAGCCGCGAAGAAGAGACGAGTCTGGGCCAGGAACTGGCCTTCCTAGAGTGCTACCTGGAAGTGGAACGCATCCGCCTGGGTGATCGGTTGCGGGTTGTGTTCGAGGTCCCCGGGGCCTTGCTTGACGCCCAGGTGCCTGCCTTCGTGCTTCAGCCCCTGCTGGAGAACGCCATCCAGCATGGCATCTGTGAAGGAAGCCAAGGTGGCAACATCCATATCCGCGCCCGGCAGGAGGATGGGATCCTCACCATGGAAGTCCAGGATGATGGGCAGCGGCCCGAGGCCGGACAGGCTCCCGGACTTGGCGTTTCAGGACCTCGCGACCCGCTTTCACGGTTGGAGCAGGCCTTTGGTCAAGACTCGGGATTGGACCTGCATTATCTGGAAGGTGGTGGAGCCGTGGCGCGCATCCGGCTACCCCTCAGCCTCCACACCACCTCTCCGCGTTTCACTGCAACCCTGATTCCGGTCTGACTTTCAGCCACCCCGTTTCCGGTTGGATCCAGCCCATGAACGATCTGCGCCATCATTACCCCGATGCACCCGCCCTTGAAGGCGGTCGGGGCAGGGGAGAACGCTATCGCAGATGGACCCTCTACTGGGGAATCTGGACCCTGGTGGGCTTCTACATGGCGAGCATGGACCTGCTGTCCATCCGCACTGAAATCCACTTCGAGTACTTCCTCCAGACCCTAGGCCTCAACCTCGTCCAAAACTACGGCTGGGGTCTGGTATCACTCTGCACCGTAGCGCTGGTTCGCAGGGTTCCCCTGCACCATGGACCCAACGCGAAAGCCTGGGGCACACACGCCGTCGCCAGCCTGTTCCTAACCTGCGCGGGCATTGCCGTCATGGTCGCGGTCGTCCCGCTGTTCCGTGTGCCGCAATTGCAGTTCCTTCCGCGTTTATGGCGGTTCACCCAGCTTTACTTCCATTATTGCTACCTGGTCTATTACTGGGGCGTGGTGGGCATCCATGAGGGAATAGCGGTCTTCAAGCACTCCAAGGAGCGGGAATTCGTCGCCTACCAGCTCGAAGCCAAGCTGGCCCAGGCAAAACTCCAAGCTTTGAAGATGCAACTCAACCCGCATTTCCTGTTCAACACTTTGAATGCCGTATCGGCGCTTATGCACAGTGATCCCACCACTGCTGATCGGATGCTCGTGAAACTGAGCAATCTGCTGCGTCTGAGCCTGGAACAATCCCGCGAACAGGAGACGAGCCTAAACCAGGAGCTGGGTTTTCTCGAAGGCTATCTTGAGATCGAACAACTCAGGTTCGGAGACCGCTTGAAAGTCATAATCGATGTACCCAAACCACTCCTGGAAGCACTGGTCCCCACCTTCCTGTTGCAACCATTGGTGGAGAACGCGATCAAGCGTGGCATCTCCGATCGCGCCTCCGGGGGCACGATCAACATCCGGGCCCGCGTCGAGGGTCAAAGGCTTTGCCTGGAGGTGGCCGATGATGGGCCTGTCATCAGCGCCGCGCCGCTGAAACCAATCGATAGCCGGTCGGGATTGATTGGCATGGGGATGGGCATTGGCACCCGCAACACCGTGGCTCGCCTGCGGCAGCTCTATGGGGACAATCAGAGTTTCGACCTTGATTTTCCGCCCCATGGCGGGGCCTTGGCGCGCATCAGTCTTCCCTTTTCACTCACCAAGGATTCACCAATCTTTCAAGGAGGATTGCCATGAGCGCAGCGGGCCCTGCACGAACCGCTCCATTCAGGGCACTGGTGGCTGACGATGAGATTTACGCCCGGCAACGAATCATCCAGCTGCTCGCGGCCGAAAAGGATTTCGAAGTGGTCGCAGAGTGCGTTCACGGGGGCGAGGCCGTCGAGGCCATCCGATCGCACCAACCTGATGTGCTCTTCCTGGATATCCAGATGCCCGAATTGGATGGTTTTGGCGTGCTGGAAGCCATCGGCCCTGGAAACATGCCACCCACAATCTTCACCACCGCCTTCAACCAGCACGCCATCCAGGCCTTCGAGGTCAATGCCCTGGATTACCTGCTGAAGCCAATAGACCCTGAACGCATGGCCAAGGCTCTGGGTCGCGTGCGCGCCTGGCATCGCACTTCAACAAACTCCGGGGACATTCAAATGCAGCTTGAGGGTCTTCTGGCGGCCGTACGCCATGAGGATGACCATCTCACGCGCATCCTGGTGAAGCATGAAGAACATCATAAAATCGTAAAGGTCAGTGACATCCAATGGGTGGAAGCGGAGGACAACTATGTCCGCCTGCATGTGGACGGGACCTCGCACCTGCTGCGCATGGCCATGGCAACCATCCTTTCCCGGTTGGACCCTAAGCAATTCCGGCGCATCCACCGCTCCAGCATCGTGAATCTGGATCAGATCCACGAAGTGCATCCATGGTTCAGCGGCGACCATGTCGTGATCATGAAGGATGGATCGCGGCTCACCATGAGCCGCACCTACCGCGATCAGTTCAAGGAACTGGCTTAGGGACCGTTGCGTAACAACCAGCGCTTTCCTGGTTGTTAGGTTACGGACCCTCCAGCTATCGGGCGCAGTGCGCCCTCCTGTTCACTTCGTTCACAGAGCTGGAGCCTCTATGTCGGCCGCAGGCCGACCTGACCATTCATCCACCCCGAACGGATGATGGGAGTGATTAATTCACGGTTCGCCCCGGAACCGGCGCCCCTGGCCCCTTCACCATGGCGGGAAATCGAAAGCGTCGCGATATTGGGTACGTTCTCCCCTGGGAACTCGTGTGGAAGCGGGAGGCCGAACCTGTACTCCGGGGTTCGGGCCAACCCAGGGGAGACAATCTTGGCCCGCGCCAGCGGGGCATGCAGCCGCAATCTTCGTTGTGTGAGGACAGTTTGATACGATTTGCATCTGACGCAGCACGTGATCATCCTCATCAGAAATTTCGTTGGAAATTTCATTGGCTCTTCGGGAAGTCGTGTGGGTAAATCATAGGCTGTAATTGGCCAGGAAGCCCCTTGTACGTTGGCTTTCAGTCATTTCACAGAGGCTTTTGATTGGGCATGATGTTTCGATGCCTACTCCATCGAAGCGAAAGCGTCTCCTGGACATGTACCGATTTGCCGGGTTCCGGCCTGTCGAACAACTTCGTGGAGTCTTCGGCGATCCGAAGGCGCGCGTTATCACCCTTGTCCGGCGCTCAAAAAAACGAGC
>JANXQX010000305.1 GCA_025353305.1 Holophagaceae bacterium
GCCCCTTTGTGGCTAATTTGTTTTTTGTATTTTTAAATTATTGTGGCCAATCTTAAGACCGGGCTTACTTTTAGTTGACCAATGATTGTGGCTTCCTGCCTAACTTTCCGCGGGCGCATCCAGGATCACGGGCACCACCAGCGGTCTTGTCTGCGTGGTCTTCCGGATGACCCGGCGCAAGGACTGGCGCAGCAATTCCTTCAAGGCTTCGCGATCCTTCCGGATGGAGGGGGGTGCTTCGTCGAACGCCTTGGTGAGCGCGGCGCCCAGCAGATCGCCATAGGCTTCGTCGTCGGAAAGCATCACGAAGCCGCGGCTCAGGATCGAAGACTCGCCGACCCGTTCGCCATCAGGATCCAGCATCAGCGTGGCGAAGATGACGCCGTCCTCCTGGAGGATCAGCCGATCATGCACGACCCGGGCATCCACGCTGTGCTCCACACCTTCGTCGATAAAACATCGCCCAACTGGGACTTGACCGAAATTACGAACAGAATCGTCCTGAGCAAGAACCAGACATGAGCCACCATCCAGAAGATGGATGTGGTCCGTCGCCCAGCCGGCTAGCTTGGCCAGGGCGCCATGGGCTTGCAGATTTCGGAATGTCCCGTGCACGGGCACCATGTGGTCGGGCTTCAGTGTTTCGATCATGGTCCGAAGATCCGGCCGATGGCCGTGCCCCGTGGCGTGGATGGGGCCGATGCCATCCAGGCTCGTTTCCACGCCCAATCGCGCCGCCGCATCCAGCATCCGCGAAACACCTACTTCATTTCCAGGAATGGGGCGTGCGCTCAGGATCAGCCGATCCCCCACGCCAAGGGCCAGATTCTTCACCTCGCCGCGCAGAATCCGCATCAGCCCGCTTTGGGGCTCGCCCTGGCTGCCCGTGCAGATCAGGACCAGTTCATTCGGCTGGTAGCGGTGGGCATCGGCGGGCTTGACCAGGATGTCGTCCGGCAGTTTGAACCGGCCCAGGGACCGCGCCAGTTCAGTGTTCCGCTCCAGCGAACGGCCCACCATGCAAACGCTCCTGCCAGCCGCGTAGGCCAGATCCACCACGGTCTGCAAGCGATGGATGTTGGAGGAAAAGGTGGCCACGACCAGGCGCCCCTTGGTCTGCGCGAGCGCATCGCGAAGGCCGCCGGTGCAGACCGCTTCCGAGGGTGTCGGGTCCAGTTGCATCACGTTGGTGGAATCCGAAAGCAGCATGCGGACGCCTTCTTCGCCAAGCGCCTGCAACCGCGCCATGCCCGTAAGCCGGCCATCGGCGGGGTGGGCATCCAGCTTGAAATCACCGCTGTGGACGATGGTGCCGGCAGGGGTGCGCAGCGCGATGGCGCAGGCATCGGGAATGCTATGGGTGACGGGAATCCACTCCGCTTCAAACGGACCCACGGTGCGGCGGTCGAAGTCATGCACCTCGCGCAGCATTCCGTCGATGGGAATGTCATGCTCGCGGCATTTGCCAGCCACCAGGCCCAACGTGAAGGCCGTGCCGTAGACCGGCACGGGCCACCGGCGCAGGAAGTAGGGCAGCGCGCCGATGTGGTCCTCGTGGCCATGGGTGAGCAGCACCGCCAGCACCTGGTCCGCGAAAGGCTCCAGGTAGGCGAAGTCCGGCACGATGCGGTCAATGCCTGGTTGGTCATCCGACGGGAAAAGCTGCCCGCAATCAATGAGCACCAGGCCTTCGGCGCTGTGCACCGCCAAGGCGTTCATGCCGAACTCGCCCAGGCCGCCGATGGGCACCAGGCGCAGTTCTCCGGGTGCAGGGGGCTGATCCCAATCCTGGAAAACCGGCGCGTTTTGAAAAGCTTGAAGACCTGTCAATGAAGGATCCTTTCGAGATTTTGAAATGCCAAGAACAATCGCCAGCATTGTTCCGGCGTCAGCGCCTCGGCGCGGATGGCGGGGTTGAGGCCTTCATGTTCCAGGATGCCACGCACCTGTTCGGGGAGATGGATTCCGGCCCAATTGTTCGAGAGTGTTTTGCGGCGGTGGCCGAAACTGTGGTGGAGCCAGCCGAGAAAGGCCTTCCGCAGATCGAGTGGGGGCGCGTCATTCCCTGGTTCGAACGTGAGCACGATGGAATCCACCTTGGGAGGCGGCGCGAAAGCGGAGGGGCCCAACTTCATCAACTTCGCCATCTTCGTCGTGAGCTGGGCCAGCACCGACAAAGGCCCGTAATGCTTCTCCGAAGGCTTGCCCATGAGTTTCTGGCCCACTTCGAGCTGGAACATCAGGACCATCCGCTGCCACCTGATGTCCTCCACCAGGAATCGCGTCAGGATGGCCGTGGCGGCGTTGTAGGGCAGGTTGCCCACCACAGCCCAAGGGCCTGGGCCTGGCATGGGAATCCCGGTCGCGTCGCCCATGACCAGATGAAAATTCTCAACGGTCGCAAAACGTTTCCGCAGCAGCGCGCCAGCTTCAACATCGAGTTCCAAGGCAAAGAGAGGGCGACCATCCCCCAGCAGCGGCCCGGTGATGGCGCCGCCCCCTGGACCGATCTCCAGCAGCGCAGGCGCCGGGCAACCCAGTGTTTCCACCACGATGGTCCGAATGGCCCCCTTGGCCACCAGGAAATGCTGGCCGAATTCTTTCTTGGCGCGGAGAGTTTGATTTGCGATTCCGATGCTCCCTTTTCTATTCGCGGAAAGGATTCACGATTTTGAGCCTGCCCAGGTTTCGTCCATGTTGCAGATCCTCAGAGAAACAAATCGTGCAACCCGAGCTCAGGGCAGACTGGAGGATAAGGGCTTCCCAAAAAGAGTGTCCGTGGAGGCGCTGAAGATCTATGGCCGCCAGGATATTATCCACATCGATCGGGACTACCTCCAGGCTGGCGATTAGTTCCACCTTCCGGCGGGCGATTTCAGGGGACACGCCGAGCTTTCGCGTTGCAGCAACGAAATATTCCTGAAGCACCTGCGTGGAGATCACTCCATTCCGCCCGGTGAAGCAATCCTCGATCAGATTCAAAGCCGCGATCTGTTTTGCCGGGGAGTCGCAGTCATCCGCGTACACCATGATGTTGGTATCCAGGAAAACCCTATCCACTGTGCAAATCCTTGCGATTGAAACGCCATCCCTTTGAGTGTCCGCCCTGCGCCAAGAATAGGTTTCGGAGTTCAGTCCGGGCCTGCTCGGCATCGGTCTCCCCCGCCAAGGTCCGGAGGTAGCGCCGGACCATCTCATTCAGACTCAGCCCCATACCCATGGCCGCCTTGCGGGCCTTTTCCAATACCTTTTTTTCCACAGAAAGTGTGAGGTTCAAATCGTTCCTCCTGTACACAGGTTACGTGCGCACATGATATTTAGAAAATATACATTTGGTATCAGAGCCCAAAAAAAGGCACCGGCATGAGCCGGTGCCCGGAAAAACAGTGATTTCCGATTAGCGGACGGTTCGCCAGACACGGACCTTCGGGAAGCGCTCCTGTTGGCGGCTCAGGAAGGTATCGATGACAGGTGTCGTTGCTGAAGCTCCGACCGCGGGATTCGGCACCGCTACCGAACCTGCCTGGAGCACGCCTCGAGTTCCGTAGGCGGTGAATGCGGAGGCAATTCCAATATAAGTATTGAATTGTGTACCGCTTATGCATGTTACATTCGTGCGGGTATCGTGTGCGATGGGGTAGATCACATCACAAATTTCGACGGTCGTGGTGGTACCACTGCCACCATTGCAAGGATCAGCCGAGAGGGGATCAAAATAGGAGTAGAAAAGGCTGCCGGCTACAACAAATGGCTCATTTACACCCTTAGTGACAAAGGGAGCAACCGATGCCGCAGGGAAATTCATGTAATAACCGAAAGAAGGGGTTGTATACACATTCGGGGTTCCTGCCGTATAAGGCGCCAGGTAGAATTTCGGGTCGTTCAGAGTGATTTCAGGGGCAGTAGCGCTATTTTGAGCCGTGAACGACCCTGTGCTGTTGTTAATCAATTTGGCATCGGTAATTCCTGTATCTGGCCCTGTCGCGGTGTCCAAACTCCAGGCACGGCTATCTTGCCGATCAAATACAACGGTCATTCGATGAGCCACGGGAGGCGGTGGCACGCCACCCGAATAATCTGAACCCACACCATTGCTCAAGGGGCTATTCCGGTCACCACTGACCAGGGCGATACCCACCGCAGCAGGGGAGGGCGAATTTGTGGTGCTGGGCCGACCAGGGAAACTCCCGATCCGGAATGGAGCAGGGAGCGTCCAGTATAGAGCGCTGACGCCAGTGCCATCCTGCGCTACCTTGCGTATACCAGGGGTTCCTCCCGTGGCCAACATGTTGGTGGTCCACAAGGACAAATCAGATGTATCCATCCTAAAGTCGTTGTAAGGGTCCGTAGACCCGCCGCCGGAAGTCTTCTTGGATCCCCAGGCCCAGAGCCCCCCGTAGAAATCGTTGAAGTAGGCCCGTTGGGCCATTCCAGAATTGACAATGAACTCAAAAGGAACCAGGCCGGATACCACGGGACCCACGGTGCTACCGCCAATTTTGGAGTCGGTGAGATCGACTGCGGCGAGCACTTGACCGGTCCAGACGTCAAGGGCCATGACAGATCGCCCTAGTTTGACGTTGGCGAAATTCGCCTCCACTTCAGGAACGCTGAAGCCGCCGCCGAGGAACAAAGCATCACGGTAATTCCCTTGGAACTGAATCCGGCCCAGAGCGGGTGTGCAAGTGGAAAAGCCGAAATTGCCGAGGACCGTTTTAATGGTGGCGGCACTAGGCCCGTTTGTAACCAATCTGGTTCCGGCAGTCCCGGGGGCGATGGCGGGGAAGTTGGCGGCTTCGTCCGGAACCAGGGACCACTTCATGGTTGGTTTGAAGGGGTCGTGGATGTCCAGCGCATAATAGCTGCGCCCACCCTTGCGAAGACCAAAAATGGCAAGGGCCCGTTCCGCGAAGTCCACCACACCATTGGCAGAACCCCCGCCCGAAGGGGGTAAATCCAGGTGGTAGATGGTTGGAGTCCCGTCCACCATGAACCGGTGGGGGTTTTTGGAAGAGGTCAGGTAGTCGAGGTTGGCAAGGAAATCAGTGGGCATGAAGGCCCAAAGCTCTTCTACCTTGCCCGTGGTGGGGCCGTGATAAGGCAGCAGGGTTGTCGGGTTGATGTCGCCATCAATCATGCTGACTTCGCCAAAAGCGTGGAGCCAGCCCTGGTTCGTGCCCACCAGGATCAGCCTGAACCTGGCTCCTGCATTCTTCAAGGTCGAAGACAATTCCGGACGGACGGAGATTTCGGACCAGTTGTATTCAATGGCGGTGGGACTTGAATCAATGATGTCGCCCATCACCTCCGAAATGACGTTTCCTGCCGCGTCCGTACTGATGCGTGAAAGCGTAGGCCGACCGGAAGCATCCAGCGCTTTGGTGATGTCGCCGCCCATGGAGAACTGCACGGCCTTGCGGCGCCCGGAATCATCGAGCTGCAGTTGCGCCAAGGCCACCCAGGGTTTGATCGTCTTGAATGGGTCCACCTGGAGCGCCGGAGTGGCATTCCAACCCACATCCGAGAACGTCACGAGCCCGGGTTCGGGAATGGCGAGGGTGCCTGGAATTCGGGTGTAGAGCGTGCGCTTGGTCCATCTCGGCGGGGCGGGGGCTATCGGATCCAGGAAAGTTCTGGAAGCGGCCCATTGGGCGGTGGTGCCATCCAGGGTCGTGGTCTTGACGCCGAGCTTATCCAGGAAGATCGTCTTCCCAAAGTCCGGGTCGCTCGCGGGCGAGGTGACTTCCTTGGTGGCGAACATATAGAGATCGCCAGGCCAAATGACATTCCCGCTGGCCGGGGGCCGGAATTTGCCCAGATAAACCTGATGGCCGAAGCTGCCGCCGATGAAGGGCAGGTTCGGGTTCGCCGTGGAATTGATGTTCGAGGAAGCCGCCGCCTCATTGAAGGCTGCATCCAAGCTGTTCACCAAGGTGGCCGGATCGATTGCATCAAAAAAGAAGACCGAGTCCGGGGTCTTGCCGAAAGTTGGATCAGCAGGATTCGCCAATGTGAAGGCCGTCAGGCTCGCCGCGTCCCAGGAGAGCCGGGAGGGATCCCCCACCACCGCGGCATAGAAAAGACGGCGCTTGGGAGATGCTGCATCTGCGATGGTGCCCGCGAGACTCAACCCGATGGTCATGGTGGTGATGGCGCGGGGCTTGGTAAAGACGACCTGGTTGGTTCCCGACCCACGCTGTTTGATCCAGAACGGGATCCACGCAGAAGTCAAAGGGTCTCCGGCATTCCCAAAAGTGATCGTGCCGGGAGGATAGGTCGGGGAGGTCATGCCGCCATTGGTGGTTTCCCCGCCATGGGCCGCCAACCCTGCGAGATTGATGATATTGAAGTAGGGAGTGGCGTTGGCGGTATCGATGGCGGTTTTCGTGGCGGTAAAAAAAGCATTCCCGGTTTTGGCCGACCCGGCCGTGGCGGAGACGAAGGGGACCTCGGCGCCCACGTAGGGTGTGTTGGTGTTGGTGGGAGTGCCCGCATCGGTGTTGGGCACACCGTCTGTGAAGAGCATTACGTAGGTGTTGCGGCATTCAACGGGTTTATCCACTCCGGTCTCAACATCGTTGAAGATGCAGTTGGGGTCATTCAACTGGGCCAGGGTGTTGGCCATGGCGGA
>JANXQX010000016.1 GCA_025353305.1 Holophagaceae bacterium
AAACTCTAATTTGAAGGCGCATCCGTGGATGGCCTGCATCGCCTGTGCTTCGCCAATTAATTCGGCCAGTATTTCGCTCATTTTTCGTCTCCGAGGAAAGGGGGTGTCTGACAAAGAGAGTTGGGGGTTATTTCATTGCTATTTTGTTGTTTTTGGGTTGGTTATTGAGGGAGGTTTTTAGCCATCGAAGAGCCTGGGAGTTTGTGGTGTTTTGGGAGGGTTTTGGCTATCTTTTCTTTCTGTTTTATTGTTTTCATTGAGTTTGCTATGGGAGGTTATTATATTCTGCAATTTGTCACGTACTTGGATGCGTTTTCGTGGACTTCGCGATAGACCCCCGAACCTGAATTTTGCCGCCTTTGGTGACACTCTCTGGCTTCCCTCTTCATCATCCCAGATATGCCAATGTTTGGGGTCCAGAGATCGGACTCCAGCGACCACCCCGAACCCAACCTGAACCTCTCCCAAAGGGATGTATGTTTGGCCCGCTGTATCGACGATCAAGACCCCGTGCCTGAACGCCTCGCGATAGGTATGTAATTTTTTCCGTGTTTCTGCGCGACTAGGTTTCTCCCAGAAACCGTTGTGGGTGATTAGGAACCTGATTCGAGGTGGCGCAGTTCCATCCCTCAATTTGGCCTCGAGAAGCCCGTTGATGTCCCTGAAGAGCGCATTCACTTGCTCAATCAACCTTGTGTTGTTATGGACAAGCATGAATATCCACTCCTCAACCTTATCTCGCCCCATCCTAACGAGCATCCCCGCTCCCGTTCCGCCGGCTTCAGATAACCAGTGGGTCGGAAGGCTTGACGGAACGATGTCCTTGATGCCCATCGCCCACGTGAAGAAGTGTTTTCCAAGCAACAGGTTGTCCCCTTCTCTATACAACGTCCTCAAAATGATTGGACCACAGAGCGGGTGCCACCCGAGATCAAGGTAGGTGAACGGGATACGAGGTGGTGCGGACACGTGCCCTGGTTGGAACAGAAGTTGACCGTGCGTGGGATCCTCCATCATTACCGCGATTCCTTCTTTCTTCATCTGTCGCCGGAACGGTTGTTTCACTACGAAACCGAATAAGCAAAAGGTCTGAGCTTCAGCCACTACCGGAATATGTGATAAATATAGGGCGATCGAGTCTCTCCCTTTAAGGTCTGTCCCCATTCCGTAATCACTGGGCCCGAACCTTATTTCAGCCATGCCGAACCCCGCAACCATCAAGCCCAGCGCTGAAGACCTTCATGCCCGCTTCCTTAACTGCATTTAGTTTCCTTGTTCCACGGTAATCTGCACCGCGTCCGACAACCTCGACATCGACCACTTGATGGACCCGGGCCGGCCCCATGTCCAGGCGCAATCGGAAATCTGGCAGGAGCCCCGAGGTTTGGGTCATCTTGATACCCGTTTCGGTCTCCACGCCAAGAATTGGAATCCCCGTTTCCACTGCCTGCACAGCCAACAGAATGAGTGCGTCCCCTACGGCAAGATCATGGGCCTCCTGCCGCCTTCTAACAATCAGACGACCCCTGCCCTCTTCCTCGGCCATAAACCCAGCCTCGACCCCGGCCCGGACGGCCTTCTCCGTCACGCGCCAAATGGTCAGACCCGCAATCTCCTCCTGGACCCTCAAGTACCCTTGTTTGCCCCAGGCGTGAACAGCCTCATCAATCACTCGTTGCGAGTGCAGCGGGAAGGCCAGCCCAACTTGTTCGGCCGTGAAGATTCGCATCGGGAGTGCCAGGCCCTGAAATTCGGCCCAGGTTGGCGCGTGTGTTAAAGGGTCCCTGCCCCCGAGATCCAGATCCCCAACCCCGTGCGCCGCGACAGCCGCGATCCAGAGATCCTGGGCAGCCTGAGCTGCGCCCAGGTCTCCCCGTACCTCGGCTATGTTCTTCCTGGCCTGCAGGACCTTGCGGATGTCGGGTCCAGTGAACCTTTCTTTATCAAGCCAAACCCTCAGGGTGTTTAGTTTTTCGGCGTAGGCATCCTCGCCTTTCACTTTTTTGCCGAGTTGCCAACCGCCCATCGCCCAGTGTGCCTGCCTGTCGTTGCCCATCGAGAGCAGCGCATTCGAGGCCCCGATATAGGTCGCCAAGTTCTTGGAGTTGAAGCCCCGGCTCTGGAAGAAGGCTCCGGGCTGCAGGTGGGACAACTTCGCCAGCGTAATTCCCTCTTCGCGCGTGCCTGGTCCCTCGACCAAGTTGCCCAAGTGCTGGGTCAGGAGTGGGAGCGCCCGAAGCCGCTTCAACCTCAACCGCTCCTGGTCCTTCGCCTGCCGCGCCAGCCAGGCCTTTTTCATGCTATCGACTGGTTCGTTTTTCAGCTCTTGCTGTCGCCGTTCCCATCCAGGCCCCTTGACCGCGCTATTAAGGAATATCTCCAGTACCTCGGGCGCAACATCCTGGAGACCGAAGGGCTTGGTTCGTGGTCCCTCGACGAGTTTTATTTCCACCATTCCATTGACGGCCTGCTCGATGAGTGAATTGCCACCCCGCGTCCGCCGTGGCGACACAAGGGTCCCTGCGCCGCTGCGTGACTCAAGAAGACGGGCACGTGTTTGAGGTGGCAGATGAATTTGCAATAGGCGCCTATAGGCCTTTCCATGAGTTCACTAAGTGGTTGCTACCTGTGCCTGTGGACTTGATGCTCATCAGACAATCCCCACAATATTCTCTCCCACTACTCTTTTCGCGGGGGAAGAATCTAAATGACAGGAACTGTCTTCATTTGTTCAGCAAGACGATGCAAGATTCAGGAAACAGCAAGAAGACAACTCCACTAACTGGGGCGACAAGCAGATAATGCCGAAGAGGTATCGATATTTTAAGTAACCCTGAGTGGATCTTGAGAGAGTATAGAAGCATCGGCGTTCATGCTCAGGAAACATAATTCATATTATGTTTAGGTTTGTGCGGGAAGCCCGTAGGGCAAGTTTCGATAAGGCGCCTTATCGAAACTGCCGAACAAACCGACTGAGCAGCTCACCAATTACCCTCAGTGGACTTCAAAAAACAGATGCGCGGACGATCATTTCTCGGGGAACAGCGCTTTGACCGATTGCTCTGTCGAGAGAAACAAAAATACCGAAAAATCCTCACCACTTTTGGCCCTCCCCACTCAGGGCTTTGGGCCGTTTGCAACCAGAAAGATAGCGCTGAATTTTAAGCTCGCTATGAGCATCTGAAGCAGCTTGCGGAAACAAGAATTACTCCAGACATGGGTGGTTCCACTCATCGAATTTGAGGGGTTGGAGATCAAGAATTTGAGGCAATGCGGGAGCAGGTTTCACATTCAGTTTTTTTGTATTGGAGACTGACGAACCGGACGGTGATCAGGATGGTGCTAAAGGCCGATTCACATCGGGGCGTTGCGGGGTGTCCCCGCTTGCACTTCAGCGAAAGACCACGGCTTTCGCGCGGGTAGTGGAAGACCCCGGGCATCCGTGCAGGGCAGAGCCCTCCATGAGTCGTTCACCGCCTGTGCCGTAGATCCCTCGAAGAGTCTGGTACGGATCGACGATCAGGATCTCATGCAGGAATCGCAAGGGAGTGCTGGCCATCCTTGGGCGAGACGAGAATGCAGCACGGAACATCCTTTGCTGGGCGCCGGGAACCAGCCTTGTTCGGAGGTGCTTCATGAGGAGCACCGTTAAATGTGAAACTCTGTCCATAGCAAAAGGTTGGGTAGAGTCGTTCCTTGGAATTACCAATGGGGGGTGGACACCTTGAGCACACCCGTGAGGGCCGAGGTTTATGGAATCCGGGTCGGTGTCGGAATGCCAGCCATGCGATACGTCGTGTTCACGAGGGTTGACCTGATTGTCAAACAGTTCGCCGCTCTGGTCCGTGAAGAACCCTGGGACCTTACGTGTGAATTGCCCTGTGTCGATGCTGACGCCATTTCTGGTGGCGAAACGCTGATCTGGGTAGAAGTGGTTGGTGGAAGGTTAAGACCGCTCTCACGTGAGGAGGCCGACATCCCAGAGGATATTTTTCAAGAACGGCTAACGGACTACTTCGAGGAGAAATTTGAGGCACACGAGGGGTGAACCGCAGGATCCCGTTCAACACCCTAAGCGCTCGAAGTTTCTAGAGCTTCTTTCCATAGTCCCATTTTGGGACTATCTTTCGGTATGCGGATCATTGCCCTTTCCGCCCTCAAGGCGTTCTGGGAGATGAAGCCGCAGTTCTTTGACTCCAGAGATCCTGCACTTGCCTGGTATCACCAGGTTCGCCACGCCACCTGGGCAACTCCGGCTGATGTGAAGGCAGCTTTTGGGAGTGCAAGCATTCTCAAAAACGGGCGAGCCGTTTTCAATATCGCCGGCAACAAGTATCGCTTGGTCGTATGGATCAACTACCCCTACCGAGTTGTTTACATCCATGCCCACGATTCAGCAGCGGACGCCCAGGAAGACCAAATCGATGCTGAGGCCATCTAAGGAAACCAACATGGACATCAAACCCATTCGAACCGAGGCAGACTATCAGGCGACCCTGCGTGACATCGAGGGATTGATGCTTGCAGAACAAGACACTACCGAAGGCGACCGCCTGGATGTGCTGGTAACGCTTGTTGAAGCCTATGAACGAGAACATTTCCCGATGGAGCTGCCGGACCCAGTGGAAGCCATCAAATTCGTGATGGAGCAGAGGGGTTTGACGATTAAGGATCTAGAACCCGCCATTGGTCGCCCCAATCGAATCTACGAGGTACTGAACCATACACGTCCCTTGACGCTCGCCATGATTCGAAACCTTCATTCAAGGTTCGGAATCCCTGCCGAATTGCTCATCGCGCGATCTATCTGATCAGATTCGCAGCGGAAACCACTTCAATCAGGGTCACGGCCCCTAACGACCATCCCCGAGCGCAGTCTCGGAGGGCCTTCAAGGCCTGAGATTCCCCTGACCACTGAAGCTGAGCTGAAGGCAAAACTGCGGAAAATCGAGGCTCTCTTCGCGGGGGCTGCCACTGTTGGAGAGCGGCACGCCGCCCGGGCCGCCAGGCACCGCATTCAGGCCAAGCTGCGCGACATGGAGAGCCAGGAGCACTCCGTGGAGATGCGTTTCACCCTGGATGATGGCTGGAATCTCAGGCTTTTCCTTGCCCTCTGTCGCCGCTATGGACTGAAGCCCTATCGCAAGCACGGCCAGCGCCGAACCACCGTGATGCTCAAGGTCGTCCCCAGCTTTGCCGACGACATCCTATGGCCCGAGTTCAAGCAGTTGGCCGAAGCCCTGATGGCCTATCTCGCTGAGGCTACGGAGCGGATCATCCGAGAAGAAGTCTGCAAGGACACTGATGAGGCTGAGAAAAGATAACGGAGACGGACCCCACCCCTGAGTTCAGTCAAGCGACGCGCTATTTCGCCATAGTGGTTTTCGGGGCCGACCAGATCCATCCCGTGAGACAGATCCGAGCCAGAACCTGGGTGGCGAGATCGATGCCCTCTGGAAGGCTCTGCGGTACTGCGAATTCGCTTCCTACTGGGAAGGCCATCCACCCTCCTGGGCCAGGGCGGACGAGGACGAGGCGACCGGTATCCCGCGGCGTGCTTCGGAGGAGGTAGACCCCGTCCACCTCAGGGTTCCTGCGGCCGGCTTTGGAAGCGTTCAGAAGATGGACCGCCTGCCGGGGAAGATTCGGCGTCAAGCCCGGGCTCCCGTCGAGGCCGATCAGGTCGGTGAGGGAACCCCCTCCCGAGGCATCCAGGAGCTTCTTGGCTTCCTTGAGGGGGATGGGCCAGGGACTCCGGGGCCGACGTGTCAAATCAAGGTCCCCTTGCCCGTCCCAGGCCTCTACGTTGGAGACCATGGGCACCCGCAGCAGTTCTTCGCTGGCGGAGCCGCCGGAGGGATCCACATCCGGGGCCCCGGCCCCGGTCAGCAACCAGACCGAACTGATGCCGAACAGTGCATGCAATGCAACTACGGCAGGCCCATCTAGGCGGCGAAGACCACTTTCCCATGCAGAGACTGCGCTCCGGGTGACCCGCAGGAGC
>JANXQX010000051.1 GCA_025353305.1 Holophagaceae bacterium
CAGCGAACGGTAGCGTTTTGACCCCTGAACGGGAGGTACACCCCTGGTCCTGGCTCCTGGGGTTCACTGAGGACGCGACCAGTGGCCGCGACGACTCTTAGCGCACCGAAGGCGCCGCTGCCTTGCCTCAAGACACAGGACCCAGGCCAACCGCCCACCGCCCACCGCCCACTGCCCCTTACCCCATACTGTCCCCATGAAAGTCCACCTTCGCCGGGTCCGCACGCAGCGCATCATTTTCTGGAGCGTCGCGCTGCTGCTCTGCTCGCAGCTGGGCTGGTGGATCAGCCTGCAGGTCCGCGAGACCCAGGCGTTCCAGGATGCGCGCATCAGCCAATTGAAAGCCGGTCGCGCCGAAGCGTGGCAGATGGACACCAAGGACATCCTGGCCCGGCTGCGCGCCTTCCCTGCGGTGGGACAAGGGCCCACCATCCAGGGCCGCGTGGTGGTGGAAGCCCAGGAAGTCAATTTCCCTCCTCTGGAAACAAGGCGCCTCGCCATCGAGGGACGCTTCCCCTACGTGGCCGTGGTAGCAGAGCCCGTGGCCGATGACGATCCCCCGCTCTTCGATTATTCCGCCTACATCACCCTTCGCAAAGACCCCTTGGATACCCTGGCCCGGCAGCGCCGGCAGGCATTGTGGATCGTGGCGGCGCAGGGGGGCTTCATGGCCCTGGGGGTTCTGCTGGGGCTCATCTATATCTACCGGAAGCTCAACACCGAAATGGAACTCGTGCTGCGCCAGCGGAACTTCATCGCCACGGTCACCCATGAATTGAAGACACCCATCGCGGCGCTGCAGGTCTGGACCGAGACCCTGTTCACCAGGGAGCTCAATGAGGACCGGAAAGCGAGGATCCATGAGCTGATGGGAAAGGATCTGGGGCGTCTCACCGAACTGGTCAGCAATCTGCTGGAGGCGGCCCGGGCTGAGGCAGGGAGTCTGGAACTCAAGCTGGAGCCTCTGGATCTGGAACCGTGGCTGAGATCCGTCTGCGAAACCATGGGGAGCCGCCTGGGACCTGGCGCTTTGAACCTGACCATCGAGCTTGGCAGGGACATCTGGGTGATGGCGGACCATAAAGCGCTCGGAACCGTGATTGAAAATCTGCTTTCCAACGCCTTCAAATACGCGGACGACCCCCGGCAGACCATCCTGACCCTGGATGGCGACCGGGACGATGTATTCATCGTGGTCTCAGATCATGGCAATGGAATTGCGGGAAAGGAAATGTCGCGGATCTTCCAGCCATTCTATCGAGTGGGCGATGAACTCACCCGGCAGGTGCCGGGATCGGGTCTCGGCTTGTTCCTGAGCAAGGAAATAGTCCTGCGTCATCACGGTGAGATCCGGGTGGCCAGCCGGGGAAAAGGGCTGGGTTCCAGTTTCACCATCCGACTTCCCAGGCACAACAGGTGACCCTTCCGCGTTAAGATCCCGTGCATGGATTCAACTCAAGAACAGGGACTGATCGCGGCGGCGCGGGCCGGTGACGGCCAGGCCTTTGCCGAGCTGGTGGCGCCCTCCCTGGGCATGCTGTTCTCCGTGATCCAACGCATCCTTGGCGATCCAGCGGACGCCCAGGACGCCTTTCAGGAAGCCCTGTTAAGCATCCACCTGGAGTTGGGGAAATTCGAAGGCAAGAGCAAATTCAGCACCTGGGCCTATCGGATCTGCGTGAACGAGGCCTTGATGCTCCGACGTTCGCGGTTAAGGCGCCGGGAAGATTCCGTTGAAACTTTCCAGCCACGTTTCGGGGACGACGGGCATCACATGGATACGGATTCTGTCCTGGCATGGCGTCAGGACGCGGAGGCACTGGAAATGGCTGAAAGTCTGCAACTGCGAGCCAAGGTCGTGGAGGGCCTGGACAAGCTCTCGGACGACCAGCGAGCGGTCTTCGTGCTCAAGGATCTGGAGGGCTGGGATACCGAGGACATCGCCATGCATCTTGGGATTTCCCGCGATCTGGTGCGTCAGCGCCTGCATCGGGCCCACCTGGGCATGCGGGGGCATCTGATCGCCTTCGCCTCCCAGGTTCGCGGAACCGCAATCGAGAAGTCAGGCACTTCCAAGCGACTGGAAGGAGGCCGCCCATGAACATGATGCTCACCTGCGAGGATGTCCTGCGGCTCATTCCGGATTATCAGGAGTTCGCGCTGACCCCCAGCCTACGGCTGCGGTTCGGCCTCCATCTGAAATTGTGCAAGCCCTGCCGCGTGATGCTGGAGTCGCTGCAAGCCATTCCCAATATCTTCCGGCGCGCCATTTCTGATGATGCCTTGGTTCCTTCCTCCGAAGGCAGAAAGGCCTTGGATGCAGTCATGGTCCGGCTCCAGGCTGGAGGCCGCGTCACAACCCATGGCGGGCGTTCTCAAATCGAACGATGTTCTGCCCACCCGATCCCGATGTTCCTGGAAAAGGTCATTTCCGAAGGCTCCGCGGATGGACCGATGCGCATGATGGCCCGGGCCTACGATGCGATCCAGGAGCGGGGCCGCGCGTTGGCAAATGAGCCCTTTCTTCCGGAATCCGTGTTGAACGACCTGCCGCCGCTTGAAAAGTGGAGATGGTCGAAAACCCTCCTGAACGGTTGCAGCACCGCCATGCTCGCGAAGGACCCCGACACGGGCGCCAGTCTGCACATGATCCTGTTGCCCCCAGGGCAGCGATTCCCGGACCACCGGCACCAATGCGATGAGCATGTGCTCGTGTTGTCCGGCCAGGTCGAAGACGCGCTTTGCTACGGTGTTGCCGGAGACTGGTTCCATCAAGAACCAGGCACGGATCACCGGGAATTGCAGGGACGCGGGACGGATGTCTGCTGGACCCTCACGCGGCTGGAAGGCCCTGGCGTGCGCTTGAGCGGTTGGCGTGGGGCCATCCAATCCATCGTTGAACGAGTATCGTAATATCACGCGATGAACGAGCCGCTAATCCCCCTGGATGAAGCCCTGGCAATGATTCGCGCCGCCATTCCGCACAAGGGTCTGGCCCGGATCATTGCCGATCGCGACGACCCCGCCTTGGACCGCAGCGCCATGGACGGCGCGGCCCTGCGCTGCGCCGATGGGGACGCGCCGCGAACGCTCATCGGAACTCTATTCGCGGGGGATGATCCTTCAACCTTCCACATTGGACCCCTTGAAGCGCTGCGAATCATGACCGGCGCCGTTGTGCCTGCGGGCGCGGACGCGGTGGTGCCCGTGGAAGAACTGCGCATTGAAGGCAACCAGCTCCTTCTTTCACGGCTTCCGAGACCAGGCGAAGCCATCCGCCCGCGGGGTTCCCAGGCCAAGGCCGGGGCAGTGCTCCTACCCGACGGAACCCAATTCACCGCGGCCCGGGCGGGCCTATCGGCCCAGGTGGGGATGAGCCTCGAATCGCCGCTTCGCATCCAGGTGGGAATCGCCAGCACCGGGGATGAGCTTGTCGAAGCACCCCTGCCCCACCAGATCCGCGATTCCAACGGCCCCATGCTCACCGCCCTGGCCCACCGCCTGGGCGCAGATGCGAGGAAACTGCCCAGCCTGCCGGATGATCCAGAAGCCCTCAGGCAACGCTTCTCAAATCTCGGCGAGGTCCAGGTGCTGCTCACCAGCGGCGGTGTGAGCATGGGCGAAAAGGATTATCTACCCGATGTGCTGAAGGAACTCGGCGCCAACATCCTTTTTCACAAGATCCGGCTGAAACCCGGCAAACCCATGCTGGTGGCCATTCTTGGAGACCGCGTGATCCTGGGCCTGCCCGGCAATCCCCAAAGCGCCTACCTCAATGCTTTGCTGTTCCTGCCCCCGGTGCTCAGCCGGCTTGAAGGCCGTTCCGAGACCGATCCATGGAAACGGGGCCAGCTCGTAGAAGCCGTGAAGAATCGGGGCGAACGCCCCCTGTTGCTGCCCTGCACGCTTCAGGATGACCGCCTGCTGCCCCTGCGCTCCAAAGGCAGTGGTGATCTCATCGCATTGGCGCAGGCCGATGCGTGTGCCTGGATTCCCGAAGGCGGCATGGAGACAGGGGAGACGAGGTACCTCCAAGTAATCTAGGCTGTCTGCCGTAGGCAGTAGGCTTTAGGCCAAGCAACAAAGGTCGCGCCGGAGGCGCGCTCCGAATCACCTACAGCCTACCGCCCACAGCCCACAGCCAATTCCTCACACGCCCCGAGCGAGCTTTCCGGCCTTCAATTCCGCCTGGCTGATGACCCCTCGGTCGAGCACCAGGCTTGTCACCAATTCCACCGGCGTCACATCGAAGGAGGGGTTGAAAACCTCGGTCCCTTCCGGCGCCCATTGCAGCTCCCGGAAACCCAGCACTTCCGGGGCGCCCCGTTCTTCGATGGGGATGTCGCTGCCGCGTTCGCAATGGGTGTCCACGGTTGAATAGGGCGCCACGGGATGGAAGGGGACACCGTGGAAATGCGCCTGCACGGCGAGTCCATAGGTGCCCACCTTATTGGCGAAGTCACCGTTCATGGCGATGCGGTCGGCGCCCACCAGAACTCTTGCCACGCGGCCTTCCCGCATCAGGATGGCGGCCATGCTGTCGGTGATGAGCGTATGGGGGATCTCCAGCTTTTCCAGCTCCCAGGTCGTGAGCCGCGCGCCCTGAAGCAATGGCCGGGTTTCATCCACGAAGACATGGATGCGCTTGTTTTGCAGGTGCGCCTTTTGGATCACACCGAGCGCCGTCCCCACGCCCACGGTGGCAAGGCCTCCGGTGTTGCAGTGCGTGAGCAGCGATTCGCCACCCTTGATGAGCGCCGCGCCATGCTCCGCCATGCGCTCGCACAGCAGCACGTCCTCCAGGAAAATATGTTCGGCCTCGAGGACCAGATCATCCTTGGAACCGCCGCGCTCCAGCACGTGCCGCAGGCGGTCCAGCGCCCACATCAGGTTCACCGCCGTGGGTCTAGCCCGGCGCAGCCAGAGAGCATCGCTCTCGAGTTGGGCGTGGGAGGCGCCACCCTCGGCGATGCAGGCGAGGCAGAGGGCCGCCGCGACCCCCAACAGGGGGGCACCGCGCACTTTCAATTTCTGGATGGCCTCGATCATGGCCCGTGGACCGGTGACATCCACCCAGACTTCAGCCCCAGGCAGAAGCGTCTGGTCCAGGATGGAAAGCCGCTTGCCATCGAAGCGCAGGGCGAGGGACTGGAGGGCTCTCATAAAATTTTTGGCCCATGCTTGGCTCTGAGTTCGCGCAGCGCAGCCAGTTCAGCATCAGGCATTGGGCGCAACCCGCCGAGTTCCACTGCGGATTTCAGGATCTGGCACACGTGTTCCAACCTCTCGATGCCGTTGTAGGCGTCCTCTATGGTCTCACCCCAGCACAGCGCCCCATGGCGCGCCAGGATCATCAGACGGAACTGCGGGAGGAATCTTGCCAATGCTTCTCCCATGGCCGCTGTGCCGGGCCTGGAGTAAGGCACGATGGGAATGCGGCCCGCCGCTAGGATGACTTCAGGCAAGGACTCGTCGGGCAGATAGTCAAGCTCAGGCCGCGCCACGCTCCAGGCGATGGCCGTGGGTGGATGGGCGTGAATCACGCAGCAGGCTTCGGGGCAGGCGCGGTACACGGCCAGGTGCATAAGCCGCTCGCTGCTGGGCTTGCCCCTGATCACGATGCCACTCAGCTGCATGAAGGCCATATCTTCCACCCTCAGCTTGGCCTTGTTGACGCCAGTCGGCGTGATGGCGATGCGGTTGAAGGGCAAACGGTAGGAGATGTTGCCATCCGCCGCCGCCAGCAGATTGCGATCGTGAAGGCGGCGGCAAGATTCAACGATGGATTTCAGGATTCCAGGTTCATCCATGCCATCAGGATGACGGATTCAGGGCCGACTTGGGAGGCCGCTTCAAAATCAAGGCCAGCAGTGTGTCTCCGATGAGCAGCACCATGAGCATTACCGCGCAAAAAACGATCCGGTAGCTCCAGTTGCCTGGGAACTGAGCTTTCAAAAACCAGAGCCGGTCATGGGCCAGGTTGATGTTGAGCGGCGCCGGGGTCAGGTAATGGCTGATGGGCACCAGGGCGATGAAGAGCGCCAATGCCAGGAACGGCGCGCTGCGGGGCAGCCCCGTGCGGCGCAGGTAGAAAAAGGCGGCCAGGGGCGGCAGGCTGTGGACCACGACTGAAGTCCAGCCGGTGTGGCCGCTGCGGATCACTTCGATCAGATAAGCCGGATCACCGATGCAGGCGTGCCAGAGAAAGCCCATTCCCACCACGCGAGGGGAGTCGATCCAGAGCCCCGCGATGATGCAGAAGCTCGCCATGTTGCAGCCCCATAGCAGTTCGGGAAGGGTACCCAGCCGCCATTTAACCAAAGCATGGACAGCCATGGATAGAAGCAACAGAAGCGCGGTCCGGCGGTACCAGTTGTCGGGGGAATCCATGTCGATGCCTACGTTCGCGCGAAGTGCCTGTTTCGTAATATTCCCAGTGGCATCGGGGCCGTTGCAGTCGCCCTAAGCGGGTTCGGGCCGGGCCTCTTCGCCCAACTTCGTCGCGAGGTGCTTCAAATAGTTCTCCAGGGTCGCGTGGTACCCGATGACGAATTTCCCGACCACCTTGAAGACCGGATTCGATACCCAGCCATCCTCCATGATCGTGATCCGGGTGCCCGCGCCTTCTGGTTTCAGCATGTAGGTCCAGGTGCCGCCAAAGGGCCCGCCGGAATCCACGATCAAGCGCACGAGCTTTTGGTTGGGGACGGCTTCCACCGTTTCGTAGCTCATCCGTTGGCCATTCTTGAACTGGTCTTGCCAGACGGCGTGGCCATGCGCATCCGCAAGCCTTACGGTGGCGGCCACATCGCTTCGCAAAGTCGGATCCTCGGCGTGGTTTGAGATGACGGCCCACACCACGTCAGGAGTAGTCCTCGTCAATTTGAGCGAACGGGAGGCGTGGTGCTCGCGGGGAAGGAGAAACCCCATGAATGCGACGAGAGCTAGGAATCCTGCAAGGGAGCCCAGGATCCAAAGCAGGATTTTCGACACGGGATGCATAGTGGACTCGATGAAGTCGGGAAAAGGTGGGTTGATGCTAAGAGCATCAAGCCCAGGATGCTACCTGTCTACCGCCAGTTTGTAGAGATCCGACGCACTGACATTCAAGTGCCGTGCCAGAGGCTTCACCGCCTCGCGCAAGGTCATGCCGCCTTCCCTGGCGGCGTCGAGGTAGCGCACGGCCCATTCGGGCAGCTCGGTGCCATTGAATTCGCTTTGCGCATCCGTCACCGTGCGTTTGGCGTCGGCACCGGCCATGACCAGCACCATTTCGCCGCGGCTTTCGTTGCCCAATTGCCCGATCACCTGCTCGGGCGTGCCGCGGTACCAGCTCTCGTGTAATTTGGTCAGCTCGCGACCGAGCGCGATCTCCCGCTCCGGCAGCAGTTCAACCAGTTCCGAAAGCGTTTCGTGGATGCGGTGGGGCGTCTCGAAAACGACGACGGTTTCCTCCTGGCTCCCAAGTTTTTTCAGCATCGTCCTGCGCGGTTCGCTGCGGCTGGGCAGATAGCCCCAGAAGCTAAAGGCATGGCTGGGCAAACCGCTGGCCACCACCGCCAGCGTCACCGCCGAGGCGCCCGGCAGCACGGTCACCTTGAGCCCCTTCTCCCGTGCGATGCGCGCGATCTCGAAGCCGGGATCGTTGATGCCCGGCATCCCCGCATCCGAACAATACGCCACGGTCTGGCCATTGATGAGCGCCGAGGTCACGCGATCGAAGGCATCCTGCGAGGCGTGATCGTCGAAGCGCTGCAGGGGCTTGTCGATGCCGAGATGGGCCAGCAGCCCCCCCGTGCGCCGCGTGTCCTCGCAGGCCACCAGGTCGCAGCCCTCCAGCACCTGCACCGCGCGATGCGTGAGATCGCCAAGGTTGCCCAAGGGCGTGGGGACGAGGACGAGGTGGCCGGGCATGGAATGATTCTAGATGTGATTCTTAGTTGGCGCTCATCACGCGAATGCCGAAATGAAATTGTCTCGGGGGAATTCTAGATTTGCTAACGATTTCAAAGCATAGGGCTTGATGATTGACGAAATACACCGAGAACAAATTCGCCAAATCAGAATGCTTCATTTGCTCGTCCCCTGCATCCCCTTCATCCCTGTTTGTCGTTTTTTAAAAACCGATTTAACAGGGATGAAGGGGATGGAGGAGATATTCGGTGGTGGAGTGAGCACTAAAGCTGTGTTGCTGTCCGCTCGACCTGTGGGTGTGCGCGATCATCCAAAGACCCAAATGACGCCATGTTCACAAGACCAACCAAAAGGCTATTTTGCCAATGCCAATGATTTCGCCTCAACCTTCTCGGCATCCTTTAACCTACGGTATTCCGCATGGATTCGTTGGGGGGAAGGGATGTCCCACCATGGGCCGACCCGCTCCCCCACCCCACCACCAACGACACCACCAACGACACCACCAACAACTCCACCAACCACCCCACCTGTGGACAATCGTTTATATTCCCTCCGTTCTGAAGGGTTTAACTGCTGAAGGAGCCGAGTGTGCTCTCTTGTGGCTCTTGTGTTCCCATTTTTCGCCAATCCACTAAGTCGATAAACAGCCTCGGCTCGCTTTCTTGGGCCCCCCTCCCCATTCCACAGGAAAGTGACTTGAAGGGCCAACATCTCGAAGAACTCTTCATCCGTGAGTCCGTATCTATTCATAGAAAGTAGTAGTTTCCTCGCTTCAATCAGATCTCGCGGCAATCCTCGTCCTGCAATGTACGCCCAGGCAAGAGCAAGCCTGCTTCGCTCGTGGCCTGAAGTGGCTGCCCCTCTTAGCCACGGCACGGCAGCTTTGGCGCCTGATTCCGATCCATCATTCAACCAGGTCCCAAGCCAAAACCGGGCCTCTGCTAAACCTCGCTCAGCGGCCACCCCCTTCATCCGATGACTCTCCACCCTATCCGACTGTACGCCCGCGCCCAAATCCAGAGCCATAGCCCACTCCCAGGCTGCTTCGGCGTTCGATGTCTTATTCGCCGCGTCCTCAAGCAAATGGGCTTGCTGGAAATCAAGTGGACGATCTTTCCTCAGTTTCCCGTTACGGGCTGCTTGTGCTTGGTAGGCGAACCAGGAAGCCTCATGGTCCCCCTGCTCTGAAGCACGAACCCACCAAGGAAATGCCCCCCCCTTATCCTGGATTTGCTGCGCGATTGCTCGCGTTGCCACAACATGGCCCTGCCGGGACGCTGCAATGTATATTTCCCAGGCCTCTAGTGTGGGTTGGTGCCAGAACGGGTGAAGCACCATTTGGGCTGGCAACACACCGCCTTCTGCGGCTTTACGAAGCCAGGGGTCCATCCACGTTCGAGATCCATCCCAATAACATTCCCATGCAGCAAACGCATGACCTTTTTCAGCAGCCTGGCGGAGACGCTGCCTGCCCTCATACTGCTGCCATTGCTGCCATCGGTCATTGTTCTTGGAGTTGCCACCACATTCAGTTCTGGAGAGCAACAAACCATAGTTGTAGTTCGCCCAGACAAAGCCTGAATTCCCCAGCGATTCCATTTCTTTCGCACTCGGGATGAACCCACCTGGCTTTCCAAGCTCATCTTCTATAAGCAGGAGTTGGCCCGGGGGATAGCTCATGGGTGCGAGAGCCTTATCCCACTCGGGATCATCGGGCCACAGTGGGCTCAATTTGCTGTTTTTAACTTTTTGGCATGATGTGCGGACATGCAGCCATGGCTCTGGCTGTGCCGTCCATTCCTTTAATCTTTGGATCGCTTGTTGCCACCCCTGTCCTGTGGGACCTTCCAGGTGAAAACGCACCAGTGCAAGGGTCAGCCGCAACTCTCCCGAATCACGAAGGCGACCATTAACTGCGAATTGTTCGGCCCATCGGAGCGCTTCCTTCGGATCGGACTTGCAACCATCCCCCGCCAGGAGCCGCTGGGGGAGTTCTTGCATGGCTTCCCAATCATCTGCCAAAGCGCGTTGCTTCAGCTTTCCAATAGACAAACTTTCAGGGGAACCTTGAGCGACCAAGGGCAACGCCACGCAAACCAATACTGCAGAGCTTCTGATCAAAATATTCATCCCATCAGCCTACCGACTTCAGCAAACCGGCAGCAGAAAACCTCGACCATCATTCACGTCAGTCGCGAGAGTTGCCGTTTGGACTTGATGACCCGGCTGTAGGCCACACCGGTGTGGTACCAGTGCAGCAGGAAGGCTTCGTAAAAGGCGCGGGTCCACCAACCTCGGGTGCCGCGGAGCGGTGGGCAGGCGGTGGCCGGAGAACAGCGCGGATCCAGGCCCAAGCCTTTGGCCAACGCCGCTGCCCGGGCCAGATGCAGCGGATCGGAAACCAGGATCAAGGTGCTCCAGGCTTCGCCCCGCAGGGTTTCGCGCAGGTTGAATAGATTCTCAAGGGTGTGCTGGCTGCGGTCCTCCACCAGGATCCTTTCGGGCGCGATGCCCAGCCCGAGCAAGCGCTCCCGGCCGACCTCCGCCTCACTGATGCTTGCCTTTCCCGTGAGCCCGCCGGCAATCACGATCCGGGGGGCCTTGCCTTCTTGCATGAGCCGCGCCGCGTGGTCCAGCCGGGCTTCGAATACCTGCGTGGGGCGGTCGTCCTGCAAACGCCTGCCCAGCACCAGGATCACGTCCGAGGGCAAAAATTCATTCCCATCCGCGGCCCTGAGCACCTGGCGAAGGCGCCAGAACACGGGCGCGCCCAACAGAAGTCCCCCGCTCGCCAGGGCCAGCCCGAAGGAGATTAGGCCCCCCGGCCCGAGCATCTGCCAAAAGCTGGCGCGGGGAGGCGCGGTGTAAGGGACTGAGGCCATGAGGTCCGGGGTATGAGGGGCGCGCCAAAGGCGCGCTAGAGGATGCGGCCGAAGGCCGCCACCTCATTGAACCTCACTACCTCGCACCTCGCCACCTCATACCTGCTAAACCAGCGCGCGCTTCTCGGCCTTTTTGCGCTCGGCTTCATCCAGGACGCGCTTGCGCATGCGGATGAAGTTGGGTGTGACTTCCACCAGCTCGTCGTTCTGGATGTACTCCAGCGCCTGCTCCAGCGTGTGTTCTTTGGGTGGGGTGAGGCGGGTGGCTTCATCGGCGCCCGAGGAACGCATGTTGGAAAGTTTCTTGCCCTTGGCCACGTTCACCACCAGGTCGTTCTCGCGGGAGTTCTCGCCGATGATCATGCCCTCGTAGCATTTGGTGCCGGGGTGCAGGAAGATGATGCCCCGGTCCTCCAGGTTCATCAGCGCGAAGCCTACGGTCTCGCAGGTTTCCATGCTGATGAGCACGCCGTTCTTGCGGCCCGGCAGCTCGCCCTTGTAGGGGCCGTAGTGGCTGAAGATGCTGTTGATGATGCCTTCGCCGCGGGTGTCCGTCATGAACTCAGAGCGGTAGCCGATGAGGCCGCGGGAAGGAATCTTGAAGTGCAGGCGGACGCGGCCCAGTTCCTGGCCCATGTCCTGCATTTCGGCCTTGCGCATGCCGAGCTTTTCCATGGCCACACCCATGTAGGCTTCAGGCACGTCCACACTGAGATCTTCGTAGGGCTCCAGGGTTTCACCCTGTTCGTTGGTGTGGAGGATGACCTCGGGGCGGCTCACGCAGAGCTCGAAACCCTCGCGGCGCATGGATTCGATGAGCACGCTCAAATGCAGCTCACCGCGGCCGCTTACCTTGAAGGAATCGGGTGTCTCGGTGTCCTCGACCCTTAGCGCCACGTTGTGCTGAAGCTCCTTCATAAGCCGCTCGCGAATGCGCCGGGACTGCACGTGCTTGCCGTCCTGTCCCGCGAAGGGACCGGTGTTCACCATGAACATCATGGAAATGGTGGGCTCGTCGATGTCCACATAGTTGAGCGCCATGGGGGATTCCGCCGAAGCGATGGTCTCGCCCACGCGGATGTCGGGGATGCCGGCGATGGCAACGATTTCCCCGGTGCCGGCTTCGGTCTGGGGCACCCGGGTCAGGCCCTCGAAGCCATAGAGCTGGGTGATCTTGTGGTTTTGCACCGAGCCGTCCCGCTTCACCAGCGCGACGTTCTCACCCACCTTGATGCGGCCGTTGAAGATGCGCCCGATGCCGATCTGGCCCACGAAGTCGTTGTAGTCCATGAGGGTGACGAGCATCTGCAGCGGAGCTTCGGGATCGCCGCTGGGGGGCGGGCAGTACTTGGCGATGGTGTCGAAGAGCGGGTCCAGGCTCTCGCTGTCGTCGTTCACGTCCAGCATCGCGTAGCCCAGCTTGGCGCTGGCAAAGACCGTGGGGAAATCCAGCTGCGCGTCCGTGGCGCCAAGCTCCATGAACAGCTCGAAGACCGCGTCCTGGGCGAAGTGGGGGCGGGCGCCGGGGCGATCCACCTTGTTGATGACGACGATGGGCTTCAAGCCCTGAGCCAGGGCCTTGCGCGTCACGAACTTGGTCTGGGGCATGGGACCGTCAAAGGCATCTACCACCAGCAGCACCGAATCCACCATGGAGAGCACGCGCTCGACCTCGCCGCCGAAATCCGCATGGCCAGGGGTATCCACGATGTTGAAGCGATGCCCCGCCCAGTGGATGGACGTGGTCTTGGCCAGGATGGTGATGCCGCGCTCCCGCTCCTGGTCATTGCTGTCCATGGCCCGCTCCTGGACCTTCTGGTTGTCCCGGAACATGTGGGCACCCTTGAACATGGCGTCCACCAGGGTGGTCTTCCCATGGTCCACGTGGGCAATGATGGCGATATTACGGATTTTTTCGAGGGGAGTCATGGGCATCCAATGAACGGTGTGCCCTTCACGGGGCATGGAGGTAGGGTGCAAATTCGGCCCACCCCGAACCCCAAGCGGGAGGGGATCAAGGCGGCCGAACCTTTGATTTTACCAGCCTTCACTAGATTCCTTTAGTGAAGATTTCGCATCTATCCCCTTGCCCAAGCGGTGGAGTAGGATGAATCCACTTCACACAAGCATTCCTGGGAGAGCTCCCATGCAAATCAACGAACTCCTTACAGCCGTGTGCGAGCTCGGTGCATCGGACTTGCATTTGAAGGTTGGCAACCATCCGGTGGCCCGCATCAAGGGCCGCCTCATGCCCATGACGCAGTTCAAGCGGCTGGTGCAGGAAGACACCATCGCCATGGCCTACAGCATCATGGCGAGCGACAAACAGAAATCGAAATTCAAGGAGAACCTGGACCTTGATCTGGCCTATTCGGTGCCGTCCCTCGGACGCTTCCGCTGCAATGTCTTCAACCAGCGCGGCACGGTGGGATTGGTGCTCCGCGTGATCCCGCGGCGCATCTACTCCATCGAGGATCTGATGCTGCCCAAGGTCCTGGCCAAGATCTGCGAAGAGCAGCGCGGCATGGTGCTGGTGACGGGCACCACAGGATCCGGGAAATCGACGACGCTCGCGGCCATGATCGACCTCATCAACGCCACGCGCATCGAGCATGTGCTCACCATCGAGGACCCCATCGAGTATCTCCACCGGGACAATCAGAGCATCGTCAACCAGCGCGAGGTCGGGGCCGACTGCCAGAGTTTTTCCGCGGCGCTTCGGGCTGCGCTCCGCCAGGATCCTGATGTGATCCTCGTGGGTGAAATGCGCGACCTGGAAACCATCGAAACCGCCCTCCACGCGGCCGAGACAGGCCATCTGGTCTTCTCGACGCTCCATACGTTGGATGCCACGGAAACCATCAACCGCATCATTTCGGTCTTCCCGCCCCACCACCAGAAGCAGGTGCGGCTGCAGATGGCGGCGGTGCTGAAGGCCGTCATCAGCCAGCGCCTGGTGCCCCGCTCCGATGGCCAGGGCCGTGTGCCGGCCGTCGAGGTGCTCATCACCACGGAAACCGTCCGCACCTGCATCGAAGACAAGGACAAGACCAAGCAGTTGCGCGATGTCATCGCCGCGGGCACCTCGCAATACGGCATGCAGACTTTCGACCAGAGCCTTTACTTCCTCCTCAAGCAGGATCTCATCACCGAGGAAGAAGCCCTGAAGCGCGCCACCAACGTCGGCGAGTTCAAGCTGAAGCTCGAAGGTGTCTCCTCTGCTGGCGATGCGTCCCGGGCAATCATGGAAAACCAGATGAACATCAGCCAGGGTGCTGGACGGGAATCCGGTGGGAAGGCTCCGCAAGCATTGCCAGAACCCATTCTGGCGCCGAAAAGCTCCACTACCCCATTGCCCCCGCCTAAATCGGATCTTAAGATCGGGCTCGGCCGCTAGAAATATTTATCCGGAACGATTTCTCGTTTTTTCTGTTTCTTGATCTAGAGTATTGAATTCCCTTCTTTCATCGCGCGCCTCTGGCATTATTCCCTGGGGTTCCGCTCCGAGGTTTCCATGATCAAGCTCGACATTGCCAACGCACTGATGCAGGCGCATCCCTGCTCTCGGGCCACCGCCCTGCAGGTCGTGGATCTTCTGACCGAGCGCATGAAGCAGGCCCTGTTGGACGGCGATCGCATCGAGATCCGCGGCTTCGGCGTGTTTGAACCCCGCCCCCGCAAACGCGGCATGGGCCGCAACATCAAGACCGGCGACAGCGTGGCCATCCCCAAAGGCAAGAGCATCCGCTTCAAGCCGGGCAAGGATCTACGGGCCATCGAAGTGGATTGAGCCAGTTACGAGGCCGCGAGGTTCGAGGTACGAGGGGCGCGCCGAAGGCGCGCTAGAAGCTGCGGCCAAAGGCCGCCACCAAATTGAACCTCGCCCCTCAGCCCTCGCCACCTCACTTCTTCCTCCAATTCGCCAGGATGATCATTTCCCTGAGCGTCTTGGCCATGGTGATGGCACTCACGCCGGTGGGATCGTAATGGGGCGCCAGCTCCAGACAGTCCATGCCCACCAGGCGCCGGCCTTTGAGTTGTTTCAAACCGCCGATGAAGGTCGCGTAGTCGATGCCGCCGGGCTCAGGGGTGCCGGTGCCTGGGTAGATGCTCGGGTCGAGCACGTCCATGTCGCAGGTCAGGTAGATGGGCCGGTCGCCCAGGCCGTCCAGCACCTTGGCGATCTCCTCTTTCGTGAAGGGGTGCAGGGTGCCGTTCTTCTGCGCCAGTTCCCATTCCTCCCGGGAGCCGCTGCGGATGCCGAACTGGAAGAGGTTCTGGAAGCCGATCTTGTCGGCCACGCGCCCCAGGATGGTGGCATGGGTGAACTCGTCCCCCCAAAGGTCAGGCCGCAGGTCCGCATGGGCGTCGAAATGGATCACCGCAAGATCAGGATGGTCTTCGAACGCCGCCATGATGAGCGGATAGGCCAGCAGGTGCTCGCCCCCGAAGGCGATGGGGAACTGGCCCTTGCCACGGATCTCCTTCACGGCGGTGCCGATGTCTTCCAGCACCCTGGCCTTCTGGCCCGGCGGCAAAAACAGATCGCCGTAGTCCGCGTACTTGATGTCCAGCAGCGAGGCGTCCTGGTAGAAGCTGAACTCCTCCATGCCGAAAGAAGCCTCCCGCACCGCAAAACCCGCGAACCGGCTGCCGGCCTTGAAAGAGGAGGTCCCATCCCAGCACACCCCGAAGAGCGCGATATCCGCATCTCCCGGGTCGCAGGAGCCCAGGAAATAGGGGGAAACGAATTCATGGCGTGCAGCTTCACTGCTATGCATGGATCGACCTCGGACTTTTCAGCGTAGCAAGGACCCTGATCATTTCGCGCCCATAACTTCCTGCCATTTGTGGAACCAGAAGTCCGACTTCCCCTGGTCCTTGGGAAGCCCCAATTCGCCGTGTTGGTAGGCATTCACCAGCCGCATCATGGCGTCCTTGTTCCCGGCTTGGGCAGCTTTGGTGTGCCACTCCACGGCCTTGCCTGGATCCTTGGGCAGTCCCAGTTCTCCTTGCTCATACACGTTCGCCAAGCGGATCATGGCAGCCTGATTCCCTACCTGGGCGGCTTTGATGTACCACTCAAATGCCTGTTTGCTCCCATCAAACCTGGTGGCCTTCTCGTATTTTTGTCCAAGACCTTCCATTGCCGCGGCATTGCCTGTTAAAGCCGAACGTCGCTCGGTCTCCCAGGTTTTTTCTGCTTCAGCCTTGCTTATTTGGTCATACCAGAATTTTGCTTTGGTTTCATCCTTCTCCAGTCCTAGTTGACCAAAACGATAACCATTAGCTAAAGCCAACATGGAATTCGTTTCCCCCGCTTCTGCACCTTTTGAGTACCAGTAAACGGCCTTTTTTATTCCTTCTTTTGTTAATCCAATGGTGTACAAAGCCCCCATTCCTTGCATAGCTTTTTTATCCCCAGCATTGGCAGCCTTTTCAATCCACGTCTTACCCTCGTCATAGTCCGTATAAAAATTCCTTGGGTATTCTGCAATCAAATAATCGCCATATTCACGCATTGCTTGGGGATCTCCGCGCTCTGCGCGGATGCGCATGCGAGTATCCTTTGTACAGCCTGTTGAAACAACTACGACGATGGCGATAGCGACATGGAGTAATGGTCGAAATTGCATAGAATTCCTCCCCTCAATCATGAAGACAATCCGGCAACCCGACACCTTCCAATGGACTCAAGGCTTTGGTCAGTAAAAGCCGCAAGACTTTTGTTGCATCCGGCAGCTCATTAACGGGAGCAGTATCTTCAGTGCCTGCATCACAGACATAGGCATTGTAGAAATTATGATGTGCCGGGTTAAGTGTTGGCCAGAAGGCACCCGTTTTCCGATGCCATATGACTCGATGGAAACTCCGCCATGCATTGATTTCGAGAGGCGAG
>JANXQX010000069.1 GCA_025353305.1 Holophagaceae bacterium
TTTCCATGGGGGCCAACGAGATCAATTTGAGCATCGTTGTCAAGCGCGAGCAGGAACACGAAACCCTGCGCCGGCTCCATGCCGCGCTGATCGAATCCAATTACGGGGGAGGTGCCGCATGAAGATCGGTGTGTTCGGGAAAGGCCGCCTTGGGTCCGCCATCGCAGAATTGGCTGGACCGGATCTGACGTGGTGCATCGGGCGGAATGAGCGTCCATCCGAAGATGTGGATGTCGCAATTGATGCCAGTTCCGGTGCCGCGGTTTCAGAACATCTGGATTGGTGCATCAATCATGGTGTGGATTTCCTGATCGGCACCACCGGATGGGACGTCCCGGATCTGGTGGAGCGCGTCGGCGAAAAGATCGCCGTCCTCACCGCGCCGAATTTCTCGCTGACCGTCGCGCTTTACGCGCGGCTGAGCCTGGTCCTGGCGCGGTTCGCCGCCCAGGACGAGTCCAGGGATCCCTATCTGGTGGAGCACCACCACGCACGCAAACACGATGCCCCCAGCGGCACCGCGAAATTGCTGGCCGGCACACTCATGAAAGGCTGCCCCCGCAAAACCGAGTGGGTCATCCCTTCGGTGAGCCAGAATGTAAAGCCATTCCAGCTCAACGTCTCCAGCATCCGGGCGGGCCATACCTACAGCTCTCATATCGTCGGCCTGGATTCGCCCGGCGAAGTCATGGAGCTGCACCATTCAGCACGCTCCGCCATGCCCTATGCCGAAGGCGCACTCCAGGCCGCCCAGTGGATCCAAGGCCGGAAAGGTCTTTTCACCATGGCCGAAGTCGCCAAGGAATTGCTTGATCCGCTGTTTCTGGAGGTGAATCCATGACCGTGATTTTTCAAGGTCTCGGAGTGGCCCTGGCCACCCCCTTCACGAATTCTGGAGCCGTGGACCTGCCAGCCTTCAAGCGCCTGGTGAAACATGTGGTCCACGGTGGCGTGGATTTTCTGGTGGTCCTGGGATCCACAGGGGAAGCCGCCACTTTGAACGACTCTGAAAGAGACGCACTGGTCATCGCCTGCCGTGATATGGCCAATGGAAAGCCGGTGGTCGTTGGCGCCGGCAGCAGCTCCACGGCCCAAGCCGCGGTTTGGTCCGCGCGGGCGCAGAATCTCGGAGCAGAAGGCGTGCTGGTAGTCACGCCGCCCTACAACAAGCCCACGGCTTCAGGGATGGTGGCCCACTACCAGGCCGTGGCCGACGCCGCGCCAGGCCTTCCGATCATCGTGTACAACGTGCCCGGCCGCACGGGCCAGAACCTTGTACCTGCAACTTTGGCGCGGCTTTGGGAAAACCCGCAAGTCGTGGCGGTGAAGGAATCCAGTGCCAACCTCGGGCAGATCGTCGAAGAAGCCAGCAGCCTTCCGCCAGGGAAAATACTCTTGTCGGGGGACGACAACCTGGCGCTTCCCAGCATCGCCGCTGGCGCAAAGGGCCTGATATCGGTGCTTGGAAACCTGTTGCCCCGTGAAACCAAAGCCCTTGTGGATGCAGCGCTGGCAGGCAACTACAAAGATGCGCAGGTCCACCAGGCCCGGCTGCTGCCACTCATCAATGCGTTGTTCATCGAGAGCAATCCCATTCCATTGAAGGCCGGCCTCAAGCTCCTGGGCATGGGGGGAGACATGTTGCGCCTGCCTCTGACCCCCCCCGAAACCTCGACCTGCCAGCGCCTCGCCGAAGCGCTTTGCCTTGCCGCCGAAGGAACCCTTCCTGGCATCTCGCTATGAACCTTGACGATCTGAAAACCTTTTACAGCCAAACGGCCGATTCCATCGCTTCGGACCCTCGCCAGACACAGGCCCACGAGGCTCTGCTGACGGCGCTGGAATCAGGATCGCTGCGCGCCGCCGAGCCGGATGGACAGGGCGGATGGCGCGTCAACGCCTGGGTGAAACAGGCCATCCTTTCAGGTTTCCGGAATTCCTCCATGCAGGACCTCTCGGTGCCGGGCTTCGCCTTCTTCGACAAGAGCGCCTACCCGGCGCGGCGTTTCGTGTTGGAGGACGGCGTGCGGATCGTGCCCGGCGGAAGCACCCTGCGTCGCGGCGCCTTCATATCGAAGGGCGTGGTGGTGATGCCCCCGGCCTACGTGAACGTGGGTGCCTATGTGGACGAAGGCACGCTGGTGGACAGCCACGCCCTCGTGGGTTCCTGCGCCCAGGTGGGCAAGCGGGTCCACGTGAGCGCCGCGGCCCAGATCGGCGGCGTGCTGGAGCCCGCGGGCGCGAGCCCGGTGATTGTCGAGGACGATGTTTTCGTGGGCGGCCTGGTGGGGTTGTTCGAAGGCATTCATGTCCGCGCCCGCGCCGTGCTGGCCAGTGGCGTAATCATCACCGGCTCCACGGTCATTTACGATTTGATAAATGGCCGGGAATGGCGCAGGGAAGTCCCCGAAGGCGCTGTGGTGGTGCAGGGCTCAAGGCCTGCCAGCGGTGGCTTTGCCAAGGAAAACGGCCTGCAGGTCTCGGCGCCCCTGATCGTGAAATACCGTGATGCGCGCACCGATGCGGCCACGACTCTTGAAGACGCATTGCGATGAGCCGCGCAACAGGCGACGATCAAGTCATGCTGCAGCCCGCCCTCCGCCTTGCCCAACTCAAACCCTCGCCCATCCGCATGCTCAGCGAAGGCGCGGGGCCCACGGTCATTCCTCTCGGCCTTGGGGAACCCACCTGGGATATGCCAACGGCGGGCATGAAGGCATTAAGGGAAACTTCGGGCCCCTGCCCCTATGGACCCAATTTCGGCCTGCCGGAATTGCGCGATGCCGTGGCCCAGTTCCACGGCGCCACCCGGGACGAAGTGCTCATCACCTGCGGCAGCGAAGGCGCCCTCTTCTCCCTGTTCCTCGCCTTCCTCAATCCGGGCGATGAGGTCCTGGTGCCCGATCCCTACTTCCCGGCCTACACATCGCTGGCCCACCTGGCCGGCGCCGAAGCGGTGTTCTATCCCTTGGATGCATCGGACCGGTTCCGCCTTAAAGCGGAACCCGTGCTCGCAGCGCTCCAATCCAATCCCAATATCAAGGCGGTCGTGGTGAACTCGCCCTCGAACCCGACGGGAGGCGCCACGACACCCGATGAACTGAGGCGCATCGCAGAGGCCTGCGAAGCGCGAGGCGTGATGCTTGTCAGCGACGAGGTCTACCTTGACCTCCACTTCGGCACGCGGCCACCCAGCCTCCGGGAAGTCTCGGACTACGGCCTGGTCATCACCTCCGTGAGCAAAGCCTGGGGTTCACCGGGCCTCCGTGTGGGTTGGATCGTGGGCGACCCAGAGTGGCTTGGCCCCGCGCGCACCGTGCACGGGTACGCCGTCACCGGTGCTACCCATCCCGCCCAGCGCGCGGCGCAGGCGCTGCTGGAGGATTCCGCCCAGATCTTCATCGCGGCTCGGAATGAGATCCGGGTGCGCTGGGAAGCACTACGGGCTGCGCTGAAAAACCAGCTGGGCCAGGACGCCACGCCCCCGGACGGTTCTTTCTATCACTGGATCGAGCTGCCGGAAGCGGCCCTGGCCGATCCGTGGGCCTTTTGTGTCCGCCTTCGCGACGAAGGCGGCGTGGTGCTGGTACCTGGCTCCACATTCGGGCCCCAGGGAAAGCGCTTTGCGCGCCTGAGTTTTGCCGCGTCGCCCGAGCAGATCACCGAGGGCGTTCGCCGCATGGCGCCTTTCTGGAAGGCCGGATGAACCTGTTTCCATTCGATGACGATGCGTGCGTTGCCCTCGCGGAGGCCCACGGAACGCCACTCTTCGCGTATCACGGAGGTACTGCAGAAGCGCAATTCAAGGGGCTTCGGGCCGCGTTGCCAGACAGGGTGCGTCTAGCCTATGCGATGAAGGCCAATCCCCATCCGGAATTGCTGAAACGGTTCGCTGCCCTCGGCGCCAGCTTCGACTGCGCCTCCATCGGCGAGTTGCATCGCGCGGCGGAATTGGGATTGCCAGCAGGGCGCACCTTCTTTGCTGGACCAGGAAAGCGCAGGGAGGAGCTTTCACTCGCGCTGAAGATGAAGGTCCGCATCCAGGCTGAAGGCTGGGAGGATCTGGCCCGCGTGGATGAGATCAGTGCGTCGGAAGTAGCCGTGAATCTGCGCGTCCACCCCGCCAGTGGCGTCGAAGAGGGCAATCGGATCATCGGCGGGGTTGGCCCCTCGGCCTTTGGTATTGATGAAGAGCAGATTCCAGAAATCCTTGCACGCGCCAAATCCTTGCGCCACGTCCGCATCCGCGGTCTCCATGTTTTTGCCGCCAGCAATCAGCGCGATGTGCAAAAACTGCTCGCAACTCATCGCATGGTGCTGGAAATGGCGACCCGCTTGCATCGTGAGCATGGCCTGGAGCTCGACCAGATCGATCTCGGCGGTGGTCTGGGTGTGGCCTACTCGGCGGATCAAACAGAGTTGGATGTAGTGGCACTGGGCCAGGGTCTCGGGCAATTGCAGCACGGGCATTCGTGGTTCAGCGGCGAGTTGATCCTGGAACCCGGCCGCTTCCTCGCGGCGCCCTGCGGTATCTACCTGGTCCGCGTCATCCGCATCAAGGAAAGCCGAGGCACCCGCTTTGCCATTCTCGAAGGCGGCATCAACCATCTTTTGCGCCCGTTGCTCACCGGTGAATCCTTCCCCGTGCGGGCCATCGGAAAATCGGGATCGATGATCCGCACCACGCAGGCTGGCCCGCTCTGCACCAGTCTTGACCGCCTGGGCGGAGCCGACCTGCCTGCGGATCTCGCCCCCGGCGATCTCTTGGCCTTCGGCCGGGTGGGTGCCTACGGCTTCAGCGAAGGCATGACTCATTTCCTGAGCCATCCGGTGCCACCAGAAATCTGGGTGGCCTGAACTTTATCGGCCACTATTCAACTGTTCAATCCAATTTCGTGTGTTCCACCTGCGCTTGCCGCAGCAGTTCCCTGTGGTGGTCGGCGCCAAGGACCATGTAAAAGGCAGGCACCACAAACAGCGTGAACAACGTGCCGATGGAGAGGCCGAAGAAGATGACGATGCCCATGGCCTGCCGACCCGCGGCGCCCGCGCCGGAGGCGATCACCAGAGGGAACACGCCCAGCACCATGGCCGCCGTGGTCATCAGGATGGGACGCAGCCGGATGGACGCGGCCTCTACGATGGCCTGGGGCTTGGTGCGGCCCGAGCGCTGCAGCTCGTTGGCGAACTGCACGATCAGGATGCCGTGCTTGCTGATGAGGCCCATGAGCGTGACGAGGCCCACCTGTGTGTAGATGTTGAGGGACGCGAAACCCGTGTGGATGAAGATCAGCGCGCCGAAGAGCGCCATGGGCACCGAGACCAGGATGATGATGGGATCCCGGAAGCTGTTGAATTGCGCGGCGAGGGCCAGGAACACGATGAGGATGGCGAAGAACATCGTCACCACGAAGCCCCCGGACTCCTGGACAAATTGACGGGAGACACCGGCGTAGTCCACCTGGTAGCCCGGCGGAGCGGATTCGCTCAGAGCCTTGCGGAGAAAGGCCAGCACCTCATCCTGGGAAACGGCAGGCGAATACACTCCGGAGATCGTGGCGGAATTGAGCTGCTGGAAACGGCTGATGGACTCGGGGACAACCTTGTTCTGCAGGCTCGCCACTGTGGAGGCGGGAATCAGCGTTCCGCTGGGCGTCTTCAGATAGTAGTCCAGCACCTGGCTCGGATTGAGGCGTTCGGTCTGCAGGACTTGCGGGATCACTTTATAGGAGCGTCCGCCGATGGAGAAGTAATTGACGTACCCGCCTCCCAGGGCGGCGCCGAGCGACGCTCCCATGTCCTGCTGGGTCATGCCCAGCGTCGCCAGCATGTCCCGGTCCACCACGACGGTGCTTTGGGGCTTGTCGATCTTCAGGTCGCTGTCTACGAAGAAGAAGAAGCCGCTCTTGCGCGCCTTGGCCAGCACGGCTTTGGTGACTTCATCCAGCCGGTTAAAGGATTCGGTGGTCTTGATGACGAATTGCACTGGCAGGCCCCGGGCGCCGGGAAGCGCCGGCGGCTGGAAGGTGGCCACGCGGGCGCCGGCGATGCTGCTCCATTCCTTCTGCAAAGCACCCTGGACGTGGGTGGCGGTCTGCTTCCGCTCATCCCAGGGTTTGAGCAGCACACCGCCAATGCCTTGGTTGGGGGTCGGCACACCCGTGAGCTGGAACATCTGCTCGTACTCGGGCAACTTGCTCGCCAAGTGGAAAGCTTGTTCCGCGTACTTTTCCATCTGCTGGGGCGTAGCGTTGGGTGGACCCACCAACTGCCCGATCACGATGCCCTGGTCCTCCTGGGGCGCCAGTTCCGACTTGGAGGTGCGGAACAGATAGCCTGTGCTGAGCAACAGGATCAGGCCCATCACCACTGTCACGGAGGGCGTGGCCAGAGTATTCCGGAGGATGCGCTGGTAGTGATTGCGGAACCACTCGAACTGGCCGTCAATGAAACGGACGAAGGGAATGCTGTCCTGCTCCGGCTTGAAGAACCGCGCGCACATCATGGGCGAGAGGGTCAGGGCCACCACGCCGGATACCGCCACGGCGCCCGCCAGGGTGAAGGCGAATTCGGTGAAGAGGCTGCCGGTGAGGCCGCCCTGGAAGCCGATGGGCACGTACACCGCCACCAGCACCACGGTCATGGCGAGGATCGGCCCGGCCAGCTCCCGCGCGGCCATGATCGAAGCCTCCAGCGGCGCCTTCCCTTCTTTCATATGCCGGTCGGCATTCTCCACCACGATGATGGCGTCGTCCACCACCAGTCCGATGGCCAGCACCAGCGCCAGCAGCGTGAGCAGATTGATGGAATAATTCAACAGCACCATAACGAAGAAAGTGCCGATGAGGGATACGGGCATGGCGATGACCGGCACCGCGACTGCGCGGAAGGTCCCCAGGAAGAGGTAGATCACCAGCGTCACGATGAGCAGGGCTTCAAGGAGCGACTTGATCACTTCATCAATGGAGGTGTTGATGAACTTGGTGGAGTCGTAGACGATCTTGCCCGTCAGGCCCGTGGGGAGCTGCGCCTGGAGTTCCGGGAAGGCGGTCCGGACACGCTCTGTCACTTCAAGGATGTTGGCTTCCGGAGCCACCTTGATGCCTACGAACACGGACCGGCGTCCGCTGAAAGCCACGTTGAAGGAATAATCGTCAGCACCCAGGACCACGTTGGCCACATCCTCCAGCCGGACGAAAGCGCCGCTTTTCTGACGCACGACGAGTTTCTTGAATTCCTCCACCGTATGAAGATCCGTGGCCGCGGTGAGGTCCACGCTCACCATCTGGCCCTTGGTGACGCCCACCGCCGACAGATAGTTGTTGGCCGACAGGGCCTGCTGGACATCCGCCGCAGTCACACCATGGGCGGCCATGCGCTGGGGATCCAGCCAGGCCCGAAGCGCGAACTGCCGGCCACCGAGGATTTCGGCGGTCTGCACACCCTCCAGGGAATCGAGCTTCGGCTTCACCACCCGCACCAGGAAATCCGTGATGTTATTGGTGGGCAACACGTCGCTGTAGAACCCCATGTACATCGCATCGGTGGTCTGGCCGATCTGCACGGTGATCACCGGGGCCTGGGCCTGGGGAGGGAGCTGGTTCTTCACCGCGTTCACCTGGGTGGTGATCTCGGTGAGGGCCTTGTTGGCACTGTAATTCAGGCGCAACGAGGCCGTGATGACGGAGACGCTGTTGAAGCTGCTGGAGGACAGGTAGTCGATGCCTTGGGCCTGGGCGATGGACGATTCCAGCGGCTGGGTGATGAACCCTGCCACCGTGGCCGAGTCGGCTCCGTAATAAGTCGTCGCGATGGTCACCACCGCGTTCTCCGTCCTGGGGTACTGGTTGACCGGGAGGTGGAAGGCC
>JANXQX010000078.1 GCA_025353305.1 Holophagaceae bacterium
CAGAGCAGGCCATAGGTGATCTGCAGCCGGTCCTTGCGGTGATCCCTCGAATACCCGAACCGCGCCAGCGGGCAGTGCTTCCCCTCCATGTAGGAGGACGACACGTCGTAGAGCACCAAACAGCCATTGGTCAGATGCTTCCTGGCCAGGGCATCCTCGATCTTCCCCTGCCGCGCCACCAGCCAGTCCATAGCCGCATACAGTTCGTTCTCGTCAGCCCCTTCCACCCCAAGCACCTGCCCCAGCGTGGAGGATCGGCTTCCTTCCGCCAGCAGCCCCGACAAAGACAACTTGCTCCCCGCGTGCAGCACCCGCCCTGCCACCAGCGCCATCGCCAAGTCCTTCTCCCGGCTCTTTCGCGTGGCAAAGATCCGGTCGAGGCCCAACGCCCGCATGGTCCCCACCACCGCTGCCACATGGCCATGAGGGCGGACGAACGCCAGCTCGACTTGCTCCGCTGCGGGGGCCAGCACCTCGCCCTTCAGGGCCAGGCGCAGAACTTCCACTGCGGCATCAGGGAGCATGGAGAGATTTGCTACCGTGCGGTTCTGAACCCGCCCATCCTCGCGGAAGGAATGACGGAGCAGGTGCGATCGATAGACCTTGTCACCGACTTTCTTGGTGATCGTGGCGACATGGACAGAGAGGTCGGATAGGTTCATGCCCCAAATATAGGACTACAAGCCCAGCAGTCAAGACCATATTCTGTCTACAAAGTGCAACCTTCAATCGCATCAAAGCTATATCTCGCGTGCATCAAGGCCCGAAATCCATATGGAACTTCAGTCCGGGCTGCACCTGCTCAAGCACACCTACGCCCTGTCGGATGAGGACGTGGTGAAGGGCTGGGTCGAGAACCCGTACTGGCAGCACTTCTGCGGGGAGGTGATGTTCCAGCACCATTTCCCAATCAATCCCTCGCAGATGACGCGCTGGCGCAAGCGCATTGGCGAGAAGGGCGTGGAGAAGCTGCTGCAGGCCACGATCGACGCGGGGAAGGCCACGGGCACGATCACGGAGCAGAGTTTCGAGAAGGTCATCGTGGACACGACTGTGCAGCCCAAGGCAGTGCAGCACCCGACCGACGCCCGCCTGTACCGGAAGGTCCACGCCGCCATGCTGCGCATCGCGGGGGCCGAGGGCATCAAGCTTCGGCAGAGTTACCGGAAGCTCATGGAATGGGGCATTCGCAAGCATGGAGGCTACGCGAAGGCCAAGCAGTTCAAGCGTGCGAGGAAGGTGCTTCGGAACCTGAAATCGATGGCGGGTCGCGTGATGCGGGATGTGGAGCGGAAGATCGACGACGCGGCCTTCCAGAAGCACAAGGGCACGCTGATCCTGTCCGAGTTGATCCTCACGCAGAAGCGCACGACGAGGGGCAAGGTCTACAGCCTGCATGCGCCCGAGGTGGAATGCATCGCGAAGGGGAAGGCGCACAAGCCCTACGAGTTCGGCGTGAAGGCCAGTCTCGCGGTGACGCACAAGGAGGGGTTCGTGGTGGGCGCCATGAGTTGCCCAGAGAACCCCTACGACGGCCACACCCTAGAACGCCAACTCGATCAGGTTGAGCAACTCACAGGCCAGATGCCAGCCACGATCTTCGTCGACAAGGGATACAAGGGCCACGGCGTTGATCCTGGCCGAAGCGCAGTCCTCATCAGCGGCACCCGCAAGCTCAGCAAGCTGCTCAAACGGGATCTACGGCGGCGAGCCGCCATCGAACCAGAACTGGGCCACATGAAATCAGACGGACTGCTCGGGCGGAACTTCCTCAAGGGAGTGGTCGGAGACGCGCAGAACGTCATCCTCTGCGGTGCCGGGCACAACATGAGGAAGATCCTGGCCCACCTCAGGGCCCTTTTGCGCCTTCTTATGGGCGAGCCCAGGAAGGCCATCCAGGCCCTCATCGCCCTGCTCGAAGCCGAAGCAAGCCCTCAGCAGGCCCTCACCGCAGCCTGATCGCCCGAGATGGGTTTTTCAGGGCCGACTAATTATGATGCTGAATGATTCTGGAACTCGGGCTTTTTCTTGGCCAAGACAAACGGAAAGCCCAGTGCCTTTTGGTAGGCTTGGCGTTCGGCCAGAGGTAGGGCAGTGTTGGCGGCCAGCTGGATGAATGATCCCCTGATCTTCCTTTTATCCTTGTCGCGGGCGCAGCGGTAGGCTGTCAGGAAAGAACCGATGGCATCTTGTTCCAGACCCATAGCACTGGAAAGTGTTCCGTATCGCAGCCAGGTATTCGGATCCTCAGGCCCTAACTCAAAGACATGCGGCAAGAGACTTCTGGCGACATCAGGCTTCCCGGCCTTGGCCAAGGCTAGGGAGTATCTAATGGAGATTGCAGGGTTCTGGGGATCTTCTCCACAAGCTGCCTGGTAAGCCCATTGAGCCTCTGGCCATTGCTGCTTTCCGACGGCCTTCAGGCACGCCCTCATGTGCTTCTGGGCCAGCGCCTTGGCCTTGCGGGACACAACGGCTGCAGAATGCTCACGGGACCGTTTGGACAAGGCTTCCTGCGCCAAGCGGAATTCCAGTTCGGACGGATTGAAGGCCGCCTTGAGCACATTCTCCACAAGCTGTTGCGTGGGGATCACTTGTTCGTGGCTTCCAGCGGTGGCTGGTCCCCAGAGTCCATGCCACACCCCACCCACGCAACTGACGGTGAACAGAAGCATGCGGATAGCAAAGTAGAACATCACCAGTGAGATGACTATGGCGGGCAGGTTGCTGTCGAAGAGGCTGAATCTTCGAATACCGCTGAAAAGGCCACTGAACAATGCCTGCCATCTCTTTGAACGCTCGCGGGCTCTCCGCTCCTTCTCTAGGCGTCTAGCTTCGCGGGCCTTCTTGGTCGCCTCGGCCTTGCGCAAATCCTCCTCGGCTCGGCGTTGATTCTCTATTTTCTTTTGCTCATTTGTGTTTTGAAGGCAGAAGTCCCTTGCTTCGATCTCTGTGCAGAATCGCTGCAATTCCGTGGCCCAGATCTGGATCGGCCCCTCACCGCAACCGTCGCAATCGTTCAGGTTGCGGCATTCCGTTCCGCAAGTCAGGCATTTGTTGATCAGGGTGATCACGCGAGTCCCTCGTGTCCATGAGACTGGAACAATTTAGAGTCCCTTGGGTTCGGGATAGATGTCCGACAGGAAGTCCGAATCCAGTTCGAGCCTGTGGATTTCCAGCACCCGCCCTTTGCGCCTCCGCGCAATGCATGGGGTTCGCGCGTATGGACCACCTGCCTCCCGGCCCAGGCGATGACTGAGGGTATTCAGTGTGATGAGCCTGTTCGGCAGGTAAGCCGGGTGCAGGTCAAAACGGTCTTCGGCATGGTCGTGGCCGCGAATCAGGCAGTTAACGGGCCGATCCAACACGTGCTGAGCCAGGGTACAGAAATCAGCTAAATCCAGGTACCCGAACTGGCAACCCCGGCTGCTGCGGTTGGGTAGCTTTCTTGGCGCTCTCTGGGAGGCCCTGGTCCATACGAAGTCCTGGAGACATTCCGGACGCTCCAGATCCTGCTTCGTGAGGATAGAAGCATGGAGGTCCGTGTGGGGAAATCCTCCATGGGCCACAAAGAGCCCATCATCTAGGAATACCGCTCTGGGGGCTTGTGCGAAAACGCTTCGAAAGAGCTCGGCCCCTGGTCCCACACCTCGCCCTGACGCATGGTGGTTGATCCAATCCGAGAATTCAGCCGGGCTTACACCAGATGAGTAGCCCCCCTGCCCGAGAGACAACGCTTCATCATGATTGCCTGCGATGAGGGCGATGGTTCCAGGATGACGCAATGCCTCCCGGATGACCCTGGAGAACACTTGGAAGCCATGCTCACCGTCGTCTACGAGGTCGCCTAGGAAGACAATATTTCTCGTGGCAGGAGCGGGTGTGGCCTCCTTGATGTGATGAAGCGCCATCTCCAAGGCCAGGAGGTCTCCATGCAGATCCCCGACGAACCAGAGATCCTCCGGAATGGCGGCGTGAGGTACGACAACAATGCGCTCGGAGGCCTCTCGGAATGAGTCGAACAGCCAGGGGCCATGAAGGCCCCGCTCGAAGGCTGCCGTGAATTCATCAGCGGATTTCTTGGTATGGATCCTTCGCAGATCTGAGTGGACACAACTTAGGATCTCTTGGCCCGCCCTCGCATCAATGGCGATGATTGTGACCTGGACTGGCCAATCAGCTTGGAGGTAAAGCGATTCTGGTTCAGAGGGAAGCGCAGGGTGCTCTGAGGTCACGGTGTCTCAGTCAAGGTGAATGACCATGGGCAATTTATAGACGCCCTTGGCGGTGCGCCCGACGCACACCCGATCTCCATCTGCAAGTTGGGTGCGACCACTCACCATTTTTCCATTTAGGATGGTCTCGTTGACTGCGTCGGGGTTGGGGACCACCCACCAGGGGCCTTCCGGAGCCTTCTCCAGTGTGAATTGGTGGGTATCGGCGAACTGTACTTCCTCGCCGAAGGCTCCCAGCAGATGCTTGCCGACTTCGGTGCGGATGCTCAATGTCAGCATGCCGAGGGGATGAACGATACGGATGGACCCTGCGGTGGAAAGTTCAGGGGCAGGCGGTCGGGGCACAACAGGGGAGCCTATTGGTACCTTCAGTGGCGGTACCACGATCGGGAGGTAGAGGGGATCAGACGATGCAATTGGCGTGTCCTTCAACAGCACCAGTCGAAGCTCGTCCACGGTGGGCCGTTTGGACGGGTCGGGGCAAAGGCAGTTGTGGATAGCCTTCGCTAGTGGATTCCAGGCATAAGGGCTGAAATCAGGAACCGGGGCGCTCCATGAAAGCACCGCTTTCTGATAATCCTCCTGCTCATCGCTGGCGTAGGGGTGAGAGCCTCTGAGCAATTCCAAGAGCATAAGACCGCAGGTGAACATGTCGGAGGCGGGCAGAGGTGCTTTTCCCAGAAGATGTTCGGGAGAAAGATAGTTGGGGCTCCCCACATAACCTTGAAAACCGTCCCAGGCGGCGCGCCGATCGGACAGGATCGAAAAATCCATGTCGATCACCTTGAGGATGAACCCTACTCCGATGGATGCGTCCTCGAACAGTTGGATGTTCTCTGGCTTGAGATCCGAGTGCACGATGCGGGCCTGGTGCAATGCCGAGATCCCACCCAGCATGACTTTCGAGAGCGTGAGGCGACGTCCCATCGGCAGGTAGGCTGGATCCTCATGCAGTCGATCCAGGATCCCCCGAAGGTCGCTGCCGTGCTCGACGAACTCGAACACCTGGAAGTAGCAGGTGGCTCCAAACAAATCCGTCTCGAAGAAATCCAGCAGCTTGTATGTGAAGCGTTTGGCCTCCGAAGTTTCGATTCGCCTTTTCAATTCATCCTGTTGCGCTACGTAGCTCTTGAACCATGGAACGGTAGGCGACGGGGATTTGTACTGCTTAAAGAACACCCGCTCACCTGAAGGTGCTGCGGCCTCGTAGGCAATGGCCATGGCGCCTCGGTTCAGGCAACGTCCTACCGTGTACCCGTTGACCTGGTCACCAACTTTGAGGATTCGTACCATTCACTCACCAGCCTCATGTAATGAGGCCGGCCCGGGAAGGTCGGCCACACGTCCGGTGCTGAAAACCCATTCAGAGGGCAATGGTTTCAGCAGATTTCGAAACACTAGCAGCAAGCTGGCGGAGCGTTTCCTGAAAATTGGACCGGTCACCGGTGAAGCTGGCCAGCCCGGAGTCTCCGGGAACAGCGATGTACTCGGCCTTGTCAAGGGAGCCCAACTCGTTGTAGCAGGCCAAGTCGGGGGCAAAAATACTCAGGATGATCCGATTGCTCTGGACGGCATTCTGAATGTCCTGGAAGCCACCCCCTCTGGCTTCTGGGATGGCCATGTTGGGTTTGAAGGGCGCATCAGTGAAGATCACCACCACTCGTCCAGCAGTCGAGCGATATCGCCATCTCAGAGGGTCCTCAGGGGCATTCTTGTCTGTTTGACCACACGTGCTGACTTTATAGAGAGCGTCCAGCAAAGACTCGGGGATATCGCCCCCGCCGGCGGCTTCCAGACTTGCCAGTTGAGCCTTAAGCAGTGCTGCGTCACGCACGAATGGATTGTCGATGAACCAGGCATTGCCATCCGCTTCCACATCCCGGTAGCCGACCACACGGGAACGCCAATCCCGAACGGGGCTGGCTTCGTTGCCGGTAGGTGAGACCAGTTGGTCAATGAACCCACCTATATTCGTCTTGAGGGCATCGATGCAAGGCTGCATGCTCCCGGTGACATCCACCAGGAAAACGATGTCCACAACCCCTTTAACCTTTGGGCCTTGATCTGTCATTATTTCCATCTCCTCAGGATTGATAAACTCTGTAGCGCATTGCCTTGGTGGACATCTCGGGAAGCCCGCAGCAATGGAGACGCAACAAACGCGAGATCCTGAACCCACAAGGCTTCGTGAAAAACAGGCGGGATGAGTTCGGCGAAGGAAACCGATGGGTCATCTGATGTTTCTATCGGTCTCCAGGCTTAACCGCTTGAGTTAGATGGTGAACTGAACCGCGCCCAGTTGTTTAGACCAGAGATTAGCATCAGGCAGCCTGACTGGTGATCCAAGCTTGGCGGGCCTCGTCAGGGGTATGTCCACCTAGCTTTTCGAGCCGCCAGGCGCGG
>JANXQX010000099.1 GCA_025353305.1 Holophagaceae bacterium
CATCCAGCAGGAAGGTAGCCAGATCGGACCCGAGGGCTGCCTGTCCATTCCCGGCATCCATGAAGTGCTGGAGCGTCCGAAGAAAGTGACGATCAAGAACCGCCGCCCCGATGGAACCTGGGGCGAGGTCTGGGGCGAAGACCTGATGGCCCGCGCCTTCTGCCACGAGATCGACCACCTGCGCGGACGGCTCTTCGTGGAGTACTTTGGCCCGGTGAAGCGCCAGGTCATCCAACGAAGGTACCAAAAGCAGCGCAAAGCCTCGTGACACGCATGACGCGCATGACGCGCATAGCCTTTCTCGGTACACCCCAGGTCGCCGTGCCTGTGCTCCACCTCCTGGCTGCGGCCCACCCGGTTCATGCGGTCTTCTGCAATCCAGACCGGCCCGCGGGAAGAGGCCGCCTGCTCACGGCGCCCCCCGTGAAGGCAGCAGCCATGGCCCTGGGCCTCCCCGTCCATCAACCGGAACGTTGGAAGTCCGACGAGATGAAAGCGCTATGGGCAGGCCAGGAGATAGATCTCGCCATCGTGGTGGCCTACGGTCACCTCCTGCCTTCCTGGATGCTGGATTCCTGCCGCCTGGGCGCCTGGAATCTGCACTTCTCGCTGCTGCCCCGGTGGCGGGGCGCGGCGCCCGTGAACCACGCCATCCTGGTTGGAGACGCGGAAACCGGCGTGAGCCTCATGCGATTGACCCAGGGTCTTGATGAGGGCCCCGTGCTGGCCATGAGCCGGCGGCCCATCACGCTGCTGGACACTTCGGAAGCACTCCTCGCGCAGTTGGCGGGCGATGCCGCGGCCTTGCTGAAAAAGCACTTGCCCGCGCTCCTGGATGGAACTGCCCTGCCACAAGCCCAGGACCACGCAGCCGCCACTTTCGCCCCAAAACTCACCAAGGAGATGTCGTACCTCGATGCATCCAGGCCCGCGCTCGAACTGCATAAACGCATCCGCGCCCTGCAACCCTGGCCCGGTGCCGAGCTGCATGCCGGAGACCTCCTGATTAAAGTGATCCAGGTTGGAGGCCTAAAACCCAGTGGTCTGCGATCAGGAACGCTTTGCTGGGACTCCGAGGGCGTCTGGCTGACGGCAGGGGATGGCCAGGCGCTGGAATTCACGCGATTGCAGCGCCCCGGGAAACCCGCCCAAAGCGCTCTACAGACCCTCCAGCCCTGGGGAGCGAAGGGACTGCGGGATCTATCCGGCTGAACCGTGACTGCAGGAAGCGGGTCATTTCGCTTTGGCCAGGGCCTCCCACTTGGAGGCGTTCGCCGGATCGAGGTTCAGGAGGATCTTGAACACCAGGGGGCCTCGGTAACCCATGCTCTGCGCCTTGAGGAAACAGTCGCGGGCGCGAGCCGTGTTTTTAGGGACTCCGGCCGAATCGCCAATCAAGCAGCGGCCACCCATGACGGCCCAAGCTTCCACAATGTCGTATTTCAGGCAGATATCGAGGAAGGCTTGGCTTTGGCAATCGGGAACCGAGGCCATGCCCAATCGGCGCAAGGCATCCAAAACAGGCCGGCTCTCCTCCCGCTGCCCGGAGGAGACTAGGATGGAAGCGAGATAGTACTTGGTGGCCATTCGCGGATCTGGCTTCTTTTTGGCTGTGTCGGGGTCATAGCTTTCGGAAAGCTTCAGATAGAAGGGAGCGTTGATCCTTCGATCATCGCTGTTCAGCGACAGCGCAGCCTTGAGCCAGAGATCCCTGGCCCGGTCGACGTCTCCTTCGTGGTAACTCTTATCACCGGCGATCTCCATGGCCACCGGATCACCGCTTTCCGCACGTTGCGCGATCGCCGCGTCGGAAACGGCCAGGGTTTCCTCGCCATAGACGCTGGGTTCAGCCGGGCCGTCCTGTCCACGTTCGGCGACCAAGGCGCGATAGAACCAGTATTCGCCACCCAGGCCATCGGAATTGAGTTTGCGGAGCAGGTTCTCCCTGACGCTGCTGCCATTGTCGCCTCGGCGGTAGCGAGCGTTGCCATTGTAATAATTATCAGAATAATTACTGCCTGACACATAGGCGGATTGGTAGAAATCCTGGATCTGGGAATGGAAACTATTATCCATTTTCCCAAAACCCTTTTTCTGGATGAAATCAGCGATCTTGTAGAGGCAAGTGCTATCGGAATTGCTCATATTATCCTTCGCGATGCCCACGAAGAGGCGTTTCCCTTCCAGCGGCCGCTTGTTCAGCATCATCAGTTCCGCCTCTTCGAGACGGATATCGAGCTGCTTCGGGTTTGCCAGGACTGCCTTGTGCAACCAATCGATGGCCGAAGGCAGATTGGCGGTGGTTCCCAAGCCATCCCGGTAGGCCCGGGACGTATAAATCATGGCCTCAGGCTGACCCAGATCGGCCACCCTTTTCGCCAGCTGGAAGCGCGCTGCCAGCGACTCCTGGCCAGCCTTGATGGTGGCCATGGCCTTCCGTGCGGCTTCCTCCCGCACGGTGGCATCGAAACTGTTCAGGTTCGCCAGCACTCCTTCGTAAGCGGGTCGGACGATCTTCTGGTGGGAAGCGGGCCATTCCAATTTTCTGCCATGCCGGACATAGGCCTCAATATTCGAGTTCAATTCGGTTCCGGCCGGAAAGGTGGATTCCACTTTCCGTTCGAACCAACTGTAAGCGAAGGTGACGGCGAGGAAGGCGACGCCTCCGCGGAGCAGGAACGTGCTCCAACCGATGGAGAATGTCTCGTGCATCCGCTTGGTGGTGTTCCACAAAAGGATCACCAGGGCCAGCAGCCGGAGGAAGGGGAACATGGTCAGGGGGACGGCCATGACTCCGACCATCGCGAGGATGCCGAGGGCCTTTTTGAAATCGATCAAGTAATCGCTTTGATCGCGGCTAATGTTCCAGGCGGTGAAGACCGCCCAGATCCAGCCGAATGCGAACGCCCCCACGGAAAGCGCGAGATAGGCCAACCAGTAGCCTTTGGCAAGGGTGAACACCAGGGGATAGAGCGCCAATTCATGGAAGGCATTGGGCGGCGTGACCGAATTGAGCGAGGCCCCGATGAGATAGAGGAAGCTGAGTAAAAATCCGGTGAATATCAAAGCCAAAAAAGGAGCCACTAATGAGATGAGAAACAGGAACGTCTGGGCTTTCCTGAATTTCTTCCAATCGACACGATGCCCGAATGCCTTGAAAGGATCGAAGTAGCCTTTTGAGAAAAACTTCCTTAGGGCTTTGAAATGCGAGGGGGGTTCCGGCTCAACGTCTGCCAGGATGATCGGAATGACAGGGCTCTCCATCATCGCAGGGGCCACGGAGACGGGGGTCCGGATGCGTGCGGCTGGAACGTCTTCGATCTCTATTTTTGGTGCGGCGAATGGATCCGCGGCTCCTAGATCGAGCCATGAGGTAGAATCGGGTTCCTGCGGAGCAGTCATGATCAAATCATCCATAAATTGAGATTAAGCATCGTAAAATGACATATGTTACACTTTTATTATAGCAAACTCCCTGGAACCTCCGCAATTTATATGACTCAAGCCGGATAGCAGCTTAGTTCAAACACCGATAACCGCATATCTCTCAGAATAAATTGATTTGAATAATTCAAGTCCGATCCTATTTTCAGCACCGGGTTCCTGGAAGCTCAAGGTTTCGGGTATTAATTCCCTAATACTTCCGCCAAGCCCTAATCTGGTGAGGTGCCTTTCGTGATCGCAACCCATGCCCTCTGGGAATCCTAGTTCCCAGGGAACCATCAACGGAATGAATCCGGTGATGGCACGCGCCACGAGTTCCCTCCTGTCAGCCATGACTGTCTGGGAGCCCCTTTCTGCCCAACAGGCGCAAGTCCGTTTCCAGGCCACGGCGGAAGCACTTGGATTGGGGCCATTTTTGGAAGGCCATCCCATTCAGGTGCCTCCCTCGGGAAGCGTGGATTTACTGGGATCCAGCCTCCGCATCCTCAGAACCGCACCTGCTCCCATCCGGGAATGGGCACTAAAGGCAGCACTCGATTTGGCCCTGGGCAGCGGAACACTGCCCCTGGCCCAGAATATGGCGCTGAGGATGGTGGCCGAGACCTTGGGCCTGGCTGTGGATTGCCTGCCCCGGCTCTTCCGTTCCAAGACGGGCGCAGGATTACCGGAACTATGGGATCCCAGTGATCCAGCGGCCTGGAAACTCAGGAAGGAGCGCAGGCGGGAAGCGTCCGGCACAGCCACGGACTGGGATGACGCCGGCCCCTATCCCGCTCCACCTGAACAGAAAAAGCCGGTGACCGATGATCCCCGCATCGCAAGGATCAAGGCCTTGGCCCTGCTCGGATTGGAGGAAGGGGTCCCCCAAGAGGAAATCAAGAAGGCCTACCACCGCATCAGCCAGGTCCATCATCCTGACCATTACGCGGAGCTGGGTTCCGAGGCGATGACCGAAGCCACCCAGTCATTCCAACGCATCAAGGCCGCCTATGATTTCCTGCTGGGCGAGCGTGGCTCATGAAGAATTATTACGCGCTCATGGGATTCGACCGTATCGCCGACGATCCCGACCAAGTGGCCGAGGCACTTTCCAAATTGAGCCCCCATCATCCGGAGGCTGATTCGGCCCGTGCCGTACTCGGGGACCCCGCCCGCAAAGCTCACTACGACTGGATTCTGCAGGCTTCGTTGAGGCTGGCCCGGAATCGCGAGCATTTGGGGCTGCGCGCGGACCCCTTCCTGCCCCAACCGGACGCATGGAGACCCGCATCGTCCTCCCTGGCCGGCGGCTTACATGGAACCCGGACCCTTATGGGTTGGATTCCCGGCGCAGTTCTTGGAGCGGTGCTGCTTTCACTCGTGGCGTTCTGGAAGGTTTCCGCGCCGCCAGCCGCCACGCCAACCAAGACCCCGCCGGTTCCGGAGATTCTGAAACCCCTCGCGGCGCCCCAGGGTGCCGTTGTGGCCCCTGAGAAAAGCGAAACCGAAACGCATAATCCGGAACTGCCCTTTCCCGGTCTGGAGCAGGTATCCCCACCCAAGCATGGCACGCTGCAAATGGAATCCACCTCGGCATTGAGGATTCCCTGGGGCGTCACAACCACGGCGGGCCAGGATTATTTTTTAATCCTGTCAGAGGCCCCCTCCCAGCGCAGGGTTTTGACGCTTTACCTCCACGGGGGAGAACCTTTTCTCGGGATGGTTCCCGAGGGTGACTTTTCCCTGTCCTATACGACAGGATTCTATTGGTACGGCCCGCAACAGCGCTTCGGCCCCGGTTCCAGGATGCTCAAGGCCGAACGGCCCTTCCGGGTGGTGCAGGATCCCGACACTGCCCCAATCTGGGAGTTGGATCTGCGGCCGGCATCAGGGCCGGATCCGCTGTTCACGGTCGATGATTCCGGGCGGGCTCCGGGCCATTAGGTCCCGGATGGATTCCGGCAGTCAGTGTGCGCTGCCAGTCGTGATGGCATAGGGATTCTTGCTCGGCGAGGTCGGGGTTTTCGGTGGCGGCGTGCCGTAGTAATTCCTGGGCTGCTTCTGTTCCCCGTAGCTCAACGGAACTTTGGCGAATCCCTTCAGCAAATCCAGGGCCACCAGGGAATCGTCTCGCCAGATGGATTTCAGGATCGTGATCGCATTGGGGGGTTCGTGGTGGTGAAAGGTCAGATAGTAGGCCTGGGTCCCATCCTCGCGCCGGAGGATTTCCAAAGTAAGATCCTTGGTCTGCTCCTGTTTTTCCTCGAGGGGCTGGATGCGTCCCTGCCAATTGGCCATCTTGCCAAGAAAAAATTCCTCGGATGAATAGGCAGACGCCATGCCGGGCTGGGCGCGGTAGACCCGACGGCACCCTTCCACCGAACGCAGGCTATCCGTCAATGCCTTCAAGCGTGACCATTCGCCTTGGCTCAGCTTGGGCATCGCAGGCAAGTCTGGCGCCGGCTGTGCCGCCAGGGGAGCAGCGGCCGCCACCCATGCGGGGATTGTGGCGATCAACCTCTTCATGTTCCATCCTCCACCCTCCGATCCTTGTAGACCTGGTGAAGGCGCACGGAGGCCCTTTGATGATATACCGGAAAAGATGGCGCGGAAAACCTGAGAGCCTGTCTCAGCCCAACCGGGCTGCGACTTCCCTGTAATCGGGATCCATGTCGTGGACGGCCACGAATTCGAGCTTGGCTTCCGCATGGCGGCCCATGGACATGAACAATTCCCCCAGGTCATAGCGCAGGCCGATGCTGTCTTCAGGGGGGAAACCTGGAGCATGGATGCCCTGGTTCAGCCACTCGACGGCAGCTTCCTGGTTGCCCAGCTCGAGTTCGCAGATGCTGAGCATGGAGCAGCATTCCTGGGTCCGCTCAGGATCGACCATGGCCTTCTTGAACTCCTCGACTGCCGGTTCCAGCAGCATCATTTCCTTATAGGCGATGCCCAGGTTGTAGTGGGTGTCGTAGTCATCGCCCTGAACCTGCTTCTCGACGCCATCCCTGAAGGCGGAAAACAGCTCGTCCACGCTCTGCACTTTCTCAACGACATTGGTGGCATCGTGCATTTCCTCGCCCTCGCCGGTTTCCAACAGGGCGTCGCCAAGCACGTCTGTGAGATCGAAAAAGGAATGGCTGAAATCGTCGTCATCCTTGGATTTTGCCTCCAGGCCGATCTTGCGCAGGGCCTCCTCGGCACGGTTCAGGCGAGCCAGCAATTCCGGATGATCCTGGTATTTGTGAAGCGCGGCCTCGATTTCCTCTTTGGCTTCTTCGGGACTGCCATAATCCATCTGGAAATCAATGTCCGAGAGCAAGGATGCCAATTCGTCATCTACCACGGGACCAGTGGCGGGAATGGAACCAGGCAAGGCATCAAAGATCGGGAATCCAGGCAGCGTTGGGGGCTCACCGCCCACCCCCAGGACCTCATCACCAGGCATTGGCATGAGGGGCATGGGCATGAGGGGCATGGGCATGGTCGGCATGGCTGCGCTCGGCATACCAGATTCCATGCCCGCAGGAGCAGGGGGAGCGACAGGCGCTTCCGGTTCTGGAGGAATGAAATCAAAGGGCGAAGATCCCGTGGGACTGAAAGATGGGGCTTCCCCCAGATCCAGGTCGGCCATGAAATCCATGGAATCGGTGGGTGCAGGAAGATTGATTGGAATGGATCCCACGGAATCCAAGCTCACGGGAGAAGGAGGCGCCATGGGTTCCAAGAAGGCCGTCGGTACCGGCGCAAAAGGCAGGCCACCAGGCAAATCCAGGGAGATCAGCATCTCCGGAGGGGAAATCGGAGCGCTCGTGGTTTCAGGGGGGAGCAGCGTGCTAAGAGGAATTCCTCCCAGCGACTCGCTGGGGGGTGGCCCCAAGGCGATGGATTCCGCCATGGGAGGTGGTGCTGACGAAAATGGATCCGGGCGCGGGGTGACCTGGGCCTGGGGCGGAGCGGGTTGGGGGACCTGCGGGGCACCTGCAGGTGGGGCGGCTGGTGCTGCGGGTGCGGCTGTGTCGATAAGCCCCAAGGTCCGTCGGTGCAGCCGTGTGGAACCCGGAAACATCTGCTCGGCGCGATCCAGCAATTCAAGGGCCTTGTTCCTGAAACCCTTGCCCACAAGAACCTGGGCCGTCTGAACGTAGTGCATCTGCACGCGGCTGAGAATGCCTGAAGCCTTGTGGATCTCGGCGATCTTATCAATGGCGATATCGAAGGCCGGATCCAGTTCCAGGATTTTTTTATAGGCTTCCACCGCGCGATCCGTGGACTTGGAACGGGTATAGGCTTCAGCTTCCCTGACAAGTTGCTGGATCTGAAGCTGCTTGACGGGGTCCATCTCGGTTGTGTCGGTCGGCCGGCCTCCGCCCAAGGTGTGTTCCCTGGAACCTGCGTAAGAAGATATTCCCGGTGCGGGGGTTGGCGTGTCGGTTGTTTCACCTGGGGTGAGCCCCAAGGTCTTGAGCTGTTCAGAAAGATGCGTGGCGAGATTCTGGTCCCGTTGCTGGGTGGCGAGGGCGAAGGCGTTTTGAAGCGCGGCCCCCTGCTCCTGTCGATTGCCGCTTTGATGCGCGATATCCGCAAGCTGGATGTAGGCTTCGCTGGACCAATGGCCCTGCAGGGCGTTCTTCAGCGCCTTGGCCGCACTATCTCCCATGCCGCGCCGGGCGAATTCCCGGCCGATGGGCTTGAAGAGCCGCAGACCTTCTTCACCGCGGTTGGCTTTCAACAGATCGCGCAGCCCGCGCTCACATAGCTGGAGCGCTTTCTCGGGCAATTGGGGGATCTGTCCCAAAGCTTCAAGCGCCCGGTCGGGATTCTTGCTCTGGATCTCGATTTCGGCCAAAGCCTCCAGCAATTCATTGCTGCGGGGATTGGCCTGGAGGCCTTCCCGCAAATGGCTGGCCGCGGCGCTGAGATCCTTCTGGATCACCGCCAGCCGGCTTTGTGTCAAGAACACCTGCGGCGTGCTGACCATGGACTTGGCCCGCTCGAGAATCTGGTTCGCCTCGGTGTGCATCTGCTCGATGGCCAAGGCTTCGGCGACTTCCAGATAGATCGCGGCAGCACGGTCCTTCATGCCTTCTTTGTTGTAGAGGTCGGCGAGTTTCACCTTGTTCTTGAGATTCTTGGGGTCCAGCTCCACGACCTTGGCGAATTCCTCGAGGGCCCTTTTGATGAGGCCCTTCTTGGTGAAGAATTCGGCCACGGAAAGATGCACCTGCAATGCGTCCTTGATCATGCCCACCTGGCGGTACATATCCGCCAGACGCCCGCTCATGTCCAGATCGTCCGGCGCCAGGCGCGTGGCCTTCTTCAGGACCGCGATGCCTTTTTGGGTGAAACCGTCGCGTTCATAGGTCATGCCCAGCCGCTTGAACAGATCTATGGCCTCGCCGATGCGTTTGGCCTGGACGCAGAGATCCCCGATACGGTTCATCAGGGGCAGGTCTGAGGGTTTGTCATCCAGAAGCTTGCGGTACTCCTCGATGGCCTTGTCGATGCGGCCCGCCGCCAATAACTTGTCGGCTTCCTTGGTGACTTTGGCGCGATCAATGGGCATGGGTGGCCTGGCAGAAGTTAAAGTCAGTGTAGGAAGGCTCCCGGATTACTACAAGGGGCCGTGACACCTTCAGGGTTGCCACGGAGTGTCCTCCATCGCTTCGGCCTGCGGCCGACTTTAGGGGGAGTGACCAAATGACCAGAAGGTGCTGGTCATTTTTCAACGCGTCCCATGTTTCTGCCGGTGAAGGCTTGCGGCAGCAGGTCTTTCAGATAGTGCAGCTCCTTTTGACGGCCATTGTCGAGCAGGATGGGCAGATCATCTGCGAATTCAACAAGAACCTGGCGGCAAGCCCCGCAGGGGGGTGTCAGGGTATCGGCTCCCGTCACTACCACAAGTGCCTCCAGTCCACCTTCCTTCATCCCAGCCACCACGGCAGCGCAAACGGCTGTGCGCTCGGCACAGGTGCACATCGGGTAGCTTGCATTCTCAACGTTGCACCCGCCCACCACACCACCGCCCTTGCGGAGGAGCGCAGCCCCCACCCGAAAATCCGAGTAGGGCGCGTGGGCCCGTTCCCTGGCTGCCCAGGCGGCTGCCAACAACGGTGCCCATTCGGGGGAAGCTGAATTTTCAAAAGGCATGGGCACCTCCATGGAGCGGGACGACCAGTGAAGCAGAAGCGTCTTGAACCCGTGAGGTATTCGCAGCGCCCTCGGGCTCTGCAATGGCCAGAGCCCGCCAACAGGCGGTGTGGCCAAAGGCCTCGCGGCGGAACTTTTCACCGAAAATCTCAAGACTCACGTCCCGTTTCTGGAGCCTGGCTTGCAGGATGGAGCCGGAGAGCCTTTCCAATTCCCGTTCAAAGGGTCGACCGGGCGTCCAATCCATTAATTCCAACCGGAGGTGCAGCCCTTCGGGCTGTTCCCCCTCAAAGGTACGAACCCAAGGGTGCCCACGTTGGGCTGTGCGTTTCCAATGCACACGGCTGGGAGCGTCGCCCTGGCGCAGGGGCCGTGACCCCTCGGGACTGCTCTCGCCAGCCACGGGAATGGCGTGTGTGACCTCGCCCTTCGGGGCACGCGGCGGCAGGAGGTTGGTGCGCGGATGAGGCAGCACCAAAACATTTTGATCGAGGGCGAAGCGATAGGCCTTCTCGACAAAACCGAAGGGATAGCTTGTGCGGATTTCCAAACTGCTAATTTTGGTCCAGCCACGTTTTTCGCATCGCGCGTGGAGCACCAGCAGGGCTTCGCCCCCAGCCCGGTCACCACCGGCGAGAAATCCAGGCTCCACTCGGCCCCCATCCATCTCCAGATACACCTCAAGCGCCCTCATGCGCGTTGGCACTTTGTCCTTGAGCCTTACGCGCAGGCCGCCTCGCACCCTTGCAAAGAGATTGCCCTCTTCCAGGGAGGCCAGATTCACACCCCCCAGCGCGGCGCGGCTCACCCAGCCCGAAACAAGAAACAGCCCCAGCATCATTGAAAAGATCACATAAAGCAGGTTGTTCCCAGTGTTCACCGAAAAAGCACCCACGAGGAATAATGCCACCAGGTACTGGATACCCAGGCGGGTCAAATTCAAGCGGAGTCGGCGGTCTTTCCAGAGGAACATGGCGGTTGGCTTCGGGCTGGGGGCTGTGGGCCGCGGCCAAAGGCCGCGTTTGGATTACCTACAGCCTACCGCCTACAGCCCAATGCCTACCTGATACCCTGATTCTTTCCCCTTGAAACGTTTCCAATCCAGGAAAGACCCGCATGAATTTTTTTCGCACAAAATCCCTTGAACAGCTGAAAGCCACCGCCGAAGAACCCGAACACCAGCTGAAGAAAAATCTAGGCGCCTTTGATCTGGCGATGTTCGGAATCGGTGCCATCATCGGCGCCGGAATATTTTCAAGCATCGGCACGGCGGCGGCGGGCAACATGGCCGACGGCCGCTACCCCGCCGGTCCAAGCCTGGTATTGAGCATCCTTCTCGTGGCCCTCATCTGCGGCTTCACGGCCCTGGCCTATGCGGAGCTGGCCTCCATGATTCCCGTTTCGGGTTCGGCCTACACTTACGCCTACGCGACCCTTGGCGAACTGATGGCCTGGATCATCGGCTGGGACCTGCTGCTGGAATACGCCGTTTCCAACGTGGCCGTGGCCATCTCCTGGGGCGACTACGCCCGCAGTTTTCTTTCGAATGTCTTCCACGTGAACATTCCCGGCTGGCTGGCCATGGATCCCCGCACGGCGCTGAAGCTCGCCGATGGTGCCGGGAATATCGGACTCTCACAGAAGCTGCATCTGATCGCCGACACCAAGGCCGGACTCGCCAACGGCGCGGCCACCTTTGCCAATTGGGACGTGCTCAAGAGCGCGCCGACCATCGGCGGATTTCCCATCACCATCAATCTCCTGGCGGTGATCATCACCGTGCTCATCACCTGGCTCTGCTACATCGGCATCAAGGAAAGCGCGCGCGCCAACAGCATCATGGTGGTCATCAAGGTGATCATCCTGCTGACGGTGGTGGGCCTCGGCATCCAGTTCATCGCCCCGGCCAACTGGCATCCTTTCGTGCCCCACGGGATGAAGGGCATCCAGGCGGGCGCCGCCATCATCTTCTTCGCCTTCATCGGATTCGATGCGGTGAGCACCACGGCCGAAGAATGCCGGAATCCAGGCCGCGACCTGCCGCTGGGCATTTTGTGGTCCCTGGGCATTTGCACGGTGATTTACGCGGCCGTGGCGCTGGTCACGACGGGCATGGTGCATTACACCAAGCTGGGCGGCATCGCCGATCCGCTGTCCTTCATCTTCACCGAGCACAAGATGACCGCCATCGCAGCTGTAATCAGTTTCGGCGCCGTTATCGCAACCACCGCCGCGTTGCTGGTCTATCAGGTCGGCCAGCCGCGCATTTTCATGTCCATGAGCCGCGACGGCCTGCTGGGTCCCTGGTTCGGCAAGATCCATCAGAAATTCAAGACCCCGTCCAATGCAACCATCCTCACCGGGTTCATCGTGGCCGTTCCGGCAGCCCTGTTGAACATCGATGAGGTCGTGGAACTTACCAACATCGGGACTCTGTTCGCCTTCGTCGTCGTCTGCATCGCCGTGATGCTTTTGCGCTACCGCCGTCCTGAAGCTCCCCGGAAGTTCCTGATGCCCGCCATCTGGGTCCTCGCTCCCGCGGGCATCGTCGGCTGCATCTGGTTCGCCAAGGGCCTGCCCTGGCTGACCTGGATCCGTTTCGTGGTCTGGCTGGCCATCGGTCTGGTGATCTACTTCATCTACGGCGCGCGGAAAAGCGCCCTGCAAAATGGGGATTTGAAAGCCTAGCAAAACATGTTCACCGGTCTGATCCGCCATCTTGGCACCCTGGAATCCCGCAGCTCCCGCAGCGGCGGAGCGCGATTGCGCATCGCCGCGCCAAAGCCCGTGCTGGATCGCGCTGAGCTGGGGGCGAGCATCGCCGTGAATGGCGCCTGCCTGACCTCGGTGCTTTGCGATGAGCGGTCCTGGGAAACCGAGCTGAGCGAAGAGACGCTCGCCAAGACCACGCTGGGCCGCCTGGCCATTGGCTCCTCGCTGCACCTGGAGCCGAGCCTCTGTGTGGGCGATCCTCTGGATGGGCATCTCGTCAGTGGCCATGTAGATGGCCTTGGCGCGCTCCTCGATCGACCCCAAGGCGAAGGGCTCTGGCGATTCTCAATGCCCTCATTTTTCGCGCCGATGACCGCGCCCAAAGGCAGCATCGCCGTGGATGGCATTTCACTGACCGTCGTGGAGTGCGGGCGTGACTGGTTCAGCGTTGCGCTAATCCCGGAGACCGTGAAACGAACCGCCTTGGCGTCCATGAAACCGGGTGATGCCGTGAACCTGGAAGCCGATCCCATCGGCCGTTACGTGGCGCGGGCCCTGGAGATGCGTGATGTGGATAAAAAGCTGAACCGTTTTGCGGATCGAGGATTCGAGATAAGTTAAGAGGACACGCCCCGGACTAGGCTCCACGTTTCATCACGCCACCCGTTTGGTCTCGCCTGCGGCGCCCGAGGCCAGCAGCTTGAGGGTTTCGGCCACCTCCTGGGCAGAGCTGGGGCGATCTTCGATGCGCTTGGCCATGAGCCGCTCAAGCAGGAAGCTGAAGCCGTCCGGCAGATCCGGGGCCATGTCCTTGGCCCGTGGCACGGGGGAGCTCAGGTGCATGCGCAACAGTTCCGTGATCGAGGAATGCTCAAAAGGCGGGAAACCCGTGGAGAGTTCGAAGAGCATGACGCCCAGCGCATAAAGGTCGGTGCGCGGATCCACCCGTTCACCCTTCACTTGCTCGGGGGCCATGTAGCGCGGCGTGCCGAAGACCTGGCCTTCGTCCGATGTGCCTTTGGCGGCCACGGGCGCGGCCAGACCGAAATCCATGATCTTGGCGTCGCCACGGGAGTCGAACAGGATGTTCAACGGCTTGATGTCGCGGTGCACCACACCCACGCCATGGGCGGCTTCCAGGCCTTCAGAGACCTGGCGGCCGATGCGGAGCACCAGGCCGAGGGGCAGGCTGCCCCGGTCGTCCAGCAGCTGCTTCAGCGTGACGCCCTTCAGGTATTCCATGGAGACGAAGGGCAGGCCCTCGTAGTCGCCGAAATCGTGGGTGCGGAGCACGTACTTGTTGGTGATTTTCCGGGCCAGCTTGATCTCCTGCTTGAGCTGCTCCAGGAAGCCCGCGGAAAGATCGTGTTCGGGACGGATGATCTTCAGGGCCACTTCTTCGTCCAATTGCTGATCGTGAGCTTTCAGCACGATGCCCATCCCACCTTTGCCCAGGATGTTTTCGATACGGTAACGGCCAGCGAAAATCTCGCCCTCTTTCAGGGTCACCCGCTTGCGCCGGGCCGCGGGTTCCGCACCCTGAATCAATTGAGAGGTGGTGGGCAGCATGATGGTGCCGTCCACATCCACCGCGCTCATGCTGAGCCGGCTCTGGGCGACGGATTCCATTTCCGCGCCCATGCCCCGGCGTCCATCCGCTGAGTCCAGGTTTTCCAGAGCGGCCAGCAGCTCGTCCTTGGCTTTCAGTTCCGAGAGCATGGCCCTGAAGGCCTGGGTGAGATAGCCCACTTCGTCCTGACTGTTAAGGGCTGGGATCTCGGGCCGCTCACCCTCCGCCAACTGAGCCGTGGCACGGGCCAGGGCCGCCAGGGGTGATGTCACCGCGCGGCTGGAGGTCAGCGAAAGCAGGATCGCCAGGAGCAGCCCGCCCGCGCCGGTCATCAGGATCACATTGCGGATGGTCACGAACGGCGCCAGAAACGGCTCCAGGGGCATCATCACCACATCCCCGATCTGGAGATCCAGGGCGTTGACACCCTTCAACGGCGCCAGTACGGCGAGGTAGGGCCGTCCTTGCAGCATTACTGGAACGGTCCCGGACCGCTGCCCCGCCACGACCCCTTCTTGCGCTTTTTTGAAGTCGGCCCCGGTGGAAATCGCCTGCTGCAACGTGGTGCGCTGGCCCGCTTCCGGCACCGTCAGCCCCTGGATCTGGAACTTGCTCAACAACCCGAAATGGGGCGGGGGATCGCTCTCTCGGCCCCGGGGCAGGGACACCTGGCGGAGATCCTTGGCCGCGCCATCACTGAGCCTGTTCCCGACGAGCATCACCCCGAGGGTGGCCCCGCCGGGGGAGGAGATGGGGCGGGCCACGGCATGGTAGACGCCCATGAATTTGCCCTGGTCGATCTTGAAGAAGCCACGATAGGAGGGGCCCTTGTACCCGGCCTTTTTCGCTTCATCGGGATGCATGGCCATCTGCACGATGCCCACGTCGTTGTAATCCTGCTTCACGCCGTCGGTGGTGCAGGAGAGCAGCATGCCCGTAGGGCGCACCACGACGGCGATCTCGGAGCTGAGCCGGGACAGGTTGTCCAGCAACGTGTCGCGAACCGATGTGAAATCCGCCTTTTCGATATTCGCCTGATTCCCGGAGTACTGGGTGAAGACCTCCAGCCCGGCGTCCATGATCTTGCCCTGCTGCTCGAAAGCGCGGTCCACCACCTGGCTGGCGGAGGTCATTTGCGCGCCTGCGGATTCCCGGGCCTTTCGGTTGGCCACGGTGGAAGTGATGAAGACCAGGACCCCGATGATCACCAGGATGGTGACGCTCGTGCGAAGGAAGAACTTCCAGGCTAGCGAGCGGTACCAGCGCACTTCATGGCTCATGGCGGACCTCGGAAAAAAGACTAAAGACTTTGGCTTAGACGATCTTAGCGACCGTTACGGAATAACCAGTGCTTTTCTGGTTAGTTCTTACGGACGCTTATGCTGGCCGGAGGACTGCTTAGCGGTTTTCTGTTCTTTCCCTTCGATGCGCGAAAGTCCTGGCACGTGCCAAGGGTTGCTGGCATCCAAGGTCTGTTTCCCCTGATAACGAATTCCGCTCAATCTCCATATCCCAAACCCAAGCCTGGAGCCCCCATGTCCGACCGCCGCCTGTTTCTCAGTGCTCTGATGGGAGGGGCCGCCCTGGCGGCTTCGGGAAGCCTGGTGGGGTGCAGGAGCCCGGAGGCGACACCAAGTGGAGACTCCCGGCCCACTGGGGATCTCAGCATTCTCAACGGGGCGCTGGTGCTGGAACACACCGCGATCTACGCCTACGGGCTGGCGGGGGGCTCCGGCCTGCTGAGCAAGGGTGTGCTGGCCGTGGGTGGCACCTTCAAAGGCAGCCATGAAAGCCATCGCGAGGCCCTCAGCGCCGTGATCAGAAGTCTGGGGGGCTCACCCGCGGACCCCAAAAAAGAGTACGACTTCAGCGCCTTTGAACTGAAGTCCGAAGCGGATGTCTTGCGGCTGGCCCTGTTCCTGGAAATGAAAGCCGCCCGGGCCTATCAAGCAGCGGTCTCGCAATTCAAGACCAAGGCCCTTCTGGAAGCCGCCGCCCGCATCATGGGCGACGAGGTGAGTCATGCGGCCATCCTGCGGGCAGCCCTTGGCAAGGCACCGACAGGGTTCTACAGCCAGATTGATGAATGAGATTAGTCATCTCTTGGCACCCTCCGGAGTTCTTGCGGCTCGATGAATTGGAGTAGGCTTCCTGGGACACCCGCTGGAGTCCTTATGCCTTTAAGATTTTTCCCGATTGTACTGACGGCTCCGCTCCTGGCCGGAGGACTTTCCGGCCCAGTGCTGCTCTTGGACAAAAACGGAAAGCCGCGGGAAACGCTGAAGGATGTCATCGCTATCCTTGAACCCTTGGCGGCACCCAAGCCCACCCTGGAAAAACGGCCGTTGCTGCGCATCCGCACGGTGGGCAAGCGCTTCTCGCCCCGCGTGGCCTGGACCACGCCCGGCAGCCAGGTCACCTTTCCCAACCAGGACTCCATCGTCCACAACGTCTTCAGCGTCTGCTGCACCGTGCCTTTCGACACGGGCCAGTACGAGCCTGGGGACACGCCCGCGCCCATCAAGCTGGTAAAACCTGGTCTGCTGAAGCTCTACTGCAATGTCCACCACCGGATGAACGCGTTTCTTTGGGTCCTGGAAACGCCCTATGCACAAGTTCTGGATGGCAAGACCGGTCTGGCCTTTGATGGAATCCCCAGCGGCACCTATCGCCTGAAACTGTGGCATCCCGAGACCGGGGAAAGGACTTTCCCAGTGACAATCGACCAGGCCAACGTCCACGGCGAGTGGACCCTGAGTGCGAACCTGCCCCCCTTCGAGCCGCATAAAAACAAATTCGGCAAGGATTATCCGCCGATGAAGGACGAGGGAAGCTACTGAACCTTGGCCGTGGGAATTGGGCTGTGGGCGGTGGGCAAAAAGAACTCTCCTCATTTTCGCCTACAGCCCATAGCCTACCGCCTACTGCCAAATGAAATGGGCTTGTGACTACCGGAGAGGCGGAATCGCTGGTGTCGGATGCTGGGTGCGGCCGAACCCCACGGGGAACACGCGGAGCGTGATGCCAGCACTGAGGCGGCCTTGACTGCCCACGCCCACATAGACACCGGGCGACCACCATTTCCCGGTGCCGACAATGCCCGGATAGACGTTCAGGCGCGCCTTGAGATCATCCGTGCCATTGAGGATGAGCGAAGCCAGCAGCGAGTCGTTGCGGTCGTAGAAAAGGCCCGCGCTGAAATGGGTGATGGTGGGATCCTGGGCCTTCTGGACGGCTGCGCCGAAGCCCCAGGAAAAACTGTCGGATTTCGTGACCGAATGGGACAGTCCGACGAGGGTGGTGAGCCCGAAATAGACGAAGGGGCGCGCCGCATCCGGCCCTGCGACCACGGGGCGGATGACGAAATTCTGGCTGACGTTGGTGATCCGGCCCTTGGTGCCGGAAGGCCTGGCATAGTCCGGCTCGTACATCGGCTGTCCGTTCCATTCCACGAGATGCAGATCGTCCGCGGCGAAACGGGCGAAACGGTCCCAGCGGTAGAGCAGCATGCCGAGGGGGCGGAAAAGATAGACATCCGCAATTTCATCATCGGGTTTGGTGGAGGTCTTCTCGATGGCCTCCTGGAACAACTCAGCCGCGGTGCAGATTACCGCGGACGTGAGGTAGGGAAAGGGGACACCGTGGGCCTCGAACCATTCGGCATTCTTGCGGAAGACCATGCCACCACCCAGCAGGTGCAGCGAGTAGTTAGGAATCCAGTCGGCGCGGCCGCCCTTGTAGGGGAAGATCTGTCGGTTGACGAAGGCGTTCCAGCCGCCCTGGCTCTGGACCGCGTTGTTGGGATGCTGCAGGTCGAAGCGCACCGTCTTCCAATGTTCCGCAAGGCCGAAATCGTTGAAACTCTCAGGCACTTGAAGCGTGTCGTAGGACCACGTGATGAATGACGTCAGCGGGTTGAACTGGGATTCCGAACCATAATTCTGGCCCTTGTAGAAGAGGTAGGGCTGTGGCGCAGCCCTCACGGTTTCCGAAGGCGTTGTCCCCGGGGCCGGTGCCGCCAGTGGCTCATCAGCTGCGCAAGGCATCGCCATCCCCAGACCTGCCACTAGGCAGAATGTGAACGAGCGCAAGGAAGCTAAAAACGAAGTGTCCCGAATCTCAAGGTGGCAGGAATTCCTCATGCGAGCCTACTTGGGACTTGTTGCTTGAGACTTGAGACTGTTTTGATGGACCTTCTTCACCATGTACCGCGGCCTGTCCCGAACCTCCACGTAGATGCGGCCAATGTATTCGCCCAATAGTCCGAAAGCGAGAAACTGCGCGCCGATGAAAATGAAGAGGATGGCGAACAGCGTGAAAACGCCTTCCACGGTGCGATCGGGGTGCAGCACCCGGTAGATCAACAGGTAGACGCCGAAGCCCATGCCCAGGGCGCTCACCAGGACGCCAAGCACGGAGAGCATCTGCAGGGGCAGCAGGCTGAAGGAGGTAAGAAGATCGAATTGCAGGTTGATGAGCTTCCACAGCCCATATTTTGAATCACCGGCCGCGCGCTCGGCGTGGGCCACTGGCACCTCGGTGATGCGTTTGGCAAAGGAGTTGGCCAGGGCGGGGATGAAACTGCTGCGCTCCTTGCAAAGCAGCATCGCGTCCACCACCTCGCGGCTGTAGGCGCGCAGCATGCAGCCGTAGTCATGCAGCTTCACGCCGGTGGTCCGGCGTGTGATGGCGTTGACGACCTTGCTGGGCAGACGCCGGAAGATGGAATCGTTCTCCTCTCGGCCCTGGCGCCAGCCGCCCACCACATCGTAGCCCTCCTCGACCTTGGCCACGAGTTTCGGGATTTCCTCTGGGGGATTCTGCAGATCCGCATCCAGCGTCACCACCACCCTGCCCTCGACTTCGGAAAGGGCTCCGAAAATCGCAGAATGCTGGCCGTAGTTGCGGTTGAATTCCACGATCTTGATGCGCGGCTCGGCCTTGGCGATCTCCAGCAACATCAGCAAGGATCGGTCCCTGCTCCCGTCATCGGTGAAGATCAGCTCCCAGTCCCTCTCTCCACTGAAATTTTCATTCAGGACCTTGGCGAGCCGCTCCCACAGCTGTGGAATATTGGCTTCTTCGTTATAGATCGGGATGACGACAGAGAGATAGGGGCCCATGAGGCTATTCTACTGTCAGTCTCGGAGAACCACATGAACGGCGACCCCAACATCCTGCTGGTGGAAGATGAGCTGAGCCTGGCCGAGGGCATCAAGTTGAACCTGGAGATGGAAGGGCTGCCCTGCACCTGGATCACCCGTGGGGATGAAGCCCTGAGGCGCATCCTGGTGGAAAAATATGACCTGGTGATCCTTGATGTGATGCTGCCGGGCATGGACGGGTTCAGTGTTTGCGAGCGCATCCGCGAGGCCAAGAACTACACGCCGATCCTGTTTCTCACCGCCAAGAACACCGAAGACGACCGTGTGCATGGATTCGAAACCGGCGGCGACGACTACCTGGGCAAGCCCTTCCAGGTGCGGGAGTTGCTCACCCGCGTGCGGGCCATCCTGCGCCGCGAAGCCTGGTACCGCAACCGGACCTTCGGAGGCCGGCAGAAATTCGGCGACTTCTGGGTGGATTTCGAGAACTTCTGCGGCGAAGGGCCCCAAGGGCCGTTCACCATGGGCGTGAAGGAATGCATGATCCTGAAGCTGCTCATGGAGCGTACCGGGCAAGTGGTGAGCCGCCAGGAGATCATCGACCGCGTCTGGGGCGAAGACGCCGAGCCCACGCCGCGCACGGTCGACAATTTCATCGTCCGCCTCCGCCGCGTCATGGAAGTGGACGCCCATCATCCCAGATGGGTACACACGCTCCGCAGCGTCGGGTACCAGTTCGATCCAGAGGGACGAACCCGTTCAGGGGATGACAGGCCATGATCGCAGGGCAAGCAACACATCCAAATCCCTTTCGCAGATTGATGCGGAGGAAGGGCGAATCATTAGCCATACGGATTCTGGAGCATTTTCAAGAATGGCTCACATGACAGGGCAGTGGCCGATCCAAATCACGAAGTGAATGCAAAATCGCGATGGATGTCGGACTGGCGATTCAAGAATTTCTAGGTCAGAAGTGAGTGCCCGAAAAATTAGGCTCGCGGAGTGCTGTGAAATAGACTTGGCGATAGATTCAGATGGAAATCATTTCTTAATAAATTAACAATGATTAATTTTTGGTCTCCCCCCTTAGTGTTATCGTGTTGGATTGCGATTCAAAATTTTACAACTTGATGATTAGGCTAGACATACAATCAAAGTTCACCTGATTCAATACCTTGGGCGGGTTTCATGATGCTTTCCTCCCTTTTGTCTCTTACCCTCCTGGCCTTTCCTGGTTCTTCCTCCAGCGTAGGCCTATTGACCGAATTTCCTCCAGACGCCCAGGTCTCGGAAGTTAAGAACGCGCCGAAAGCTCCTCTGGAAAGCCTCGGGGAACCTAAAAAGCAGGGTCCAGGCACCATTCGAATGACTCATCAAACCCCAGACCAACATGAACTCTATTTCGAATCGTACGGAAAGCCGCCTTGGGCAGCTTTCCGCGTAGGCTATTTCGGCATGCCCATTGTGCTTCGCCCCTTCGATACCAGCGATAAGGAAATGCAGTTAATCACCAAGAATAAGCTGTTAACTTTCGAACAGGAGGGCCAGGGATTCCGGTTGGCTTCCGTGCGTCCTCTGCCAAAGGCGCCGCCTGATTCTCGGCTTCAGGAGTACGACGATGCGCCCACCAGTGGACCTTGGACCAAGGACGCGTTGATTCAAACCGCTCTCTGGTCGACCCCGGACATCGGCTATCAACTGGGCGGGGACGGAAGTCTCTTTTGGGTGGGTACTACGGCGTTATTTAAAAATACTCCAGAAGGCTGGAAGTCCGCTTTCCAGTTTCCCCCCGATTTCCTGGCTCGCAGGAGAGACACAATACCAAGCACCGGCCTTGTCGT
>JANXQX010000129.1 GCA_025353305.1 Holophagaceae bacterium
CCGCCGATCTTCCGGAGTCCCCATGAAATACAACCGCATCCTCCTCAAGCTCTCCGGCGAGGCCCTGATGGGCGAGATGAAGGGTGGCATCGATCCCGATGTCGTCCAGATGATCGCCGAACAAGTGAAGGCCATCCGCGAGTTGGACGTGGATGTGGGCCTGGTCATCGGCGGCGGCAACATCTTCCGCGGCGTGGCGGGCGCCACCAAGGGCATGGACCGCGTCACCGCCGACCACATGGGCATGCTTGCCACCATGATCAACGCTTTGGCCTTGCAGGACGCGCTGGAACACAACCATGTCCAGACCCGCGTGCTGAGCGGCATGGAGATGCCCCGTATCTCCGAAAACTACATCCGCCGCCGCGCGGTGCGCCACCTCGAGAAGGGCCGCGTCGTGATCTTCGGCAGCGGGACGGGCAATCCTTATTTCAGCACCGACACCGCCGCCGCTCTCCGGGCCAATGAGATCAATGCTCAGGTGGTGATGAAGGCCACGAATGTGGATGGCGTCTACAACACCGATCCCAAGAAAGATCCCAACGCCGTCAAGTTCGATCGGGTCAGCCACCAGGAGTGCCTGGAAAAAGGCCTTCAGGTCATGGACGCCGCCGCCATCGCACTATGCATGGATAACCATTTGCCCATCTTGGTCTTCAATATGATGAAGCCTGGCAACCTCATCGCCGCGGTCATGGGCGAGGTGGTGGGAACGCTGGTCCATTGAGGGCTGTAGGCTTTGGGCGGTAGGCGGTAGGTAAAGAGGCGCGCCAGAGGAGCATCCTTATTGCCCCTTGCCCAGAGCCTGTCGCCCACAGCCCATCAGTGTTTCAGCCGCCAGATGTCCAGGGCGAAGACCAGCACCATCAGCGAGGCCAGCAGCATGAAGCCGCCGGTGAGAATGCGCTCTTTCACGGAGATGCTGAGATCCTTGCCCCGGATGCGTTCGAAGGCCAGCATCGCCACGTGACCGCCATCCAGGAAGGGGATGGGCAGCGCGTTCAATACGGCGAGATTGATCGAGAGCAGCGCGCACAGGGACAGGAAGTTGCGCCATCCGGATTTGGCCGCCTGGCTGCCGATCCGCGCGATGGCGATGGGGCCGCCCAATTCCTTGATGTTGGCGCGGAAGGTCAGGAGCCTCACATAGTCGCCGGTGATGCGATAGCTGGCGATGGCGGTGCCCTGGAAGGCGCGAAGGATCGCGGGGCCGGTATCGGCCGCACGGAGGGAACGCCAGGCAATGGGCGTCTCCTCGATGTCCGGCAGGAAACCGATTTTACCTTTGCCGCCTTCGTTGGCCGGGACCAGGTCCAGGGTCTGGGCAGCGCCATTCCGCTGGATCTGGAAAGGCGTATGGATCTCGGGACGGGCCTGGATGTAGGGAATGATATCTGCCTGCCAATCGGCCCCTTTCAATTGCTTCGCACCGATGGCCAGGATCTCGTCGCCGACCTTCAGTCCTCCAATATCTGCCCGGGACTGGGGCACGACCTGGATCACGACCCAACGCGACTGCACTTGGGATACCCGTGCCCGGTCCAGGTTCAGGGTGAAGAGCAGCACCACCGCCGTGGCCAGATTGAAGATGATGCCACCGGAATAAAAGAGCATCCGCTTCCAGGTCGGTTGCGACAGGAATCCGTTGGGATCGTCCGCGTTGGGGTCCTCATCGTTGTAGCCCATGAGCTTGACGTAACCACCCAGGGGCAGCGCCGAAAGCCGCACATCCGTCTCCCGCCACTTGAAGCCGATAAGCCGGGTGCCAAAACCCAAGGAGAAGACTTCCACAGGGAGCTTCATCCACTTGGCGATGAGAAAATGCCCAAGCTCGTGCAGGAAAATGAGGCCGCCGAGCATGATGACGGGGCCCCAGAATCCGACGCCCGGCCAGGCAAGGCTGAAAACAATAATCGAAGGTGTGAGGAAAAGCAGCCGCTTCATTAATGATCCGGGAATCTGGATCACTTCAGCGCGATCCAGGACCTAGCATTGTCTCGTGCATTTCGATCCGCGGCCAGCACTGCCTCAAGACTGTCGGCTGTCTCCGAGGGAATTCGGGCCAGGACTTCGGAATTGCAGGCCTGGATATCCCAGAAGCCGATACGGCCTTCCAGGAAGGCGGCGACGGCCACCTCGTTGGCGGCGTTGAGAAGGGCGGGGGCAGTGCCGCCCGCTCGAAGGGCTGCGTAGGCGAGTCCAAGGCAGGGGAAGCGCCCCAGATCAGGTTCTTCGAAGGCCCAGGCCCGTGCTTCGGTCCAGTCGTAGGGGGGAACTGGACCTGCCGCTTTGTCGGGGTAGAGCAGCGTGTACTGGATAGGCAATTTCATGTCATTGGCCGAGACCTGCAATTGATAGGTGCCATCCCGGAAGCCGACCATGGCGTGGACCTGGCTCTGGGGATGGACGGTCACCGCGATCTGATCCACCGAAAGGCCGAACAGCACCGATGCCTCGATGACTTCCAGGCCTTTGTTCATCAGGGTCGCGGAATCAATGGTGATTTTTCGACCCATTTTCCAGGTGGGATGATTCAGGGCTTCTTCCCGCGTCGCAGCTTGGATGCGAGCCATGGACCATTCACGGAAAGGCCCGCCACTGGCCGTGATGCGGACTTCCCGGATGTTTCTCGGGTCGCGGCCATCCAGCAGCTGGTGCAGGGCCGCGTGTTCCGAATCGACGGGCAGCAATTCACCGCCTCCGGCTTCCATCGCGGCCCGCATCAACGAACCACCGAGGACGAGCGCTTCCTTGTTGGCGACGCAAACCCGGTGACCGGCCCGCAGCGCGGCTTCGGTGCTTTGCAGGCCCGTGGCCCCAACCAACGCTGCCACGACGGTATTCACGTCAGGATGCAGTGCGCAGGCCAGAAGGCCTTCGGGACCAGAATGGATTTCAGGCGAATAGCTCAATGCTGAGCGGAGCCATGTGGCGTCCGCAGGACGGCTCACGGATACGCATGCGGGCCTGAACTGCTCGCACTGGGCAAGCATCAGCTCAAGATTGCGTCCAGCGGCGAGCGCAACTACCGAAAGTTGCTCCTGGTGGGACGCAACGACCTCCAGGGTGGAGGTTCCAATGGAACCCGTAGATCCAAGGATGGCAATGCGTCGAATGGCCTTGGCCATCATCTCAGCCCATGCACGTAGTGCACGTAGGCGAACAGTGCGGGGGCGGCGAAGACCAGGCTGTCCACGCGATCGAGCATTCCGCCGTGACCCGGAATGCCCACGCCGATATTGCTGTCCTTCACGCCGGCGCTGCGCTTCCAGGTGCTTTCAACAAGATCACCCAGCTGGCCCATCGTACCGAGCAGCACACCCAATGCGACCACGTCCACCGGGGACCAATCCGGGCAGACGGTGACCTTCATGAGCCAGGCGCCCAACACATTGCCCAGGTAGTTTCCTGCCAAGCCCTCCCATGATTTCTTTGGGCTGACCTTGGGCGCCAATTTGTGACGGCCAAAGAAACTGCCGATGAAATAGGCTCCTGTATCGCCAAGCCAGGTGATGACGTAGAGGGCCAACACCATGCGGCTTCCGGTTTTGGTGACGGTGCTGGATCCCAGCATGAAGAGCCGTTGCTGGAAACCCAAGCCCAGGCCCATGTAAAGCGCGCCCATCCAGGTGATGGCCTGGCTAGGCAGGGCCTGCTCCATTTTCTGATCGAAAAAGAGGGCGCCGAAATGGATGAACCCGATACCGAAGGCCAGGGCCAGCCACAAGGGCAGGATGTCGGGATCCAGGGGCCGCTCACCAATCACGGCCCGGCTGGCCAGAAAGAAGTGCATCAGCAACAGCCAGGCCACTGCGGTGCCGGCATAAAGCGAAGGATTGAATCCCATCTTACGGCCGATGAGCGTCAGCTCCCGCACTCCCGCGAAGATGGATACACCCATGAGGGCGAAATAGGCCAGATTGCCCCAGGTCGTGCCGCCTCCCCAATAGAGCAGGCTCAAAAAAAACACCGCGAAAACAAGCGCCGTGGAAACGCGCAGGAGCATGTTCTTCCGGTCGAAGGCAGGCTTCACCCGGACCGGGGCGGCCTCAGTTTCTGTCTTGGGTGCGGTATGAGGAGCCTTGTATTTCGTCATGTGAATTCCCGCCAAAATATTCACCAGGTTCGGTCATTGCTATTCTGACGTTAAGCCGTTGCGAAATACTAACTCGGTTGGGGTGCCGTTACGCAGTGGCCCGGAAAGCAGGCCACGGTGTACCGGTGCCCCCGCTAGTTTTCTTCTACCGCCAAACCACCGAAGCGTCTTTCCCGCTGTTGGTAGGCCTTCAGGGCTTCCCGCAGTTGCGGGCCGCCAAAGTCGGGCCACAGCGTTTCGGTGACATAGAATTCGGCATAGGCGGACTGCCAGAGCATGAAATTGGACAAGCGCAGTTCCCCCGAAGTACGGATGAGCAGGTCCACGTCCGGCGCGTCACCGGTCCAAAGTCTTGCCTGCAGGGCTTCTTCGGTGATGGCATCGGCGTCCAGCCCATCTTCGATGCACTGTTTGGCGGCCTGCACCAATTCCAACCGGGAGCCATAATTGAGCGCCAGATGGAAGACCATGCCCGAATGGGCTGCCGTGGCGGCTTCCAGCTCCCGGAGGTCCTTCTGGATACCTTGGGGCATGCCTTCGATGGCGCCAATATGGTGGAACCGGATGCCCCTTTCTATGAAGCGGCGACGAAACATCCGGAGGTACATGCGCAACAGGGCCATGAGGCTCGCCACCTCTGGACCGGGCCGCTTCCAGTTCTCCGTTGAGAATGCGAACAGGCTCAAGTGCCCGATGCCTTCCGCCACGGCGGCTTCCAGGATGTCCTCCACGGCCTTGACGCCGGCCTTGTGCCCCTTGATGCGGGACCACCCCCGTTGCGCCGCCCAGCGTCCGTTTCCGTCCATAATGATGGCGACGTGATGGGGAATGCTCACAGAACCCCTTTGTTGGATTCACGGGCGAAAGTGATGGGTGCAGGGGTCTCGCGTATGGCCAGAGGTACATGAGCCCGAATCCCCCCGATAACCCCGCCCTCTGGGCATACCGAGAAGATGATGGCGACGTGATGGGGAATGCTCAAAACTGGGCTCCAGCGCAGGAATCACTAGGTTTCAGGGTTTCAATTCCGCGGAATCATCCTAGCATGGGGCTCTGGGACACCCCGATTCCGCTACTCCCTGTTAGTCTATCTTTTCTCGCAGCCAAAAAGCCTATGGTCCAATTCAACACACGAGCCAACGAAATTCTGCTGAAGCTGGTCTATTACGGACCCGGCTTGTCAGGGAAGACGACGAATTTGCAAATGCTCCACGCGCTGTGCCAGGACCAGCAGCGCGGCGAGATGTTCAGCGTGAACACCCAGGAGGACCGGACCCTCTTCTTTGATCTGCTGCCCATCAATCTGGGTTACATCTATGGCAACTCCATCCACCTCCAGATCTACACGGTGCCGGGCCAGGTGCAGTACGACGCTTCCCGCCGCGTGGTGCTTGGGGGAGCGGACGGGGTGGTCTTCGTGGCGGACAGCTCCGAATCCAAGATGCAGGACAACGTGGATTCACTCTCGAACCTGTATCACAACCTCAACGCGAACCGCCTGAACATCAAGCAGATCCCTTTCGTGCTCCAGTACAACAAGCGGGATCTTCCAGATTCAATGCCCGTCGGCGTCATGAACCGCCGGTTGAATTTCCGCAATGTCCCCTATTTCGAGGCCGTGGCGAACCGCGGCCCTGGGGTCATGGACACTTTCCTGGCCATCACCCGCGAAACGGTGGGCAGCACCTTCAAGAAGTACCATCTGGACAAGAAGATCAAGGATTTCGATGAGATGCTCAATCTCATCGAGACCAATATCCGGTCCAACATGCGGGAACTGCCGACTCCTCCGGACTCGCTTGCCCAGCCTGAATCCACGGTGATGCGGCACAGTGATGTGAGCGTTGCCGACCTCATTCCCGGCAAGGTGGTGGATGCGAGCGATCTGCTTGAAGACGCCCTGAAATCCAACATGGAGACCGCGCGCCTGTATTCGGAACTGAAGCAGACCAAGTCGACGCTGGAGCAAAAAAACGCAGAGATGAACCAGCTCTACGCGCAGTTGGAACGGGCCAACCAGGACAATCTCAAGACCCGCCGTTATCTGGAAGGCATCATCCAAGGCGTGGGCGAGGCCATCATTTCCTTCAGCTCTGATGGGAAGATTCTCACCTGGAACATGGCGGCGGAAAAAATGTTTGGCCATGCCAGAGCAGATATCGTTGGGCAGACCGTTCAATTGCTTACCCCTGCTTCCAGGAGTTGGGAGATTTCCCAGGCCGTCACGCTGGTGAGCCAGGGGCAACCGCTTCGCGATGTGCAGACCACACGGCTGCGCAAGGGCGGTATGGAGTTTCCTGTGAGCATCTCCTATGCCCCCGTGCTAGGCGCCGATGACCGCGTGCTGGCTTTTTCCGCGCTGGTGAAGGATATGGGCCAGCAGAAGGAGTTGGAAAAAAAGCTCATGGATTCTCAAGGGCAAACAGGGATGGGACGCATTCTGCCCATCATGCTTAATGCGTTGCAGGCCCGCATCAATCCGATTGTGGTGCAAAGCCGGTTGCTGCAAGAGAGCGCCATGGAGCCGGCCCAGGCCAACCAAGCGCAAAAAATCCTTCACGCCGTGGATTCCATGCAGGCCCTGATGCGGCCCATCAATCTGGTGCTGAATCCACCTTCTCTGAGGCTGGAAGCCACCCAGTTGAACAACCTGGTGCTCGAGGCCCAAAAACGCATCGAGCCCGAGGCCGTGGCCGCGGGGGTCGCAGTGGATGTGAGCCTTGACCCCACTGCACCCGACAGCATGCTGGATGCTGACCAGATGAGGGAGGCCATCGTCGGCCTGCTGCGGAACGCGATTTACTCCGCTGCTAAATCAGCCCAAAAGCGCGCCCGCGTCGCCACCCGGCGCGTGGGAGAGGCCATGCAGTTGGCCGCGCAGGATTCCGGGCCGTTGTTCAGTGAGGCCGACCAGGCTTCCGCTTTCGAGCTGGGTTCGGTCAAGGATCTTGATTCCATGGGACTCGCCGTGGCCTCGGCGGTGATCCGTCAGCATGGTGGCCGCCTTGCCATGCGCAGCCAAGAGGGCTCAGGCAACACCATCATGGCGGAAATTCCGCTCGGCGCCGAGGCCGGCAAACTTGCGCCGGCCGATCCCACGGAATGACGAGCAGAAGCCAATTGCGATAGGAGTGACCATGAAGACCAAGCTCGCATTCTTCCTCGCAACCGGAGCTGTGCTGCTGGGGCAGGCTCCTGCTTCCAATCAGCCTCCCGCCGCGCAGCGCCCCGACCGTAACGGCGAGCTGGAGCGCCTGGGCGAAGGCGGCCGGGATCTGATGATCATCGGTGTGGAGGCGCCGGGCTTCGACAAGTTGAAAGCCACGCAGCGGAAGTATGCCTATTTCCTTTACCGGGCGGCCATCGCGGGCAATGACATCGCCTACCTCCAGAATCACCGCTCTGCGTTCGAGATCAAGGAACTGTTGGAGCAGATCTATCTTCATAACGAGGGAATCGACGCCGCCGCCATGGAAGGGCTCGAAGAATATTTGAAACTGGTCTGGGCCAACCACGGCCAGTACGGCCACGACAGCCATTTGAAATTCGTGCCTCGGCTCCTAACCTTCAAGCAGCTTGAGAAGGCCGCGAAACAGGCCCTGAAGAATGGCGCGGAGTTCAATCTGCGCAACGAGGGCCTGGCCAGGCACCTGGCACGCCTGCGGCCCCAGATCTTCGAGGCCAAGGTGGAGCCTGTCCAGGTGAACCAGATCGCGGGTGCGGACCCGGTGGCCACCAGCAGCAACGGCCTCTACGATCCGGGCCTCACATCCAAGGAAATACAGGCCGTGTCTCCGGAATTGCAGGGCAAGCTGAATGTGCGCTTCCAATTCAAGAAGGACAAGAAGGGCAAGAAGATCGCTGAGGCCGAAGAGTTCAAGATCGGTGGCGTCTACGGCGATCAACTGGAGCTTGTGAACTATTGGCTGGAGAAGGCTCTCGGCTACGTGGACAACGAGCAGATCGAAGTCGTCAAGGACGGCGTGAAGAAGAC
>JANXQX010000170.1 GCA_025353305.1 Holophagaceae bacterium
CCCACCAGAATTGGTTTGGGAATGCCGCGCACGCCATAGGCATCGGCCAGGGGACTGCGGAAACCTTCTTCGACAAAAGCGTGGTGCCACGGCATGGCATGGGTTGGGTCCGCCCGGTAGGGCGCAATGTCTTCAACCTTCTGATCGAAGCTCAAGCTCAGCACCTGGAGCCCCTTGCCTTTGAACTTCCCGTAGGCGGCATGAAGTTGCGGCATCTCCCCGCGGCAGGGTCCGCACCAGGTGGCCCAGAAATCCAGGAGCAGGTATTTACCGGCGAACGATGCATTCGTGAAGGTAACCTTCGGATCCTCAAGGCTCTTGATGCTGAAGGCGGGAGCCAGGATCCCGATGGCTGTTTTCGCGGCGTATTCCAGCATCCGGTGAGCATCCTTGGTGTAGGGCTCGTTGGCGTATTCCTTATCGAGCTGGTCCAGCGCTCGCTTCCATTGGGCTTCGTTCTTCATATAGAAACCCTCTTGGAACTGGTTGGAGATCAAAGGACCGCGTACCTTGGGGTCCGCATGGGTCTCCCGGGCGATGGCGATGTAGGCGTCGGCCGCCTTTTGATCCGCCATGGTTCCCACCGCTGAGAGCAGCAACCGTGGCTCCAGGGACCAGGCTGGTGAAGTCGGCGGCACCTCCGCCACCACGGCCTGCCTAAGTTCTGGCGTAACCTTGATTCCGGCCCTGGGAGCAATATACAGCTTGGCCACCAGCAGCGCATGGCGCACCTCCGGACGCTTCTCGGCCTTGAGCCGGGCATCGAAAGATTCCATCATCGGCATGAGATGCGGGTCGAAACTGGCGCGCGATTTCCCGAATGAGATGTGCAGCGTATAGGCCTCCTGCACTGCTTTCATCCGGGTTCGAACCTCGTTCAGGACGGCCTCCGCATCCGCGGCCGGTTTCACCGAAGGTGTCTCGGCCGGGGCCGCCTGGGCGGGGGGGAAGGGTACGTGCAGCATTAGAGACCTCGCAAAGATCAAACATCCAGGATCACAGGAGAGCCCGCAGGCACTCAAGCCCTTGTTCCGTGCGGCTCAGGTACCAGGTCATGGCCTGGCCATCCACGACATGGATTTTCGCTCCCGGAAAGCGCTTCTGCAGCTCTGCGGCATGCCGCTTGGTGAAACGGTAGGGCTCGGAGGGAAGCAGGAACACCTCCGGTTCCAGGGCATCCAGTTCTGCTTCGGACAGCCGCGGGTACCGTTCCGGGCCGATGGGCGAGAACCCTGCGCAGCGCACGAGATCACCAACATAAGTATCCGGGCCTGCTGAAATCCATGGCCCCTTCCAGATGAGCGTGAGCGTTCGCGGTCCGGCTCTGGGTTTGGGGCCAAGCAGCTTTTTCAACTCCGCCACGCGGGCCTTCGCCTGATCCATCGCGCCCAGCTGCTTGCCAAGAATCAACCATGCGGCCATGCATTCTTTTACGGTACGTATTTCCAGTGCCAACCATGGAATACCCAAACCTGTGAGCGCATCCGCGACCGATATCGCATTCTCGTCTTTTTCTAGAATGACCAGATCCGGCTTCAGGTCCGTGATGCGCTGGAAATTCGGATCCTTGGTGCCGCCCACCTCGGGCACCGTGGCGCGGATCCATTTCGGCGCGATGCAATAGCGTGTGCGGCCCACCAGCATTGACGACAATCCCCATTGCACCAGCAGCTCCGTCACGCTCGGCACCAGGGAGATGATCCGGTTGGGGCAGGATGTGAGGGTCGAGGTGTGAGGCATGAGGTCGGGTTTCTGTGCTTTTTCTTCTTCCCTCTCACCCCGAACCTCGAACCTCATACCTGTATGCGGATCGATCGCCTTGCCCTGCCCCACCTCACAGAGCGTCAGCGCAGGGCAATTCCCGCAGTCGGGCTTGCGGGCACCGCAGCAGCGCCGGCCATGGAAGATGAGCTGGTGGTGCAGTTCGATCCACTCCTCGCGCGGGAAGAGGCGGCAGAGGTCCGCTTCAACCTTCACCGGTGTTTTCCCGATGGAGAGCCCAAGGCGTCTGGCTACCCGGAAGATATGCGTATCCACCGCCAGGGCCGGGACACCAAAAGCGTTGGCAAGCACGACGTTCGCGGTCTTCTGGCCCACGCCCGGCAGGGCCGTGAGCAGCGCAGCATCGTTCGGAACTTTCCCAGCGTGTCTTGTGATCAGCGCATTGGCGAGGCCGAGCAGGTTCCTGGCCTTGTTGTGGAAGAAGCCCGTGCTGCGGATCAGGGCTTCCAACTCCGCGGGCTTGGCCTTCGCCAGACTGGCGGCGTCGGGATAGCGGGCGAAGAGGCCTGGTGTGGTGATGTTCACCCGCGAGTCCGTGCACTGGGCGCTGAGCACGGTCGCCACCACCAGCTGGAAGGGATCGCAATGGTCCAGGGCGCATTTGGCATCGGGGTAGGCTCGGCCAAAGCGCTCCCTCAGATTCTCCAGCTTCGCCTTGGTCCATCGCATGGGACCAGTCTAGTCGGGCCAAGCTTCAAGGAGCGGGAGCCAAGGTGTATTCGAACCCGTAGAAATGCCGGCCGTCCCGGATATCAATGGTCATCTTTCCCGCGAGTCCCTTCAGCTCTCCGGTGCCGGAATCCGGCACCACGGTCACCGTCAATTGCCCCACACCGCGGGTCATGGTGCCACTGTGCTGGAGCAGGAAGGTGCCTTTACGGCCCTGAAGCGTGCCGCTCACTTTCTCGATGGCAACATACCCGGCAGATCCTTGAACTTCTGCCTGGACCATCAGCATCTGCCCCTTGCTGGATGCATTGAGATCGCCATGGAATTGCTTGTCGATGGACATGCGCCCCAGGCCCGGATCCGAGGCCATATCGCCCATCAGCGGCACGAGTTTTACATCAAAAGTGCCGCTGGCATGGGTGGTCATCGTTGACTCCTTTTTGGGCGTCGCCTTGGGCTGCGCAGGTGATTGGGCCGCCGCGGATGCGCAGGCGATGGCGAGGGCGGCTTGGATATGCACTGTCTTCATTGATTCTCCCTGTGCTCCCAGAGCATAAAGACGTTATGGAATGAGCAGTGTTTTTCTGGGTAGTAGCTCAGTTTGAAAAGCTATGGGAATCTTGAGTCAGGTAACAGCTTGAGTGACCACGCAGAAAGATAATTTGTTCTTGACCGAGAATGGCCTTGACACATACTTGAAATGTGATCTGAGCCAGGGCTTGTTCCTGTAGTAGGATCCCCCCGGGAGCCGAAAGGCTCCCCTTTTTTTCCTCAAAGCTTAACGATGCCCAGGGGATCACCTGGGCTTGCCGGTTTGCAGACAACTGGTGCCAAGTGAAGGAAATAATTACCGGCTCCCTTCTGGCGGACATACTTGTTGGGTATTTGGAGTTGGGTGAGGAAGTAGGCTGTCACATCTACACTCTGCACAAAGTACGAATGTCGTGAATCGCGATGAACGGGGTCTTCAACGATGAAGCGTAGGGGCAAATTTCGTGAAAGGCCTGTAGCGGTTGGATATCGATTGGGAACTGGGTTGTACACGCGCATTTTACGAAGGAGTTGTTTGAGTCGTTCAATATTCCCATCATCCGGGAAGATAATGCCATGGTCGACCGGATTGCTGCTTCCGGGAAAATTCTTGTGCTGAAGCGTGTTCTCGAACCTTTGGATTAACGCCTTCCACGCAAGCTCGAAAATGTCTGTTCCAGGAAGCTTCCCGTTCTTATCGACGAGGATATGAATCAACCTGATATCCGGTATCTGCGAAATCTCTTTGATGTATGCCCTCAACACATTCAAGCGTTGATCACGCCTGAGCCCAGTCGTTTTATGCACTTGCCCGTTGATGAATTGCGCGGCATGGATTTCATCTCGCTGTCTTAAACCATAAAGGCTCTTCATCCTTTTTCGGAATTGAATGATCCGGTCAAGAACAGGTCTCCATGAAGTCTCATGTACCACAAGGCCAGACAGGACAAAATATTTACTCGCGCCTGGGTTGAGGCCAGTGTCTCCACTTTCATCGACGTACATAAGATACATCTTGGAAGGATGACAGAGGTCCGTTTATCCGGAGTTAATCTCTGGAAATTTTAAACCAACCCATTTCTACACTGCGAAGGCCGTTACGGTACCTTCCGTCGCCGGTCCAGGGAACACCAATCTTTGCCATGCACGAGAGGGTGTCGACCCAGGCGCGGTACGCGCATGCCGCGTCCCATCCGTCTAGAATGGAGGTTGAGGTACCGATGTCCCTATTGCTCACAGGCAAACTCGACTGCCAGGAAACCGCCACCCACTACCGGCAGCTCATCCGGCAGAACATCAAGAAATTGGGGTTTTCGCCTGGGCTCGCCGTGATCCTCGGCTGCGATGATATGGGCTGTATCGTCTACCACAAATGGCTGATGAAGGACTGCGATGACCTGGGCATCGACGCCAAGGACATCGAAGTGAACAGCGGCATGGAACTGGTGAAGACCGTGGCCCGTCTGAACCAGGACGACAAGACGCACGGCATCTTCATCTTCTATCCCCTGCGCTACCCGGAAATCAAGGATGACGAAGTAATGGATCTGGTGGATCCCGAAAAGGATATCGAGGGCCTGCACGCCACGAACATCGGCTACCTGAACAAGTACCGCAAGCGCATGGATGGCAGCGATCACCGCTGCATGACACCCTGCACGGCCCGCGCCATGGTCAAGACACTCAAGCGCGGATTCGGCGACACCTACCTGAGCGGCAAGACCGTGCTCGTCATCAACGACTCCCTGCGCATCGGCCGACCCCTCACGGCCATGGTGGCGAACCTGAAAGCCACTCCGATCCTCTGCCACCAGAACACCAAGCCCGAGCACCTGGAACAGTTCATCAAGCTGGCGGACGTCATCGTCAGCGCAGTGCCCGCTCCAGGTTTCCAGATCCGCACCGAATGGATCAAAGAGAGCGCGCTTTGCTTCGATCTGAGTGGACAGGGGAATTTCGACTATGAGGCTCTGGATGCATGCGGAATCAACTACACCGACACCACCAAGAACAGCATCGGCAAGGTCACCCGCGCCATGGCGCTGCTGAACTTGACCTATGCAGCAGGAATTGATTAAGCCGCCGTCCGGAGTTTTCAGCATGAATTTGAATGCCCTGATTCAGGAAGGATTGGCCCAGTTCAACAAGGGAAACCTGGAAGCAGCCGAGGCTGCTTTTTCCAAAATTCTGCGGGTGCATCCTCAGGAGCCCAACGCTTCCAACCTCCTGGGTCTTCTGCGGAAGTCCCAAGGGCGGTTCAAGGAGGCTGAAGCGCTGCATCGCCAGGCTATCGGGGCCATTCCACAAGCAGGTGGGTTCCACAACAATCTGGGCACCGCTCTGCGCCTGCAGGGCCGTGTGCCCGAAGCCATCGCAGCCTATCGATCGGCCGTCCGTTCAGAGCCGGCGAATGGGGATTTCCACCTCAACCTGGGAAGGCTGCTCTGGCGCTCAGGTGAATTCCGGGCGGCATTGGATGCCATCGAGGCAGGCGTCCGCGCCGCGCCACGGGATGCGGAGCTGATCTCCTACCTGGGCGAGATCCTGGGGCAATTCGGGAACGGCCACCAGGCCATCGCCTATCACCAGCGGGCCCTGAACCTGGAGCCGGAAAATGCTTCGATCTGGGGCGACCTTGGCAGCACCTATCTCAAGCTGGGAAATGCGGCAGCCGCCAGGCAGGCCTATGAACGCAGCCTGGAGCTCAACCCCAAGGCTGCTTCGGTGGGCCAGGCGCTGCTCCTCGTCCACCTCTACCTGGGGGACCTTAGCCCCCAGGCACAGGCGGACCAGCACAGAACCTGGGCCGGCACCTTTCTTCCCACTCGTCCAGAACCTGGGTGGGAAAACGCTCCCGATGCCGACCGACGCCTCCGCATCGGATTCCTGTCCCCTGATTTCCGGGAGCATTCGGTCTCGAAATTCGTGGAGCCCGTGCTTCAGTCCCTGGACCGTTCCCAGATGGAGATTTTCGTCTACTCGGTGTCCACCTTGCCCCTCGATTTCGTGTCGGCGCGGATTGGAACTCACGCAGATTGCTGGCGGGACCTGGCCTGGCTTGGAACAGAGGAACTCGTGACGTCGATCCGCGCTGACCACGTGGATATCCTGATTGAACTGGCGGGCCATTCGGAGGGCGGGCGGCTCGACGCCATCGCCTCGCGATCTGCGCCGGTCCAGGTCTTCTGGATGGGGTATGCAGGGACGACCGGAGTGGCTTCCTTTCAAGGGCGCATTACCGACCCTGTCGTGGATCCTCCCCAGGAGGCTCCATTCAGCTCGGAGCCCCCCGTCAGGCTGCCCAAGGGTTTCCATTGCTTCAGGCCCGATCCTGATGCCCCGCCTGTCTCCGCGCTTCCGGCGCTGGAACACGGAAACGTCACGTTCGGATCCTTCAACAATCTTGCAAAGCACGGTCCCTTGGTCCTGAAGACCTGGGCCTCACTTTTGAACCGGATTCCAGGCAGCCGCCTGATCATGAAATCCAATCAGGCCGGGGATCCCTATCCCATGGAAAGAGTGTTCGCGGCCTTTGAATTCGAAGGCATTCCGGCCTCGCGGCTCGAACTGCTCGGCCGCACGGAGTCCAGCAACGAACATCTCGCCATGTACAACCGGGTGGACATCGCCCTGGATACCTTCCCCTACAACGGCGTCACCACCACCTGTGAAGCCTTGTGGATGGGTGTTCCGGTGCTCACGCTCCAGGGCGACCGCCCCTCGGCCCGCTATGGCGCCAGTCTGCTCACCCAAGCGGGCTTGACGGACTTCATCGCCATGGACCTGGAAGACTACCTGGTGCGCGCGGAAAGATGGAGCCATGACTTGAAGGGCCTGGCTGAGCTGAGAGCGGGCCTTCGCGAGAAGCTGCGGCGCTCCCCGCTTCTGGACAGTCAAGGCCTGGCGCGGGAGTTGGAAAGCGCCCTGCGGAAACTGTGGCGGGCCTGGTGCGCGACAAAAAACCAAGCCCCGGATTCTGGCATATGATCCGGGCCTCAGGCGGAGCTTGAACCGCCGATCCGCGAACCTTGAAATGTGTTCTGTGTCATGGCGCTTCCCTTTAACCTGGGCAATATTGAGAAGGCAGTGGGGTTTCCATGTGGCGGATGAAACAGATCAAAGACCTGGACGCCCTGCGGGGTCAGGCGACCTCGCCGCCCCTGGTCATCAGGGAGGCCGTGCAAACCATGGCGGAACGCGGAGAGCCCTGGAGGGTTCTCCAAGTGAAGGTGCGGGGGGACCAGGATCCACTTTGGCTGGCGGTATTCCCTGAACGGAAAGACGCCCTGTTCTTCAACGGGGAGGAGACCATTAAAGGCCGGTGGGACGAGGCCCGGAGCGTGTTCTTCGAAGAGGATGGCCTCACCTGGAGTCTGGAAGGGCGCCCCGTTACCGTCAGCGCCCTGGAAGATGAGGCCGCCGAGGAAGACGCCGGTATCGAGGAAGAACGGAACAGGCGGGGGCGGTTGTTGGCGGGTGGCGAGGCCGGAAAACCGAACTCCTTTCTCTGAACCCGGCGCTGCCCGGTCCCTCCCCGTGGATTGAACCTGGGTTGCTTGGGCAAGCGGATCAGCCCTTCCCCGCCATATCCACCAAAGCCGCGCCCCGGCTCACTCTCCAGATGGCGAGCAACTGATCCAGCAGGGGGCCAAAGTCCTCCAGGCGCATGGCATTGGGACCATCGCTGAAGGCTTTTTCGGGGCAATCGTGGACTTCGAAAAAGAAACCGTCCACCGCCGTGGCAGCCGCACGGGCGAGGGTCGGGATCATCTCCCGGGCGCCGCCGGTCCGGTCGCCCAGGACACCCGGTTTCTGGACGCTGTGGGTGGCATCGAAAATCACGGGGCAGCCGGTCTTGCGAAGGTAGGGAAAGCTCTGGAAATCCACCACCAGCTGGCCGTAGCCAAAGCTGCTGCCGCGCTCGGTGACCCATAGGTCGCCGTGGCCTTCGACGCTTCGGATCTTGTCTACGGCGTTTTTCAAATCCCAAGGCGCCAGGAATTGTCCCTTCTTCAGGTTCACGGTGCGGCCGGTTCTCGCGGCGGCCAGAAGCAGATCCGTCTGGCGGCAAAGAAAGGCGGGGATCTGCAGCACGTCCACGGCATCGGCCACGGGCGCGCACTGGTAGCTTTCGTGCACGTCCGTGAGCACCGGAATGCCGAGTTTCTGACGCACTTCCGCCAGGATGTCCAGGCCCTCTTCCATCTCGACGCCGCGGTAGCTGTCCTTGGAGGTGCGGTTGGCTTTGTCGAAGCTGCTCTTGTAGATGAGGGGTATCCCTCGCTCTTCAGCGATATCCCGCAATTGCGCCGACATGAAATGGGTGTGCTCCCTGGACTCTATGACGCAGGGCCCGGCAATGAGGAAGAAGCTATTGTCGGTACAGGGCTGGGTGAAGTCCATGGTTGCTCCGGCGTGCCACGAACTAGGGTAGCGCGGGAGCCAATCGGGGCGGCTGTTCCGTTGAAGTCAATGACCGTGGAGGTCCAATCCGGCGTGGAAATCCAGGCAGGAGTTCCAGATCCTTGAAAAGCTTGTCCAGAGCCGCGCGCAGAGAGCCGTGGAGTTGGATGGCGCGGTCCGAGCGTTGGTCCCCAGGTAGCGCCTGCATCCGTTTGCGGCCGTTAAGGATGTAGTAGCTGGTTTTCCAGATGGCCTTCGGGTGCGCGCCATCGAAGACTTCCGCTTCCACCACCGCCGGCGCACTATAGGCGCCGAAAATCGCTGAACCCGCTATCCAGAAAGCGGTTTCTTCTACCAATTCGTAAACACCCAGACCCACCGCGAGTGCTGGATTGTGCGCCACAAGACCCGTGCCCACGCCCCAGGCTACCCCGCTGGCGATGCCATAGACGATGTACCTGGCCCGGACCTCGCCCAAACTTGTGATGGCCAGTTCCAGACGCAGCTGAGCGCCCTGGTCCACTGCCAAGCCTCGACCCTTGGCTTCGGCCCGGAACTCGGTCTCCAGCCATGCCCGGTGGCCTTCCATGGCTACCGCCCTGGCCGATGCGCTGTTGGGTTCCCCAGGCTGCGGGGTCCGCAGGTGCTTGAGGCTCCGGCTGTGGTCTTCCACGGTGACTTTCAGATCCAACACGGCCTGGTCCGAGGCTCTGACTTCCGCGAGGGGGGACTTGCAGGCGACGATCGGCACCAGGAGTACCACCATCGCGACATTGAAATGACATTTACGAATTGTTAAGTTATTTAGCATATTGCTTGCTTTTTTGTTCATCCGGAGCATCTTGGAAATGGAGGAAAAGCCGTGCTCAAGCATCTCATGGAAGATGACCTCAACCGAAGCCTGGTGGCAACCCTTCAAGCCGAGGGCCGCATCAGCCACGCTGAGCTGTCGGAGCGCCTTGGCGTGAGCCGGCCCACGATCATCGACCGCGTGAAGCGCCTGGAGGAGGGCGGCATCATCGAAGGCTACGCGGCCCAGGTGAGTCCCGCATCCGCGCTCAAACCCGTAGTGGCGTTCGTCGCTGTGCGCTATCGCGCCAACAACGATGAAGCCCTGGAACATAGACTGTGGAGGGCCCTGGAGGATGAACCGGATGTGCTGGAAGCCCATACCGTGGCCGGCGAGGACTGCCTGCTGCTGAAGGTCGTGGCCGATACCCCCCTGGGCATGAGCGAGCGCCTGCGCCGTATCCGGGCCCTGGGACCCCAGGTAACCACACGCACCACCGTGGTGCTGCAGACCCACTTCGAAAAGCCCGGCCCCAGCCCCTTCCCCACCGAAACTCCCATCAAAAAGGCCAAGCGCAAATGACGCACATGGAACCACCGATTGCAAGGACACCCGAGCCGCCCTATTACGCCGTGATCTTTACGAGCCTTCGCACCGAAGGCGACGATGGCTATGGCCGCATGGCGGAGCGCATGGCCGAACTGGCCTCCCAGCAGCCTGGTTTTCTTGGAGTCGACAGCGCACGGGAGGCCGGCGGCGTCGGCATCACCGTGAGCTATTGGAAAGACGAGGAAGCCATCAAAGCATGGAAGGCCCATCTCGAACACGTCGTGGCCCAGCGCGCTGGAAAGGAAAGGTGGTACGCCGCCTACTCCCTGCGTGTCGCCAGGGTGGAGCGCGCCAGCATCACGAGCGGTACAACCGACTCAAAGGATTGAAAGGGTCCAAGCCATGCCGCTCCTCGCCTACCTGACTTGCGCGATCGTATGGGGCTCCACCTACTTCGCCATCGCCCTGGGCCTGGAATCCTTCACCCCCTACGGCATGGTCGCGGCGCGCTTCACCATGGGCGGCGTCCTGGCGCTGGGCCTGGGTTTCCTGCGCAAGGAACCACCGCTGCGGAAAGCCGACTGGCCCCATCTGCTGCTCGTAGGGGCGCTGTTGCTGGCCGGATCCAATGCCCTGGTGAGCTGGGCTGAATTGCACGTCAGCAGCGGGATGGCGGCCATCATATGCGCCATGGTGCCCGTGTTTCTGGCGCTGTTCAGCGGCGAAAGCATTGGGATGCGCACCTGGACGGGCTTGCTGCTCGGACTCATCGGTGTGGGGGTATTGGCGAATCCATTGGCCGGCAAAATTCATCTCGGCGGTGTGGGCGCACTGCTGCTGGCGACGATGATCTGGTCGTTCGGCACGCTCCACGGCAAGCACCACATCCAAGGCACCTCGTACTTGAAACAGGTTGGCGTCCAGATGCTCACCGCAGCCCTCATCGGCCATGTTGTCGCGCCCTTGAGCGGCGGCTATCTGCATCATGGCCTTACGCCGAAAGCCGCGCTGGCGATCGGCTACCTCGCCCTCTTCGGCTCTCTGCTCGCCTTCACGGCCTACATCTATCTGGCCCGCGTGTGGAGCCCCGCCAAAATGGGCACCTACACCTACATCAACCCCGTGGTGGCGCTGCTGCTGGGAAGCCTGTTCCTGCACGAGCCGTTTGGGGTGCGGATGGTGCTTGGATTGATCGTGATCCTGGCGGGCATCGCGCTGGTGCAGTTCAAACGGCAAGGACCAGCCCTGGCGGAAGAGGTTTCCTGATGGAAAAGCAGCTCGACACAACCACAGCGCTTCTGCTCATCGATGTCCAACAGGCCTTCGATGAGCCCAGGTGGGGACCCCGCAACAACCCCCAGGCCGAGTCCCGCATCGCCCAGCTCCTGACTGAGTTCAGGCGGGCGGGCAGGCCCGTGCTCCACGTGAAGCACAATAGCGTGGTGCCCGGCTCCAGCCTGGGGCCTGGACAACTCGGCAATGCCTTCAAGCCAGAAGCCACGCCCCTGCCGGGCGAGGCGCTATTCGAGAAATCCGTGAACAGCGCCTTCATCGGAACCGGACTGGA
>JANXQX010000175.1 GCA_025353305.1 Holophagaceae bacterium
CACGAAATCCCGGGCGGCCTGGCCAACGGCGCGGGCATCTTCGCCGAGATCTTCGGGCGTGAACTGGGGCTGGCTGCCAATGGGAGCCAGCAGGAAACTGCCTCCAAAGATTGTCTCGACCATGGTTTCCATGAAACCTCCGCCTGGGCTGCATAAGCTGATTTCGGCGAAGGCCCGCATGCATGGGAGTTCCAACGCCCTACCCCAAGTCTGATCGGTCGCGTGCGCGTTCCTTTTGGAATGAGACTTTGGTCACCCTGGCCGGTTCCGCAGGCATTCCCTACTTCACCGCATATACCGTGGCCCCGTAGTGCTCCATATCCCATGGAGCCGCATCATTCCACCTTGGATAGGAATGGGAGCCATCGGTGCGGACTCGAAGCGTGTAGGTGCCCTTGGGTAGATTCAGCACTTCATCCGCCATGCGGTTTTTTTCAGCGCCTCCGGCGTGCAAGGTATTCCCGCTGGACATGGACCAGACGGTTCTGCCCTGGTCATCCTCGATCCAGGCGGTGTCGGCCAGCTCATCGCCATCTCTCTCGCCGATGGCGTAGACGCGCACCTTGGCAGGGGATTGCAGCGTGAAGGCCCTCCGCTCGTTCTGGTGGTTGCCCAGGCGCACCAGCTCTGCGAGGACTGGGCCCGCCTCGGGGTTGGAAGCCAGCTCCACCTGGGATTGGTCGCCATCTTTGGGAAGGGAGAGGATCAGGCCATAGCGGAGGGGATCACAGGGAGGCGCCGCATTCCAGTCGGCGGGGGAATGGGAACCATCGGTCACGTAGGTGGCGATGTAATCTCCGGCTGGAAGTTGAATGGTCTCCACCTGCCGGCGATTCTTTTTCGCGCCGCCGCCGTAGTGGGCTTTTGACGCGCTCATCTCCCAGATTGGCCGCCGGGTCTGGGCATCCAGAATCCAGCCGCGGTCAACGAATTCGTTGTCCCCGGCATATTCGCCCTGGGCGTAGACATGCAGTGTTACGGCTCGGCGGGCGTGGAAAGAGGCAGTCCAGCGGCCATCATCCTTGTCGGGGATCAGGGACATGAATTCGTTCTTCCAACCAAGGGGCGCCTTGAATGTCTGAACCGAGTCCGCAACATTGGCAGGCAGGTAGAGTTCCATCCCATAGTTCCCGACCCGCCGCTCCCAGGCACCATTGCCGCTTGGCCCGCCAGTGAACATCCGGTGCAGCCATCTACCGTGAGAATCGTCCTGCTCTTTGCCTGTTTTTCTGGGGCGCCGATCCAGGTTTCGGGACCCGAACATGAAAAATCTGCCGTACTGCGAGTAGGCATGATGGGCGTAGTAGGCCTCGTAGCTGCCCTGGGGCAGGTCGAGGTAGGCGTCCGCCACCTGGTAGACCCCATCCGCATGCGCCGTGCGGCCATCCATCTGCCACACCACCTCGCGAGTGGCGGCATTGAGGATCCAACCATAGGCAAAGAAAGGTTCGCCTTCAACGCCCCCACCCTTGGCATAGACATGCACCTTCATGGCTTTGGGAAGCGTGAACCCCTGCGATTGGACTTCGGTTGCCCTGGCGTCTTTCATGGAGAGCAGCACCTGTTCCCTGGGGGTCTGGGCAACGCTCTGCGGGCCGAGCATGGCCAACCCGATGGCCAACCCGAGGGTCTTGTGGCGGTTCATGGTGAGGGAAATCGGATTTCGCATGGGGGCTCCGCGGAAGGCCCTTCCAAATTAGGGCCCTTGGACATGCCGGTGCAGTCCCAATCGGCGAACGCTGGAATCCAACCGGTGAGCTGGCGGAACCCACCGATACACGGGCAGGGCATGACCGCAGCCAGTCATGCCCGAAGGTGCGGATAGTCACAATCCGCCCAGCCGCAGCCACCAGGACCTCACGGGCGTGCTGATGTGGGGTGTCACCCATTGGCCATCCACCTTTGAAAAGGTGGGTGGTTTGAAGGTCCTTGGACCAGCGCACAGACTGGGGTCCTATCTCTTCCTGGCCTTCCTGATCGGGCACCTCTACCTCGCTACAACTGGGAAGACGTCGTTCAGCCTTTTGCGGGCCATGATCACCGGCTACGAAGAACCGCACTTAGACCCCAAGGAATAAGAGGGCAAACGTGCTTCCCCATAACTCAGATGCAGCGATACCGCCCGAACAAGGATTAGCCTTTCACGTGCGTCCCATCGGCGTGGTTCAGTCGCCCCACCGCCATAAGACACAGGATCTTCAGACCTTGGATAGGTGGACCGTTGAACTCTTCCCCAGATTCAGCGAGGTGATCGAGGGTCTTGAGGTGGGAACAGTGGTGTGGCTACTGACCTTCCACATCGAGCCCGACTCCAAATGCGAATCACCCGCGCTCGATGCGCTGGCACCTCTTCCCCTGCACCAAGTCAGCCCCATCAGGTTCACCGAAGTGAAACTAATTGGCATGAGCGGCGATAGCCTGCAGGTGGAGGGGCGAAGCATCGAGGATGGGACGCCAGTTCTTGACGTACGGCCCGCCCTGTGTCCACTCACAAGCAGGTGCATAACCTCGTGAGGCGCAGCGAGCAAGGAACGGTCATGGCCATGAGCCTTCGGGCGTCGGTATGGTTGGCGTTCGAGGCCATGGCTTGTTACTGGTTGTTGCGACGTCACACGTGATGCCACGGAAGTCGTATTCTTCGGCGCGGTTCGTGGGGTAGTGGTTTTGGTGGGGAGTCATTGATTCGGATGGACTATTTCAGGCTATCTGTTCCGCACGGCTGAGAACTCCGTCTTCCATCTCGTATACGGTGTCGAAGATATCCAGGGTCCTATGGTCGTGGGTGACCACGACAACAGCGGTGCCTTGCTCCCGCGCTACTTTGCGGAAGAGCTCCATCACCGCCCGACCCCGTGTGCTGTCCAGGGCTGCCGTTGGTTCGTCCGCCAGGATGAGGGGCGGCGCAGGCGCCAGGGCCCGGGCGATGGCCACGCGCTGCTGTTCCCCGCCGGACAGTTCTTCCGGGAAATGCAGGCTCCGGTTCCCCACTCCCAGATACTCCAGTAGCTCCTGGGACCGGTTGTAGGTCTCCGCTCCCAACTGGTCGTTGAGGGCCAGGATCAGGCGGACATTTTCATGGGCCGAAAGGAAAGGGATCAAGTTGGATTTCTGAAACACGAAGCCGATGCGGGAGCGCCGCAAGGCTGCCAAATCGCCAAAGGCTTTTCCATCTTCGAGCACCCGTTCGCCCATGAGATCAATCGTGCCTTTCTCCGGCGGATTAAGCAGGCCCAGGCCTGTGAGTAAAGTGGATTTGCCGGAGCCGCTGGGACCCAGCAGGGCCACGACCTCACCGGCATGGGCGACCATTGAAACGCCCAGAAGGGCTTTCACTTCTGTGGCTCCATGGCCATAGGTCTTGTATAGGTTCTCGGCGCGGACGGCTTCCATGCTTCACCCCGCCAGAATGAGAGTGGGCGGGATCCGCAGAGCCCGCACGATTCCTGCAACGCTGGCCAATGTCACCAGCAGAAACACCAGAAGGCCGACACCGAGGTACTCCGCGGTCCCAAGCATCACCCGTCGTGGGAAGAGGGGAAACAGGAACTTGGCAAGCAGGATGGCGAAGCCATAGCCCAGGGCTCCGAGCAGCAGGCCCTGGTTCAGCACCAGCTTCACGACGACAGAACTCCGGGCGCCCAGGAGTTTCAGGAGGGCGATATCGTGGGTCTTCGCCACGGTCATGTTGTAAAGGATCAGGGTGACGACGATGCCCGAGACGATGGACAGCAGGGCCCGGAAGAGGCCGATCTGCTTCCGGGATTTTTCGACCACGCCCTTGAGCAGGAGATCCCGCTGTTCCTGCGCGGTGTAGGCCGTCACATCGGGCCAAGCTTCCAGGCCGCGCTGGACTTCGTCAATGGATGCGCCAGGCCGCAGACTCACCAAGATCGCGTTCGCGGGAGCCGGTGCCAGGGTGGGTGGGATGAAGCGTTCGTCCCGGAGCCTGTCCTGGTTCGAAATCGAGTCCAAGTCGGTGCCGCCCAGACGGGCCAGGCGACCTTCCCGTTCCACCCGCCTTGCTTCGGGTGCCTGCCAATTGAGAATTGCCCGTGCATCGAGTTCGGTCGCGAAGACGAGGCCATCGCCGCCGGAGGACAACATGCCCTTGGTGAGCCCCACAACCTTGAACGATTCATCGCCGAGCCGAAGGATCTGCCCCAAAGCCAATCCAAGGCTCCGATCCACCACGACCTCCCGATGAGGGTCCCTCAAGAGCCGTCCTGCCACCAGAGGCAGGGCCTGACCCTTGTCTTCGGGCCAACTCAGCCCCACCACAGTCATGCGCAGGTTGCGGGTTCCGACGATCCGTTGGATGGTGGCCGTGCTGAAACTCCGGGCCGAAGCAACCCCGTTCTGCGCCCTCAGCCGATCCTCCAGGTCGGAGGGCACGGTGGATCGCTCTGCGAATGGCCCGCGGGTATCCCGTTGAACCACCCAGATATCCGCGCCCATGTGGTCCACCAGCAAGGTGGCGTCTTCCACCAGGCCACGGTAGATGCCGCCCATGGCCAGGACGATGGCGAAGAGGAGCCCAAGGCCCAAGGCCGTCGCGGCGAAGCTGACCTTCTGACGGCGGAGATCCTTCATCGCGAGATTCATAATTCACCCTTCACCTGCACGCGGCGAAGGGAAGGAAGGGCCTTCCCATCTTCCAGCGATCTCAGCACCTGGTCGCCAGGTTGAAGGCCTGCTTGGATCTCCACAAAATCACTCCCGACGAAGCCCGGCTTCACCTCCACTTGGTGGATGCGGCCACCTTTTTTCACGGCGCACGTGCTGTTTTTCCGATCGAAGTAGGCGTTGGGGACACGCAATGCATCCGCCTTCCCGCCAACGCCGATGCGGACATCCGCTCGCTGGCCCACCGCGAATCCCGCGGGCAATTGGAGCAATTCCACATCCACCAGCAGCTCATGGGTCTGTCGATCGGCCTGACGTCCGATCCGGTCCACCCGGCCGGGGAACACCTGCCCAGGGTGGGAACGCAGCTCCACTTGAGCGGGTTGTCCAACGCGCAGAGCTCCCAGCGAGGTCTCGTCCACCCAGGCCCGGACCCAAAGTTTGCGAGTGCTCACGACAGTCAAGACTGGCGTTCCAGCGCTCACGATGTTGCCCGGCTCGCGGAGGCGACGTGTCAACAAGCCGTCCACGGGACTTAGCAGGCGGCCTTCTTCGAAGGCCAGCCGCTGGATGGCCTCTGTGCCCTTGGCTTGCGATTCGCCACTTCGGGCTTGGGTGCCCGCGGCGCCCACGGCCTGAACCGTTGCATCGGTGATCTGCAATCGCTCCTGGGCCGCGTCCAGATCAGCGCGGCTCAGGATGCCCTCTGCCTGGAGGCGCTTCACGCGATCGAAATCCGAGTGGGCGCGCTGTTGGGTGGCTCGAGCCTGTTCCAAGTCCGCTTGGGCCTTTCCAATGCCAGCCTGCGCAGCTCCCCGGGCAGCCTGGGCCACGGCCAACTGTTCTCTCAGATCCTTTGGATCCAGACGTCCCAGCACCTGCCCCTTGGTGATGGGGCTGCCCTCGTCCACGGAAAGGTCCAGGATGCGGCCCCCGACTTTGAAAGCGAGTGGCACCTCTTGCACGCTTTCCAGGGTGCCGGTGCCACGAACGTCTAAGGAGACCGGGCCGCGGTTCACGGTGGTGCCAAGCGCGTTGGTAGGCACGACGAACCGCACCCCTGCAACCAGTAGGAGGACAGCGAGCGGCACCAAGGCCAAGCGACGGAACAGCGGCTTTCGAGTGAATTCAGGCAGCTTCATGTCAACGACTCCGCTCGGGAATGGGGGCCAAAAGGCAGGTCAGGCTCGCGAAGACCTCGGTGGCCTTGGGCGCCTTGCCCAGACCTGGCGGGAGGGCACTCAGGAAAACCAGATGCTGGAGACTGCCAAGCACGATGGGCAGCAGGGCTTTGGCCGGTAGATCCTTCCGAATCTCCCCGCGCTCCATTCCCTCTTTCAGCGCCTGGAGTACGAAGGCCCGCGTGCCCCGCACCAGGTCGAGCATCCGCTCCACGGCGGCAGGGGGAAGGGCCAGGGCGAACTGCTCGGAAAAGATGAAACGCGCCACACCGGCCCGCTTTCCCACTGTTTTGACCCGTGCGAGGAAGAGGGCCTGAAGACGATCGAGGGGCAGCAGCGTTGCATCTGGGTAAGTATCCGAAACCATTTCCGCCACCCGCTGGGCTGCCGCTTCCAGGATCTCGTCCCGGGACGCAAAGTGCCGGAAGGGCGCGCCCGAACTAACCCCCAGCTCCTGGGTCAGGGAGGCCGTCGTCAGGGCAGCGATACCCCGATCCCCGATGATCTTCAGGGCCGCATCGGCAATTTCGATCTGTTTCGCGGTGAGGGGCTGCTGAGCGTCTCGCATGTTTCAATTGTAAGTAAGTACTTACTCTTGTCAAACAGTAAACCCCTCATCCCTAGATCCACGTTTTGCTGACTCCTCGCTTGAGGCCCTGGACCGTACGTTCGTGAACCAACCTGCGAAGAAGATGCAATCAGGGCAGCCCGGCCCAGCGAGTATCGGTGCCGGAGGCGACCTCGCTGACGCAACCCAGAGCCTGGTCCAGATCAGCCATGATGTCCTCCACATCTTCAATGCCCACAGAAAGGCGCACCAATCCATCCGTGATTCCAGCGGCAACACGGTTTTCGCGGGCCATGCTGGCATGCGTCATGGAGGCGGGATGGCTGATGAGGGTCTCGACGCCGCCCAGGGATACCGCGAGGCCAGCGAGCTGCACGTTGTCCATGACGATGCGACCCGCCTCGATACCGCCCTTCAGTTCGAAGGCGATCATGGAGCCGAAGCCCGTCATCTGGCGCTTGGCCAGTTCGTGCTGGGGATGGCTGGGCAGGCCGATATAGCGGACCCAAGCCACCTGGGGATGAGCCTCCAGCCAGGGAGCGACCTTGCGGGCATTCTCCTCGGCCCGCTCCACGCGTAGGGCCAAGGTCTTCAGGCCGCGGCTCACCATGTAGGACTGGTGCGGATCCATGTTGGCGCCGAGATTCACGAGCATGGCTCGGAGTTGTTTATGCAAGGCCTCGGTCTTTGCCACGACGATTCCGCCCACGATGTCGGCATGGCCGTTGATGAACTTCGTGACGGAATGCAGCACCACGTCCGCGCCCAGATCCAAGGGCTTCTGCAGGTGCGGGCTGGCGAAGGTGTTGTCCACCACCAGTAGGGCGCCTGCAGCATGGGCGATCTCCGCCGCGGCCTTGATGTCCGTGACGGACATGGCAGGATTTGAGGGTGATTCCACATAGACAAGTTTTGTGTTTGGCTTCATGGCCCGGCGGAGATTTTCGATATCGGAGGTGTCCACGTAGCTGGACTCGACGCCGAAGCGGCTCATGTGTTTTTCCATCAGGCCGCGGCTGGGGCCATAGACGCTGTCCGTGCTCACCATGTGGTCCCCCGCGCTGAGCAGGGCGAGGTAGACCGTGCTCACGGCCCCCATGCCGCTGGCCATGGCTGTGGCGCCGAAGCCGTTCTCAAGCTGGGCGACGTTCTCCTCCAGGGCCGTGGTGGTGGGGTTGCCGATGCGGGTGTAGATGTAGCCGCCCTCCGTGCCTGCAAACCGGTTCGCGCCCTGCTGGGCGTTGCGGAAGGCGAAGGTGGAGGTCTGGTAGATGGGCGTCACCACGCTGCCGTAAGCGTCCTCTCGAATGCCCGCATGCACGAGTTTAGTGTTGAAGCCTTTGTTGCGTGTGTCCATGGATGCTCCTTGTTCGATTGATTTCAAAAGCCACATTCTTCCGAGATATCCGCGATCGGGAATTTACTGAGGTAGCGCTCGGCGCCATCGCAAAGCAAGGTGACGACCCGGCTGCCCACGGGGAGTTCACGCGCAAGCCGCGCTGCGGCCCACACATTGGCACCGCTGGAGCCGCCCACCAGGCAACCTTCCAGTTCGATGAGTTGGCGGGCGGTCGCAAGGCTATCTTCATCCGTCACGTCCAGGATGCGATCCGCCAACGTGAGATCCAGCACGGCGGGCACGTGAACGCTGCCGATGCCCTCGATCTTCCATTCGGAGACTTCCTTGCCGCCATAGCAGGAGCCTACTGGTTGCACGCACCAGGCCACCAGTTTCGGATTCAGTTCTTTCAGTCGTTTCACAATGCCGGTAAAAGAGCCGCCGCTGCCCGCCGCGATGGCGATGCCATCCACACGCCCTTCCATCTGTTCCCAGATTTCCATCGCGGTGGTCGCGGCGTGCGTGCCGGGGTTGTCCCAATTGTCGTACTGGCGGCTGAGCCAAGCGTGGGGAAGGGTCTCCGCCAGTTTTTGCGTGTGGGCGACAGCACCATCCATGCCGTCTTCCTTGGGAACCACGACGAGCTCCGCTCCCAGAGCCTTCACGAGCTGCATCTTCTCCCGGCTGTATTTGGTGGTCATCACGATGATGCAGCGGTAGCCCATGGCCTTGCAGGCCAGTGCCAAGCCCACTCCCGTGTTGCCCGCGGTGGCCTCGATGACCGTGGATACGCCGGGGATCAGCTCGCCCCGGGCCTCGGCGGCCTTCAACATGCCCACACCGATGCGGTCTTTGATACTGCCGCCAGGGTTGAGGTACTCAAGCTTCCCGAAGATCTCCAAGTCAGGCGAAAAGCGACGCAGCCGGAGCAGCGGGGTGTTCCCCACGAGTTCCAGGATGGAATCGACGACAGGTGCGGTGCACGTCTCAAGAATCATAGGTCTTCCCAACCTCCATCCTAGGAACCTGTCCCATGTGACAGGGGTCATAGCTGCCGGTCATAGCAGCCTCCGGCTCAGATCCGCGGTGTTTTTTGGACGCGAGAAGCTTAGCGCTGGCAATGCTTTTGCAGTGCCTTCGTATCGATTTTATGACTTGTTGGTTATACTCGCATTATTGATTGATTGGTTACCCTGCCTCCTGCTGAAAGGAGTCCCATGCCCAGTTCTCCACGCATCGCGATTGTTGGCGATGTCAGCGTGGCGACCCGTGCCCGAAGGTTTTCAGCGGAAGCCAGCATCGTGCATTTCGAAAACGGCCCACGTCTCCTTCGCCAATTGCGGCCTTCCCTATCAATTCGGCGACGTCATCCGGATCCCCGTCGGCGATGCGCGGGAGGCCGCGCAGTGGCTCGGTGAGACCTACGGGTTCAGCATCAGCATTTGCTCCGACGCCAACTTTCTCGCTCCCGCGCAGTTCCAGAGCAAGCGCAGGACGGTGGCGACCACCTTCGCCGACGGCAATGCGAAATATTCCCCCGAGGGGCTCCGACGCTGGAATGCCGACCGCTGTCCCTATAAGCTTGAACCCGCGCTGGATCCACCCTCTACAGCCTGCTCTTTGGCCATCCCCACGGTATGTGGGAGATTCAATCGCCCAATCCGTCCGATCGGGTAGCCATCAGTTTCGGATTGAGACATTGGTCACCACAACGAGGCCTGAGAAGCTGAATCCTCGTGCGAAAATGGGGATTTGAAAGAGTGGCAGCAGCGCTTCCAGTTCCTTGGAACACCTGTCATCTGCCTGGGTAAATGACGAAGACGGAGCTTTAATGAACGATTCCATCGCCCTCAGCCCCAACAAGCTCGTGCGCGCCCTGGGGAAGCCTGCGGCGGAGTTCACAAAGCAGGACATCATCCGCTTCATCGAAGAAAACGATATCCGCATGTTCAATTTCCGCTACGTGGCGGGGGATGGCCGCCTCAAGAAGCTCAACTTCGTCATAAACAGCAAAGCGCATCTCGACAAGGTGCTGTCCATGGGTGAACGGGTGGATGGCTCCAGCCTCTTTTCCTTTGTATCGGCCGATTCCAGCGATCTCTACGTGGTGCCGCGGTACCGCACAGCCTTCGTGAATCCCTTCAGCGAAGTGCCCACCCTCGACTTCATCTGCTCCTTCTACAACAACCAGGGAGATCCCCTGGAAAGCGCACCGGAGTTCATTCTGCGCAAGGCCCAGCGGGAATTGAAGGCGAAGACCGGAGCCACGCTGGAAGCCCTGGGCGAGCTGGAATACTACCTTTTCTCCGAGGTGGACCGGATCTATCCCATCGTGGAACAGAAGGGCTACCACGAATCCCATCCCTTCTCGAAGTGGGGCCTGGTGCGGCGCGAGGCTATGCAGGTCATCAGCGAGATGGGCGGCATGATCAAGTACGGCCACGCCGAGGTGGGCAACATCATCGCGGGCGATCTGGAGATGGTGCAGCACGAGATCGAATTCCTGCCGGTGCCCATCGAAGACGCGGCGGATCAGTTGGTGACGGCCAAGTGGGCGCTGCGGGAAGTGGCCTACAAGCACGGCCTGGAAGTCACTTTCGCCCCCAAGATCATCGTGGGCCAGGCCGGCAGCGGCCTCCATATCCACAGCCGCCTCGTAAAGGATGGCGTGAACTTGATGGCCGACGAAAATGGGCTGACTGATACCGCCAAGAAAGTGATCGCGGGCTACCTGATGTGCGCCGAATCACTCACGGCCTTCGGCAACACCGTGCCCACCTCCTTCCTACGCCTGGTGCCGCACCAGGAGGCGCCCACAAGCATCTGCTGGGGGGATCGCAACCGCTCGGTGCTGGTGCGCGTGCCGCTCGGCTGGGTAGGTCTGGGCGACAAGATGCAGCGCGATGCCAACCCGCTCGAAGGCCCCGGAACAGGCCGGTTCGAAAACAACCAAACCGTGGAGATCCGCAGCCCCGACGGCTCCGCCAATATCCACCTGCTCCTGGCGGGCCTGGCTGTGGCCGCGCGCTATGGCCTGGAACAGCCCGAAGCGTTGATGATCGCCGAGCAGCTTTTCGTCCGGGCGGACGCCGCGAAGGTGCCGGGACTCAAACGGCTACCGGCTTCCTGCTTCGAAGCGGGCGCCTGTCTGAAGCGTGACCGCGCCCGCTATGAAGACGGCGGCGTATTCCCGGCGGGGCTCATCGATTCCTTCGTCCAGAATCTCCAGGCCTTCGACGACCTGAACATGAGCGAGAAGCTTTTCGGCAACGCCGATTCCCTGAGCCAGCTTGTGACCCGCCACCTGCAATGCGGCTGATAAAGTTGAATCCATGAGCCAACTTCTCGATACAGTCCTCCTCTTCGCCCTGCCCGCCTCAGGCAAATCGGAGGTGCGCCGCTACTTGGCGAGCCTCACGCCGGACCAGTGCCGCAACGATTTCCATATGGGCCCCACCCTGCAACTGGACGACTACCCCTACGTTCACCTGATGCACCGGATTGATGATGAACTGAAGGCGAACGGACTTGGCTACGCCTACTATCGCGGGCCGAACCGCCCCTTCATTGACGACTGGACTTGGGCGGTGCTCATCGAGCTGCTGAACCAGGACTACGCCGACCTGATGGCCAGCCGCCAGATCGAGGTGCCCAGCGCCGCCCAGCACCTGTTCGACCGGCTGGATGCGGCCCATGCCAAGTTTGATCTGCCCCAGCCCCTTGGCGAGATTCCCCACCGCATCCGCGTACGCATAGCCGAAGCCCTGGAAGCCGAATGCCGCCGGGAATTGGATGTCCTCAACCGCCAGAACGCCCAGGACAAGACGGGCCGCACGCTAGTCATCGAGGCCGCACGCGGTGGCGCCCACGGCTCAGCCTTCCCACTCACGCCGCCCCACGGCTACGATTCATCGTTCCAGACCCTGTCGCCGGAAATTCTGGAGAAGGCCACCGTGCTTTATGTCTGGGTGGATCCCGCCGAAAGCCGCCGGAAGAACATCGAACGCGGCCGCCCCGACGGCCAGGGCAGCATCCTCAACCACAGCGTACCGATGGAAGTGATGCTGGGCCAGTACGGCTGCGACGACATGGCCTGGTTGCTGGAACAATCGGCTCAGGGCGACCGCCCCGGCACGATCCGGGTGGAGCGAATCGTCCAGGAAGGCGACCGCTACGCCAGCAAGGTTTACCACCTGCCGGTGGCCCGCTTCGACAACCGGAAGGACCTCACCACCTTCGTCCGCGAGGATCCCAAGCTTTGGAAGCCCGCCGATGTGCGGGCCATCCACGGCGAGTTGAAGGCCGCGTTCGATCCGTTGAGCATTGGAAGATAACGCTCTCACAAGACTGTTCAGATTTCCTTGGCCGCCTTGAGTTCCAAGGCCCGCTTGCGTTCGGCCCGGGTCAGGAAGGCCACCGCCACCAGCACGAACCCGAGGCTCACCCAATTCTGGAGGCTGGGGAATTTGCTGCCGAAAATGGCCCAGCCCAGCAGTGTGGCGGTGGTGCCTGCCACCAGGGACGTGAGCCGATTCACCAGGCCTGTGAAGGTGGCAGTTCGCCCCTTGAACATGAAGATGAAGACACTGAAGAAAGCCACGATTCCGAAGGCAACGCCGGAAAGCGAAGCCCAGATCCAGGTAGGCAAGGGCGATCGGATGGCGCTGACAAAACCTGTGATCTGATGCAGCTCTCCCCAACTTGCGAAGAGCCGCGGGGAGAAGAACACGAACGTGGCGATGGCGACCATGGTGAGGGATGCTGCGATCTGCTCCGTGGCAAAGAAAGCGCGGTTGTTCAAGGGCTCGCCCTTGGGCCGGGTGTTCTTGTAGTAGTTCATGATGTAGATGCGGATGGCGTAGGCGACGATGTAGCTGGTGAGAATGATCATGGCCGCACGGTTGTGCAGGAAATCGAAACTACTGCCGTTGCTCCCCATCAGCTCGATGCTGGCGGCCATGACCGCGAAGGCCACGGCAGCGTTCTCCTCCCAGTAGACCCGTTTGGTCAGGATTCCTTGGGCGATCTGCACACCATCCACCACGCGGCCGATGACGATGACGCTGGCCCGCATGATGACCATGGCCACCATCACGGAAATCGGCAGTGTGTACATCAGTGTGGTGGTGGGAATCACCACCGCGGTGCAGATGCCACTGGGGATGATGTACAGCAGTTCCGAGGGGATCTTCCAAGCACCTAGCTGGATGATTCGGATGCTTTCCATGCGCCACCAGCCCAGCACCAGCACCGGGACCAGGCAGGTGAGATTGGCCCCGAAGGTGTTGTAGGCCAGAAAGGCCATGTCGTCCATGCGCGGCACGGCGCCGTTAACACTCCCCGTGAAAAATTTCACGATGAGCCCCGTGGCCACATAAAACAGGAAATAGCCCACGCATAGCTGCACCAGGCGGCCAGTACTACCTTCCGAAGTCTTTCCAAACACGCGACTCTCCAGGCGATCATCATTTCGATCGCAAACCCTTTGGGCTACTCCCGACAAGATGAGTCTAGCAAAGCAACGGGGTTGGCAGAGAGGTTACACCAAACTACAAAAAATCGGACCTGGCCCAAACAGAGGCGCTTTGGAAGGGTAAACAATGCCCACAGGATCTCAGTTTGTTCACAAAAGGCCTTGACACCTTTAGCGCACATGGAAAAGATCGTGGCAGGATCCCCCTGCAGGCCTAATTTTATGAGTATTCAATCTTTGGACCCTCAAGGTCCACTTTGCTTGGCTTCCATGGCCGATCCTCTTCCACAGGCTAATATGCAGCCGAATAATTCCTCCGTTCTCCACTTGGAGGTTGCCGCCAGCGCCCTGGGTGAAGGTCTGCCTGGCGCTGATCAACTGATCCGAGCAGTCCACCATCTCATCGGTCAGCAGTTCGCCGCTGACCTGATCAGTGCGGGTTCGGTCAGAGGCAAGATCACCGGTTCCGCCAACCGGCCTTTTCACTACGAAGTTTTAGCAATTTTTCTCTCCAACAGCACCTATACCGCAGTCACCCACAAACTCACTTTCTCATTTGAAAATGAAATCTGCACACTGCTTGCTTCTGAATAAAACACACCAACCCCAAGGAGGCGCACCATGCGCAAGAACGTTCCATTTCTGCTGACACCCATATTGGTGCTGCTGGTAGCGGCACCCCTTACTGCCGAGGTAGGAGGTCCTCTCCGAGCCATCCAGTTGCGCCCGAGCAAGATCATCCTTCAAGCTGCCGAGAAGCAGCAAGTGGAGACCCTCACCCACGGACTTCTGACCCAGCATTTCAGCGCGGAAATCGGCCGGAGTGCCGCAGTCCATCCCCAAATCACGATCACGGGTCGGATCGGGAACAAGCTGAACGCCGAGGCCCTGATCATCTTCCTAGCAAAAAACGACTATAGCGCCACGGTCTCCAAACTCGATTACGACATCGAAGGCGGGAAGGCCACCCTCCGCAACAAAGTAGATAATTTCACTCCCCCCGCGGGGGTTGTACGCACGGTCGCCGCCGCCACCCCGGCCGTGATGCAAATCAAGGCCAGCCTGTTGAAGAACCTGAAATTGAGCCTGCCTCAAGGCCATGGGCCGAAAGCCATGGCGAACACCGCCAATACTGAGTTCCCAAGTGCCGTACAGGCCACCAACGATGTTGGCAATATCTTCACGCAGGCGTTCGGCAGCGTGGACAAGAAAATCGGCTCCGCCAGCACCAAGGCTGCCGTCATGAACGTCTTGCAAACGAGCACGAACCTGCTGGCATGGAACAACATCGGTCATGGCAACCCAGGCGTCATCATTCAGTGGAACTCTGACCCCATGTGGTCTACGGACTTCAGCTCAGCCACGAATTTCAGTGGCCTGTACAACTCAGTGGTCTTGCTGAATTCCTGCAACGTATGCGCCAGCCCCTATTCCCTCAAGAACGCCATCATGTCCCACCACCCACGGGCCTACATCGGAGGCCTGATCAGCTTGCCGGTGGCCCGCTCTGAATACGTGGACGTGGACTTCTGGCGCGCCACACTGATTAACGGCCAGTCCATGGGCATCGCGCTCAATACCGCCGCTGCAGCCCACGGACTTACCGGTGCTTTCTGCCTGGAAGGTTTCAACGGCCGTTTTGTGGACGTGGCGACTTCAAAGCTCACCGAGGACTGCAACTCCATGAACTATAACAACGTGACCGCAGCCTTTGCCGGCGGGGCTTGGAAGGTCGTGGACGGTGGCGCTTGGCTGCTTGACTTCGGCGCCAACAAGGCCAATGCCGAGAAGGCCAGGGACATCATCAAGCATTACAAGCTGGACAAGCAGTGCTTCGTGGGCCGTCCCCACGCTCCCATGACCTATTTCACGGTTGCGGGATCCGCCCCCGCCGGTGCCTATCCGGGAGAGGATTCCATTCCGCTGAATCCTGTGAATGTCAAAGCCTCTTTTGTGGGTGGGGCTTGGAAGGTCGTAGATGGTTCCTCCTGGCTGCTTGATTTCGGGACCAAAGAAGCGGATGCGAAAATCGCCGCGGACATCATCAAGTTTTACGGCTTCACCCGCATGTGTTTCGTGGGCCGTCCCAACCCGGGCATGACCTACTTCCGTAAATGATTCACGGAAAGCTGCTGATCCAGCGCCCCCTGCAAATCATTCTGGCCTCCCTTTTGGCCCTGGCTCCTGAGCCGGGCCGAGGGGGGGAACCGCTATACATCATCGAGCGGGACACCCTGCAGACCCGTAACTTCACACCTATCGTGAATCACGAAGTGCTGCTGATGAATCTGGGGGAGCGCCCCTTGACCATGGACGTGAACTCCACCCTGCCTCCAGGAAAATGGGTGAAAGGCCCTTTCTGGCCCGCCTTCCTTGAAGAATCCCAACTGCCCGACCCCATGTTCTCGCCCCTGGAGATTTCGCCCAAGAAGACAACTTATTTGCCCAAGCCCCAAATCCAGGAACACCCGGCGACCGCCGCCTTTATTTGGAAGGATGTGCACGTCCCTCCGGGGGAAGCCGCCATTGCCCAATACGACAATTGGTACGGTGTACCAGGACAATTCTGGACTGATGCGGGACTGACGCTCCCTGGCTTGCAGATCCGGACAACCTTTTCAGCCACAGCGAAGGCCGGGTCCTTGGGTTTGGGCTTTTTCTATGAGATCGAGAATCTTTCAACAGCCGCCTTCGACGACCTGGCATTCGAAATCTTCATACCGCTGAAAGTGCTCACCGAGACGGCGGAAATTGAATTATTGGGAGCCACGGAATTAGCCACCTCACCTAATCTCACGACGTCCCTCACCACGCGGTCGGACGGTTTTGGGCGCGCTGCTTCCGGGGTGGCGGCGGTCTTTTGGAGTGGATCCCTGGAAAGTCGCGGCAAGGTGAAATTCCATTTGAAGGTCACCGGCAAGCCCAGCTCGGGCAAAGGGACCCTGTGGCCAATCCTGTCCTTGAGAGGAAGATCGCTTGCCGGGGGGATTTGGCCCCCAGCGGAGGTCAAGCTGACCGAGCCTGCGGAGGTTGGCCGCTTCGCCTATCTGGCCTACAACTTGATCCTGCCCGACAGCCGCGTAGTCAGCCTTGGGCCCCGCACCGCCAGGATTTTACGCGCTTCAGAGGCCAAGAAGCTAGGTCCGTAGGAACTGATTCAATACCCAGACTTCGATCCAAATCGCTTCACCCTGATTAGCACCCTCACCCCGCATCCGCTGCCGTCGCTTCCCCGCCCCTCCCTCGCAGCAGATCCACCACGGCCTGGTTGAGGCGGCGGCGCGCTTCATGGCTTTCATGGGCCTGGACGATGTAGCGGACGCGGATCTCGATGCCTTCGCTCGTGGACTGGATGTGGACGCCCGGCACGGTGGAGAAGGCGTGCACCCGGTAGCGGGCGGTGGTGCGCTGCCATTCGGTTTCCGCCAACTCGGCGTTGGCCTGGGTCTGCTCCTCCACCAATTTCTGGATGCTTGCGATAATGGGATACGGATCCTGCCCGGCGGGGATGGTGGCGCGCACTTCGTCCCACATCCATTGGCCCGAGGTGGAGAAATTGAAGAAATGCCCCTCGATGGCGAAGCTGTTGGCGAAGGTCACGCGGCGGCCCGTGGGGTGCGCGGCGTCGCTCCAGTTCCCGGTCTCCAGCAGCACGGTCCGCAGCAGCCCGACTTCCACCACTTCGCCGCCGACGCCCTTGATCTCCACCCAGTCGCCGACCCGCAGGCCGTTCTTCCCCATCAGCACGAACCAGCCGAAGAAGGCCACGATGAAATCCTTCATGGCCACGGTCAGGCCCGCGCCCACCAGGCCCAGGATGGTGCT
>JANXQX010000179.1 GCA_025353305.1 Holophagaceae bacterium
CGCGCTCTTGCCTTTGCTGGTCGTATCGGGATTCGTGCCCTTGATGGGCGGTGAGGCTTTCGTATTTCCCACGGTGTCGGGGATCCTGCCGGCCGGCTTCTCAATGACTTTCGGTGCAACGTCTTCCACGCGACGGATGCGCTGGCTGGTATTTCCCTCAATCTGGGGACCGCTGCCGCCACTGGGTCCTGTTGGCGCGGCTCCCGGAAGGGTCACCCAGGTGACCTTTTTCGGCTCGGGTGCTTCCCCATGGGTCCGGCCCACAAAGAGCGAAAGGGCCACCAGACCCAACTGGATGCTCAGCACTGCTCCGCCCACCGCCATGGCCACAGGGAAGCGGATCCTTCCCAGCGCCGCGCGCTCCTGGAGAAGGACATACAGTTCCTGGCTCATCACTTACCTTCTGCTTCCAGCGAGGCCTGTGTTACAAATCCCACTTGCGAGAAGCCCGCCTCGCGGATGCTGTCCACCACCGCGATGACTCGGCCATAGGGCAGATTGTGGTCCGCCCGCACCATCACCGGCCGCTTCCGATCCAGCTTGGCCTGCTCGCGAAGCTGTTTTTGCAGCACGCCCAGCTGAACAAATGTCTTCCCAAACTGGATGCGGCCATCATCGGTCAACGTCACGGTCAGGGCCTCGGATTCCAGGCTCTTGCCGGTCCTGGCCTCCGGCAGGTTCACATCCACGCCCGTGGTCAGCATCGGCGCTGCCACCATAAAGATGATGAGCAACACCAGCATCACGTCGATCATGGGAGTCATGTTGATGTCGGCCATCTGGCCGTGCTTGGAACCGGGAGTGAAGGACATGCCTTCAGTCTAGGCCCAGCAGTCCTCCAACTCCAGGTTTGTCACAATCACGCATGTTCAGATCACACGGCGCTGCGCACTCCCAACCGAGGATTCGCCTCGCCTTCGTGGATTCCCCGAAATGGATCAGATTTTTTGATGGATGGGCTGCAGCTTCAATCCACCCTGCATGATCTTCTCCCATGCGAGTCTATCGATTTGGTAATGAGTCGGATGGCTATGGATCCACACAGCATCAGTCTGGATTCCATGAATGCCATAGCCAACCCAGGCGTAACCCTTTTCAGTGCCGAATCCGCAGGGGTCGCCCCAGGTCGCGCTGCCCCAGGAATTCTTGATCAACCAGGCGTTCTTGCTGTTATCCCATCCGATGATCAAGACAAAATGGCCACCAACCGTGTGACTCGTATCGGTGTCGTCATACACGCCCCCTGTGTAGCTGCCAAAGGTCCCGCCCGCATCGATCCAGGTGCCCACCGGACCATGCTCGCAAAGCGCCTGTTTGACCTCAGCCACGGTGGCCTGTCCGTTGGTGCCATGGCAAAATCCCCAGGCCATGCCGCCATAAGGTTTGAAGATGCCCGGATTCGGGGTTCCAGCCGTGCCGATGTCGGGGTCGGTGGTTTCGGCCACGGTGCCCTTGTTGACCAGGAAGTTGACGGCCTTGAAGCACCAGCCACCGGCGTTGTAATTGCCCGGCACATACCAGTCCGCGAAATCATTCGTGATGACGTAATGCTCTGAAGCGTCGATCTGTTGATTGTTGACGAGCCGGGAAGATGACTCCAGCGCGGCAGTGGCGGCGTAAGCCCAGCAAGTGCCGCCCAATTGCCGCCTGACCGGGCTGACCATGCCTGATGTGCGCCAATCGAGTTTGGAGTCCGTGGGTTTGGGGGCCAAATACAACAATGGGATTTTCATCTTCAATGCGGGATTGACCTTCAGTGCCTTGGTCAGGGCCTGTTCATTCAAAGCCAGCACCTTTTTGCTGATTTCATTCTGTTTCGTCACGACGGTAGGATCCGTGTTACGCACACCTCCAGTGATCTCAGCGAGTTTGTGCTCCATCGCATAGGTGAAACCCACCGTGAAGTGAAGCTTCTTATCGGTGATCTGCTTGCGATGCTTCGATAGCAGTAGCTTGATCTCCGGAGAGGCTGTCTTCTCTCTTTCTATATAGGTTTGAGCATGCTGCAGGGTTGGCGACTGGGCAAACAAGGTGGCCGCTGCCAGGGCGGGAAGGAAGGCCATTGATCTGAACAGGCTTGAAGGGCGCATGTGAATCCTTTTGGAGACAAAGGGTGAGAAAGGAATTCAATTCCCACTTGGCTTTCTTGAGGGTGTTGGACCAGCGTGGGACGCCTGGGTATGCGTAGGTCTGAAGCCGAAAATCGTAAGGGTCTCGGCGTTGTTGGGATTTGATGCTTGGAGGAGTAACTAGATTGAAATCCACCCAGGCTCGGAGGTCAAGTCAAACGATCGATCAAGCCGGATGGGGGCGATCCTGGCTGATCTGGTTTCGGTAGTCTTCCGACACGGAATGGGTCTTCGCCAGATAAAGCCGACAGATTCCATGGCAAGGAAGGTGCTGGATTCTTGCGAAGAATCCGGAACGACAGCGGACCGTGGAGCTACTTGCCCGTTGAAGCCGCCAATTCACTCCAGAATGTCGCCTGCCAATAGGAGGCGAGGGCCGTCAGTTTTTCGCTGTCGTTGCCTTCGCGGTGAGCGCCGGCCACCTGGTATGCCAGGCGCGCAGGTGTTGGAACGAATCCCACGGAATCTTTGGCCCGGGCCGCAGCTTCCCGGGCGTTGCGTCGGGCCAGTTCAAGCTGAGCCGTAAGAGCCCTGCGATTTTCAAGGACCACGCCACCATTTGCGTCGTAGCTTCCGCCCAGGGAATACCACTTGTTCACGAGCTTGGCCCCATCAAGGAAGGCATACCCCGCCGCAGCAAGACGCATGAGATTCACAGCCTCATTCGACCCGTTCTTGCCTGTCAGCTCCGAAAGAACTTTCGCTTTGCGCGCCAGATAGTAATCCATTTCCCGCGTGGCGACTTGTGCCTGGGCTTCTTCCAGGGACAGCCCCTTGACCTTTGCAACCTCCTCGGTGATGAGAGCATCGAAGTAGGCCAATACCGCGGCTGAGCCGGATGAGTAGCAGGTCACAGCCCGATCCACTGACCGTGCGCCCAGGGGCTTGGTGTCGCCTTCCTCGGAGATCAAATCCTGAAGATCCTTCGCGAATTCGAGATAGATCCTGGACATGCTGTAGAAACGCATGGGGAGCGTGATGCGCGTCATGAGTGTTCCCAGGCTCTCTTGCTTGAGCTGGATTTTGCGATCCTTGATGTCCTTCAGGAGGCCCACGGAGGCTGTCATGAAGTCATCTCCGATCATGGCCGAAGCCCGGGCCTTCACGTAGGTCGTGTAGGCATGGGTGGTGTTCACCTGTCCACCCCGCGTTTTGGCTTGGCCCTTGACTTCCAGTTCCTGGCCAAACGCTTCGATCTCGCCTTTCACGCCTGAGTCCGACTGGATGGATTCGATGAGGCCGGACTCGTCACCCTTGATCATGTGGGCGTAGGCGGTGGTCACCCGGGCGGCCACAGCATAGGAAAGCGCCGTTTGAACATAGCCTTGAAGCGCCGACATCAGGAATCCATTGCGCTCGTCACGTTTCGCGGCCTCGAAGGCCTTGGTGGCCTCGGCCTGCAATGGCGCATAGACCTGGGGCGGAACGCCTGTGGCCTTGGCTTCCTTTTTCAGTTCAGAGGCTTCGCGTTCGATGCGCGATTTCCAGACCAGGAGCTTGACCCGCAACTGGGCTTGAGTCTGTGGACCCGGCTCCATTTCTGTTTCGGCGATGGGTTCAGTGCGAGGCAATTTGTCGCGGGTGAGGAATTCGTAGCCCTCGTTGATGTCCCCAATCTCTTTGACTTCAAGGCCCAGGCGCCGACCAACTTCGATGAGATCCACATCCAGTCCGGTTTTCAAATCCTTGTGATTGCGACATCCGATGGGAAAACCAAACCGCTTCAGGCCGGCCAGTTTGGCGCCTTCCATCTTTTGAACAATCCCGCCCACTGGACCGGCGGTGCCATCAGGGTTGATGGTGCCGGTCATCGTGGTGCCCGGCCGGATGTCCTTACCGCGCAGCAGGGCAAGCATGGCCGAAGTAGTGAGCATTCCCGCCGAAGGTCCATCGGTGTGTCCGCCCACATGGACATTGAATTCGTAATCAGCGAGGGAGGCACCTACCGCACGGGTCGCATTGAAAGCTGCAAGCCAGATGGCCGTGCGCCACTGGTTTCCGCCACCACCCGCGAATTCCTCCGAGACCCCTACTGAAACAGTGCCCGTTTTGTTGGGACCCACGCGAATGCGTGCCGGCGCGATGCCCCCGGTGGCTGTGGGGCCGGCCTGGCCTGCGAACCAGACAAACTGAACCGTGGCCTCGCGGGGTTCGGAAAGCTGCGGCCGAATATCGGCACTCCCGACCAGGTCGAAACCCAACATACGCGCAAGTACCCAACCTCCGCATCCGAAGAACCCAAGCAAAAGGACCGCAACGGTAATCAAAAGAGCGTTTGATGGTTTCTTGGAGGGAAGAGGCTGGGGGGAATCGGGCGGATCCGCCTGCTTGGGGGCGCCGGGAATCGGCCCGCCAGCCTTGGGTGCCGCCGCGGCGTGGATCTCTTTCAGCTCAAGTTTATGGCCGCCGATTTTGAGCGTGACACCAGGAATCCAGACCATTTCGGTAATGCGCTCGCCATTGCACCAAGTGCCGTTGGTGCTGCCCAGATCGCGGATGCTGACACTGCCGCCATCGAAAAGGATCTCCGCATGGGTGGAGGAGCAACCGTGGTCCGCCAACACGATATCCCCCTCTTTTCGACCCACCACGGACCGGGCCTGAAAAAATTTCCGGGTCACGGGCGCTTTGTCCGGAGGATAGATGATCAGCACATAGAACTGGACGGGCAGCGCGCTGAGCGCTTCGATGTTGGCGGCGACGATCGTGCCGCCCGGCCCCATCGTGGCCGGGAGGATTTCCTTGAACTCCAGCCGATGGCCCCCGATCTCGATGCTCGCACCCTGTTTCCAGACCAGGTCGGTCACCCGCTGGCCATTCTGGAAAGTGCCGTTGGTGCTTCCAAGATCCTTCAGGCGAACCGAGGTGCCGTCGAACAAGATCTCCGCGTGGGTCAAGGAGCAGAGTGGATCGGGAAGCACGATATCCCCGGCCACGCGCCCTATCACGGTTCGGTCCCGGGATAACTCCAGTCTTTGCGGCTCCAGTCCTGGCGCGTGGATCACGATCACGAATGAATCAGGGAAAATGATGGTCCCTCCGCATCACAGCTACCACCTCAGGTGGGCATGAATTTTACAAAGGTTACCATGGGTGGCCCTGCGCCGAGATAGTCCTTCGGCGAGTCAGGGTTCATGCGCCAATGGCTTCGACGGCATCCGAATTTGTATAATCAGCACACCGTTGCGGTAAAACAATCCGGCCATGAGGATGGCCACCCGGCGCCAGAAGCCTAGCAGAATGCTCCATGACCCAGGCTATTTCGTACCGGCCCTAATCCACCAGGGCCACGGGGAAATCTGAAACCTCTGTGCCCTTCTGGGTAGTCGGGGCCTGGGTTCCATTGGTCAGTTCCTTCACCCTTTGGGTGATGTAGGCATCCAGCGCAGTGAAAGTCACGAAGCCCTGCTTATCACGCTGCGCCTTGCCCTTCAGCCCTTCCACCAAGGCTTTGGTGAAAGCCCCGTTCTTCCATGAAGGGTGCTCCTGGGACTTCTGCCCGGGACGGGAAGAAGTGATGACCACCAATCCCTGGCCGCCGTCTTTCAAGTCCTGGAGAAACTGCCGCATGTCGGGAACCCCGCGAGCTGCTGTTCCCGTTATGTTCCCTGCGTGGCAGGTGTCCATGAATAGCAGGCGGGTGCCCGTCAACCGCGTCAGCGTCGAGTGGATTTCCGATCCAGGAATCATGGTGCGCTTGACGGCTTCCATGTTGGAATCGTAGGGCAGGAAATAGTAATTCCCGGTGACCGTATCATTGATGCCGTGCCCCGCGAAGAACACGATGACCATGTCCTGTTGCGTGGCCTGCCGCTGGATCCATTCCAGATCGTCCATGATGTTGTCCCGGGTGGCGGCATCATCGGTATGGACTTTCATGACCACATCTTTGTAGAGCTTGCCTTTCTGCGCCTTCATGGCATCCGCGAAATCGCGGGCATCCTTGGCTGGATAGTTGAGGGAATAGCTTTTGTCCTTGTACTTGCTCACGCCCACCGCCAGAAGATAGAGCGTGGGCAGTCCTGTCGAAGGCGTAGTCATCCCCGACCGATCCCATCGCAGCTTCAACAAAGCTGGATCGCTGGTCGCATAGGGCGTTTCAGCGTAGGCCATCAGGGTGCAGTCCTTGTTGGGAATGGCGACGGTGAAATACTGGATTTCTTCCTGGCCGCCGCGATCAGCGGTCGGATCGGCGGGCGCAACTTCACCAGGCTTTGGCAGAGCCCTATCCGCCTTAGCGTCTTGCGCGTCCACCAGGATCCGAACCGTCGGTGGGGCCTGCCCGGGCTGAACGCTGACCTTCACACCAACCTTGACCGTGTTTCCCCTGACGATCGAATCCTGCGGTGGATCCGTGATAGTAACAAGCGGCTTCGCCATTTTGCCTAATGAACCGGAAGATCTTGCCGACCCAGAAGCAGCCGCTTTCGCACCACGAAGAATGCGGATGGTCGAGGGTTTGCTGTGGTTGGCGCCACTTTCGGCCAGCACCGTGATCTGACAATCCTGGGGAGGAAGCGCCAAGCGATACTTGACCACCTGCCCATTTGCGGGAGGCGCGCTTAATGGAGCGCCGCTCGATGAGGTGGGTGTGGCTTCCACCGGGGCCCCATCCAGCAAAACCTGGAGCTTGCTGACATCGTGGCCCGGCGTCGAACCGACTTTTACCGTGAGCAGGACTTCCTTTTCCTTGGAGGTGGTTCCATTGGCGGGGGAGATGATCTGGACACTGAATGGCGCGCTTTCCAATGGTTGCCGCAGGGTTGGTGACGGCTTGCCTTCGGTCTTCGCGCTTTGCCAGCGGAGCCTCCCCTTGGAATCCACCTGCAACGGCACGGATGAATCTTGCCGGGTACCGTCCAGGATCCGGGTCGCGTCGCTTTCAGAAGCTCCCTCTGCCTTGCGTGTCTGGGGTGCTTCCTCGGTTTTCAGTCCTTCAACCTCGCCCGGGGCGGGGTTGCTGCCTGGAGATGAGGCATCCGTGCCCGCTGGCTCCGAGGCTCGCGCCATCGCCGGGGATGCTGAAGGAGCAGCAGCGTTATAGGACTTCCAGCCCAGCTTCGCCACCGCCGGTTCGCTCTCGGCATAAGCGGTTTCAGCTATGGCCATCACGGCACTCTCGCGCCGTGAAAGCCGCACTGGGATCCTGTAGGTCTCTCCACTGATGTACCCCGCCACTGGATTGAAAGGTGTTCCATTGGAACCGAGCACAGCACTGGTCGAGGCGGGAACGCCATCCACAAGAATCTTGATCAAGAGCACCGGCTGGTCCGGCGGACTGTGGACCCGCACCAGCAGGTCCACCAAAGGATTCGATGGATTTGAAAGCGAGGCGGCTTCGCCCGGAGGGGCCATCGCCAACGTGAGGGTCGGAGGAACCACTTTTGATATGAGTTTGGGCTGCGCCTGAAGGGGCTCAGTTTTCTGAAGCTTCACAACCCTTGCTGCGCTAGTGGCCGTTGTGCTTTCCAACTGAACCAGCAAGGTGGGTTCCAGCGAGGGACAGGCCACTTGGTAGGTGTATTCCTGATCGTTCAAGAAGGACCCGGTGATGGCACCCTCGAAAGCTGGGGATGCGGACACGGCGGTTGCGGTGCCTGCTGTGATTCGGGCAGGCTTGCCATCCACGAGAATCCTGACCTTGGTGATCGGTTGATCCACAGGGGCGCTTACTTTGAAGGTGACCTGGACCACCCCGTCTTTGACCCGTGTCTCTCCGGTCGGATTCAAAAGGGTAAGCCTGGGAGGAACCGCTACGGGACTGTAGGTTTTTGTGCCTGCCAGGAGACCTTGCGGTGGCTTTGGGATTGCGACACTCCACTGGCCCAAAGACCGGCTGCCCTCAGAAACAGTGAAGAGGGATTCCGAAGCTCTTGAAAAAGCCATGGATAGGATTCGATCTTTGAACTTGATGGTTTTCGAGGTGGGCTTTCCCTGGTCGAGGCCCGTGAATGACACCAGACGATGGTCGGAACAGACGAAAAGGCCAGCCGAGTCCGAGGCGAAACACAAAACCGAACCATCCTGGGCCGAGGCATCGAGCTTCAATGTCTTGACTGTTTTCCCATCCACAACCTCTTTGACCAGGATGGTTTCGCGATCACCGCCAATTGCGATGAACAAGGCGCTAGAAGCGAAGGCGAGCGTATGTGGCGAAAAATCCATGGACCAAACCTGCTTCTGGGTAAAGCTCGGCACTCGATAGATAAGCACCTTCTTGCCCAACCCGACGGCCAAGGTTCGGCCATCTGGTGCGAAGCGCGCCACGGGGCAGTTGGCCTCAGTATTGGAGAAAATGGCGGCCCCCGTTCTGGGATTCAAAATAAAAAAGCCATCTGAGGTGGCCACCGCAGCAAGTTCCTGGCCGGGCGAGAGGCTGACACCATAAATGCTGGATTTGGTCTCCCATATTTTCTGAAAGAATTCGGCCTGACCGCCCTTTTCTGAATTGCTTGACCACAGGGCCCGTTCAGTTGCGATGAGGGCCAAGCCTGGGGCTTGGCCATCGGCTTTGCCAAGCGCCATGGCCGTTACACCGGCTTGCACGGGCTCCCATTTTTTCATGGTCCGCTGGGTCAGAAAATCCACCGCGCGGATTGTGCCATCCTGCTGGAGGATGAGACCCGAATCGCCACCATCAGAAACCGCGATCTTTTGAATGACCTCTGATCCTTCAAACACCTTTTGGGGCGCTGTGGATTTCAACAGATCCTGAGCGAACCCTGGGTGGCCGAGAAGCAGCAAGAGACAGAATAAGGGAGATAAATACGCGCTCCGGTTACGAGGCTGTTGGTGAATCGGTCGTTTCGTATTCATCGTGAAACCCCACTTGCCCATCAAGCTCACTGCCCTGGTGGCGGGGAAGCGGGATCCGTCGCGGGCGGGACCACTGGCACCGGAGCCACTGGCGCTGGGGCGCCAAATTCGCCGGGGGTCCTCCAACGCTGCGCGGTCAGTTCAGCCGCGCGCTGTTCTTTCGTGTTCTGGTTTCCGGAGAGCCAGCCATCGATCAGGGTGCGGCTCCGGTCCAACAAGGCCGCCGTGATGATCGGGATCAGGAGGGGGAGGAAACGATTGCTGGCACCTTCGCAGGTCGTCCCAAGCACGTACCGGTCAAACTCCTGGGTACTCTCGTTGACTTCCTTCATCAGCTGCTTGAATTTCTCAGGTGGGGTCTTGTCGTGGTATTTCATTTCCGCGACCACCATGTCCAATAGTTGATTGGCCTTGTTTTTCACCGCCAGGTATTTGTTGTACGCCCCGCTGTATTTGACTGAACCCTGTGGGCATTCCGTCTGCAGCTTGAGCAGTTGATCCTGGCAGTATTCGCGTTTGGCATTGAGGCAGACGAAGAACTGCATCTTGTTCTTGAGATTGGCATTCTCCGTCAGGCAATCTGCCTCCGCCGCCTTGGGGGCAGCTTGACCTGGTTGGGTGGCTTGGGCCGAAGCAGTCCTGGTAAAAGGTACGGCCAAAAGCAACACGGTCAGGGCCGATGTTAAGCCATTCGAACGCATGGATCCTCCTCTGAGGTGGGATGAGGGACTTGGCACTGAAGCAATGGGCGTTCAGGTCCAGGACGGTTACCTAGATCTGGATAGTTGGGTGAATGATGCACTAGATCTCCTGGGCCGGAACAGCTGCAAATTCGGCCCGTCTAAATATCCATTCTTTTGGGTGGCCCTGTCGGGGCAATTTTTACTCGAACAGAATGAAAAAATGAATTTGCATATTTACGCGATCAAGGGTTCTGCCAAGTATGACCGGGATGCAATTTTATCAATTTACATGTGTGTATATGATTCGCATACTTTTTATAATATTGTGCCTGTTTGGTTATTATATTATTTTTTATTATCGAATTTTATTATATTTTTTAATTGATTATATTTTTTAACTTACACTTGGCCGAAGTTCCATATTGATCAGTCAAAAATCCATTTGTGCCATAAGGCATTCGTCTGGATTTCAGCGTGCAGGTACTGCCAACACGCTTAGAGGCCGAGAAGCTGGAAGGCTCGGGCTTGTAAGGGGGTGGGTTGGGCGTCG
>JANXQX010000183.1 GCA_025353305.1 Holophagaceae bacterium
CCCAGAATGTTTCCATCACGGTCACTCCCAACCATGCTCCGATCATCAGCAGCCCGACCACGGGCAGCTTCACGGCTCCCGCCGTCAGCAGCGTGATCTCGTACAACACCTTCGCGGTCTTCGCGACGGATCCCGATAACGATGCCATCCGCTACAATGTCACCGGCACGCCGACCTTCGTCGACAACCTGGGCGGCACCTCGGGCATCAGTGGCACCATCGGTATCGACCCGGCCACCGGCATCGTGAGCTTCGGCGGCAACGTGCCGAGCGGCAAGACCTCCGTCACCGCCACCTTCAACGTGACGGCCACGGACGTACTGCCCGCCAACCCCTCCTTCCAGCTGACCTCGGCCACGCAGACCGTCAGCCTGACCTTCAACAGCGGCAACCTGCCTCCGGTGATCACCACCAGCAGCCTGCCCAGCCTGCCCGCCAACCACTTCATCCCCGTCTCCCAGGCCCAGGCCGGCACGGGCTTCCCGCTTTCCGCATCTGATCCCAATTCAGGGCAGGATTCCCAGCTCTGGTGGAAGCTCCTCCCCGGCACACAGGCCGGCCTGGTGCTCCAGAATGCCGTGGTCAGCGGTCCTCATGCGGGTGAATTCCAGGGCGCCAACGCGGTCCTGATCACCGATGGCACCTTCAACAACAACACCCTCGCCGGCCAGTCCCTGCCCGTCAAGGTGCAGGTCACCGACCCAGGTGGTCTGACCAACGTCAAGGACCTCACGATCTCCATCGTGGGCGACCAGGTTCCCACCCTGAACAGCAACGTCTACACCGAGACCGTTTCCGGCGTCGTCGCTTTCGACCCGTCCCAGGTCAAGTGGGACATCACCGGCGGCGTCAGCGCGATCACGATCTCCGATCGCTCACGCTTCTACCCCGGCCCCACCGAATGGATCGGCAATTCCCCCTATGGTTTCTACACCAGCGGTGAATCCCCCGAGCCCCTCGGTGATCTCCAGGCCACCGATCTGGCCTTCTCCAACATGGGCCCCGCCCCCACCGTGCCCGACAGGAACCAGTGGTTCGGCGGCCCCATCACCCTGGCGAATGACAGCAAGCCCGCCCTCGGTTGGAACGCCCGCACCCTGTTCCGCGATCCCGAAGGCGACGGCATCACCTATGATGGCCGCGACCTGAACGTTGCGGTTCCCAACGCCTTCTACCAGAACGGCGTGACCTCGGGCTCCGTGTTCGTCAGCAGCCCCCTGTTCCCCGTGGGCCAGACCTTCACGCTCAATGGCCAGGGCGGCTCTTCGAACACCTATCCTGTTTTGAGCGGCACCCAGCCCCTGGACAATGAATACCCGATCGTGGATCCCATGACCGGCTCCCTGCGCTGGCGCCCGATCCTCATTGAGAATGTCAACGGCCTGGGCCCGCTTTCGAACAAGGGAACCTCGGAATTCGGCAATCCCGACTACATCTTCACCAACCCCTCCGTCTGGTCCTTCACGGTCCAGGCCTACGAGCAGGTCTGGAACCCCAACACCGGTGGATTCATCACCATTCCCACCAACAAGGGTTCCCAGAACTACACGGTCAAGGTGCAGCCCAACAACCGTCCCCAGGTCGGCAATCTCTGGACCATCGATGGCGGCCACTTTGAAACCATCAACAACCCGGTGTCGAATCCTCTCGGTGATGGGCAGATCTCCCGAGTTGTCATCGGTGGCGGCACCAACGTCACCAGCAACCCCGGCCGTCCCAGCATCCAGGAACCCCAGTCCAAGCCCTATGGCTCGAGCGATGGCGGCGCCACCAATAATTTCCCCGGCACCACCGGCTTCCCCTACGACGATGCCAATCCCGTCACCGCCAAGTGGCGCTGGCTGTTCGCCCACGCCGGCGGCAACTCGGGCTACAACAAGGACGTCCAGATCTATGATCCGGACCGCACCACGGTCACCGGCCACCAGGACACCGTCCATGCCACCACCAAGCCCGTGGGCATCACGATCGGCACGTGGAATCTGTCGAACTACCCCGGCGCACCCGCGACCTGGCCCTCTCCTGTCGTGGATCCCAGCTCGCAGCTGATCTACAACCCCTGGATTGGACCCGCCGACGGAATCTTCCAGATCAACTGGGGTCCCAGCCGCATGCAGTACATGTTCTCCCGCATGGCCGGGTTCCAGCAGATCACTCTGCCGGTGGCCGTGCGCGACCAGTACCAGCGCCAGAACAACACGGGTCCAACCGTGTACCCGATCTTCGGCACCATCCGCATCGCCAACGCCCGTGACCGCATCCTGATGGATGGCAACAATGAATTCGACGCGCCTCGCGGTAGCTTCGAAGGCGACGGTGGCTACGGAAACAATGGCGACTTCAACATCGAATCAGGGGAAGGCGCCACCTACACCTTCCAGTACCTGCCGATCGTGGGCTACCCGGAATCCGGCGCTGAAACCAACGTCACGGATAATTCGTTTAGCAGCAAGGCCACCCATCTCTTCGACGGCCCCACCTTCGGTCAGACTGACGGCGCCATCTACACCATGCCCCAGTCCGGTCACAGCTCCGGCAATTTCCTCTCCACCAGCTGGATCACCCTCTACAGCTTGGAGCAGGGCAACAATCTCCTCCACAACACCAACCCCCTGAACGACGAACGCGACTTCAACCAATACAACTACGCGGGCGCCAACGACGGCAGCGGTGGCAACGTGTCCACCGACTGGCGCACCCTCTCATGGGATCTTGTGAATCAGCGGCCCATCGCGGATGCCCAGCGCACAGCTAGCGGCAGCTGGTCCAACCACGAGGCCCGTGCCCAGGTCATCCCCTCCAACAGCCCCTACCTTTTCACCGTCGACAACGGCGTGAATAGCGAATTAGATGTGCCGGGCTACTTCGGCAACTACCCGACCGAGCAGACGGGCACCGTCCCGCAGCAGCTCCGCCGCGTCAACTTCACCCAGAACAACCGCAACGCCGGCTGGTACTACGGTCAGCGCCAGAGTGAAATCAACTATGTCCGCGCCATTGCCGGTCGTTCGACCAGCACGCTGGACGACAGCACGAACCCCGATGGCTCCGGCTTCATCGACGGTCTGCTCCGCTGGACCTACACCTGGCCCACGATCCGCACCAACAGCACCGCTGGACGCACCACGACCGGTGTCGCCAACGTCTATGAAATCGCCGACGTGCTCGAAATGGCCGTCCCGAACATGGGCGGCAATGCCCGCTGGTTCTTCACCGGCAACGGCAACCCCGAGGGTGCGAACTCCTTCGGTCGCCATGGTCTGAGCGGCATGGATATCGTTTCCGTGCCGATCGGCGTCCTGGACGGCACGGGCATCAACCCGCTGTCCGGCTCTGGCACCATCCTGGGCACCGCCACTGCCGCCACTAACGTCTGGAGCTTCACTGGCTTCACCGGCGCCGGCCCCGGCGGCCTCATTGACAAGGCGGCCTTCCACACCGTCACCGATTCCATCTGGGTCCCCAACAATGCCATCGGCGTGTTCAACCTGCCCAACGCCTCCACCTTCACTGCGGGCGTGAGCTACACCCAGCTGCCCTTCGTCGGCATCAAGGGCTACCTCAACAACGACGGCTCGCTGCCAGGCATCATGGATCCCCGGTTCCAGTACTCGCAGGGCTGGAATAAGGATGATCGCTTCAACTCCAACCCAGGCCTACTGGACCTGAACTCCGGCGATCGCGCTTTCTTCCTTTGGCTGAAGCGGGAACCTGTCACCACCACTGAATCCTGGGGCACCTACGGCGCGGCCATGATGAGCACCGGCCCCGCCGCCGCCACCGGCACCTTCACCACCCTGCCCGGCTTCACCATGGGCGAATTCCTGACTGACACCTTCAGCCAGATCAGCTTCGCCACCGGGTCCATCCCCGGCGTCAACCAGGCAGGCAATGCCGGCCTGACCCGCTCCGGCGAGAACTCCGGCTTCTCCACCTGGCAGCGCAGCCAGTGGGCCCAGTTGGCTCCGGCCATGGGTCCCCAGGCTACCAACCCCGCGCAGACCTACCCCTACACGGTCCTGCCTTTCCCCAAGTCCCGCCTGGTCAACCCGACCACCAACGTCACCACGTCCACCAACCTGTTTGGTAACGTGACCAATGGCTTCAACGCTATCGGCACCACGGTGGTCTCCACTGAGGGTGGCGTCCGCGACAGCCTGGTGATCTACGGCGTTCGCGACCACTCCCTGAACATGGACGGCACGGCCAACGCCAATGGTGCGCATTTCGGCGCCGCCGGCATCGAACCCGGCAGCCCGGTGCTCGCCCAGTGGGCCAACCCGTCTGCCACGCTTGCCGACCCCACCCCCTTGGATGGGGCCCGGGTCGACAAGTTCCTCCTGGCCGACACCGGCACCCTGCCCGCCACGATCACCAACTTCTACAGCCCCTTCCGCACCCACATCAAGGGTTTCAAGGAAGTCGCCCAGTTGAAGATGAACTTCGTGGTCGGCCAGAACTGGCCCTCGGTCAACCCCGCCACGGTCCAGAAGATTCCCGCGACCATCGAACAGGCCTGGCCGATGTACTCCGGTCAGATCACCGACCCCACCAACACCTCCACGGGTGGAGCTGTTGACATGGGCCGTCCTGTCCTCTCGCCGGTCCGCCTGCTCAGGATCATGGACTACAAGCAGAACTACACCAGTAACGACCGCATCCAGACCGTCATCGACCTGGCGAACAGCGATCCTAGCAACTCCACCAGTGGATTTGGCGCCCAGTCCCTGTCCACCCTGCCTTTGGACCTGGCGAACGTCTTCGACCTCAACTCCTACAACCTGAGCGGCAACACGTACATCGACCGCATGTCCACCACGACCCTGGCCTGGCAGGCTTCTGTCAACAACCAGGTCATCCCGAGCGGCTACATCGTCGAGCTCTACTTCTACGGCAAGGAGGGCGCAGCTGCTCCCTTCAGTAGTGGCGCGCCCTACCTGAACCACACCTTCCGCCTTGGCCACATCGGCAGCCAGAGCCAGGTCCAGGTTCTACACCTGCCCGCCTTCAAGACCTTCTCCGGTCTGAGCCATCCGTTCAGTGGCAACTGGTACTTCTTCAAGGTCCGATCCTTCTGGACCCAGACCGCACCAGGCGTCCGTGTCGACATGGAAAAAGCCCCGACCACCTTGGGTATCCCCTATGCGTACGCGGACTTCGTCTCGGCGCCATTCTTGGCCAAGGGCCTCTTCGGTCCCTGATACAATCCAAGATCCACGGATCGAAAAAGGGGCCCCCCGGGGCCCCTTTTTTTAGGCGGAGTTACGTCTCGGCCAGCGCGCTTCTGGCCGAGGCGTTACTCCGCCTCCAGTTATCGGGCGCAGGCGCCCTCCCGTTCACTGCGTTCGCGGAGCTGGAGCCTCTATGTCGGCCGCAGGCCGACGCGATTGCTGGTGGTCCGAGGGAAGATGGCGGCTGTGAAGCTCGCCTATGGGGAAGCCAGCGCTCTTCTGCCCGAGGCGTTACTGCACCTCCAGCTATCAGGCGAAGTGCGCCTCCCTGGTCACTCCATTCGCAGCGTTGGAGCCTCTTTGTCGGCCGCAGGCTCGGCGATTCCACCGAAGAACTCAGAAAGCGGAAGGCGCTTGTTTATTGTTCCGGTCCTAGAGCGGAGAGGTGATTCGCGCTCGTGGAAAACCAGGCACCTTGGAATCTTTCACGGCACCCAAGAAAGACCGATGTTAAGCTGAAATGTGCACTTTCGCCCGGCCAAGGCGAATGCCAATTTATGATTGTTCCCCTTTGGAGTGGTTTTCATATGCCCCGGAATTTGACGACATCCTTTCTTGGCTCGATCCTCGGCGTCTTGGTTTGCGGTGTCGCCCTTCAATCGGCTTCACTTCAATCGGTTGCGCCTAAACCGCCTGCACCTCGGACAAGCGCCTCCAAATCGGTCGCGCCCCAACCGGCCACGCCGCAATCAACCGCGCCTCAGTCCAGCGCAAGGCGTTGGAAATGCACCATGGAAATCCGTGGAAAGACCAACCGCACCTGGGCGGCGGAATACAAGGGCGCCCCCGAACAGCGTTCCGTCTCGGAAGATTTCAATTATTCCATTCCGGGCTTCCTGGAAGAGAAAACGGAGCCCGATGGAACGGTGGCCTTCGAATTCCTGGCGGATGAATCGCGCAAGGCGGATCGCCGGGCACGCGCCATGATGATGGACTCGACCACCAGGGCCGGGAGCACCAAGAACATCGTGGTGGACTCGGACACGATCACCAGCGTCCCGGTCTGGCGCTTTGAATCCCCTGGGCGCGGGCAGCGGATCTTTCCGGCCAAAGTCGAAGTCATGTTGCAAGGCACCCAATCCAACGCGCCGGTGTCCATGATCGCGACGCAGGCGTCCCAGTCGCGCCCGATCTATTCAATCCCGCTGATGGACGCCCGCTCCGCCCCCATCGATTTCACCGCTCCGGCGCTGGCCTTCCAGGGCCTCGCGCTTTGGGCGCTGCCCAACGCGAAGGGTGCCTTCACGACCTCAGCCACCGTGACCTACGTGAATGCGCCGATTCAAGGTTTCCAGAAACTGAACGGAACCGTGGTGGTGAATTTCAATTTCGATGGGCTGGCAAAATAGTCTTTTGGCGACCCATGAATGTGGCCTATTGGAGCCTTGATGTTCTTGAAACCAGTCTGTCTGGCGTTTCTGGTCCTGATGCCAGGACTCGCCTTGCCCGCGCCCGATACAATTCCTGCCCAGCATGCGCCAGAACTGCAACTGGACCAGGTCCTGGAACGGAATTACCAGGCGCGCGGGGGTCTGGACAAGCTGAGGGCGCTGCGGTCCTTTCGTATGACCATGGATTTCAAGGTCAAGGACCAAAGTTTTCCCATGACCATCGAGGCGCGCCGCCCCGCCCGATTCCGGGCTGAATTGAACGTCAGCGGCGCCTTGATGATCCAGGCCTTCGATGGAAAAACGGGGTGGGTGGTGAACCCGCTTTCGAGCCAGAATCACGCCCGTATGATGGGCAAGGCGGAGCGGAATCAAATCGAGAACCAGGCCGATATTGACGGTCCTTTGGTGGACTGGAAACTGAAGGGTCATGCGCTAGAGCTCCTGGGCCGGGAAAAACTGCCCGAGGGTGATTTCATCAAATTGAAAATCACCATGAAAGGGGGACAGGAATTCGTCTCCTACCTGGATGCCAATACTTTTCTTGAAGTGAAACAGATCACGACCCGCACCATCGAAGGCAACAAGGTCGAGGGCGAAAGCATCTTCGGGGACTACCGCCCGGTCAACGGCCTGCTATTCCCGTACAAAATGGAATCGGGACCCAAGGGCTCGGAGAATCGGCAGACGATCACCGTCAAAAGCATAGAATTGGATCCTGAACTGAACGACGACCGGTTCACGGAACCCCCCCAAGATCCGGCACCGCCAAAGTCAGCCGTGCCGCCCAAACCTGCAGACGCCCCCAAAGCTATTGAGCCTTCGAAACCAGGCGCAGCCGGCGAGGTTCCTAAACTGTGATTTGGCTGTTCCGGCGGAAACCAAATCGCTAAACTGAAAGATTGACCGTTAGGACTGACCATGGCGCAAGCTAACCCCGCGACTCCCAAAAGGCCCAAGGGCCTGAAGCCCCTGAATCCGGCGGTCAAGGGCATCATTGATGCGGCCTTCCAGATGCATAAGAAGGGCAATCTGGCACAGGCAGAAATTCTTTATCACCAGGTTTTGCAACATGAACCGGGGAACCCTTTCGCCTTGTACGGCGTGGGGGCCATCGCCGTGGCCCGCGGTGAGATGGAAAAGGCGATTCCGCTCTTGAAAAAATCCATGGCCAATGGCTATCACCACGAAGCCAGCTACACCCACCTGGGCATCGCGCTCCAGTCGCTGAACCGGTTTGACGAGGCCCTTGCCGTCTACCGGATGGGGAAGAAGCTTGATCCCAAGAATCCCCGCTATCCATGCAACACGTCGGTGCTGCTGGCGCAGCAGGGCGACCCCGAGGCGGCGCTCAAAGAGGTCCTGAAGGCCATCAAGCTCGATCCGGCCTTCGTGCCCGCCCACGTGAATGCTGGCACCTTCCTGCAGTCCCTGGAGCGCTACGAAGAGGCCGCGGCAATGTTCGAGCAGGTCCTGCAGCTGGACCCCAACCATGTTCCGGCCCGGCAGGCCCTGGCCGCCATGCGTAAATTGATCGTGGCGAGAAGCCTTTAATCTGGCATTTCCATCGGTCAGCCAAGGGCGGCAAGTAGGATCTCTGGCAGGACGACCTGTGGATGCTTCGCGCCTGCATAGTGTTTGAGGTTCCGCGTCACAAGGAAATCCGCCTTGTTCTGCGCTGCACATGCGAACTGAAGTGCATCTTCGGTGTCCTTCATTGGCGAAGCTAGCGCCTCATCCCACATCCGGCGATCCAGAGCGCAGACCTCTAGGGTCTGAATAAGAATTCGGATGACATCCCGCCCGCGTTTCTCGCTCCCCGCTGTTTCACTCCCGATGGGCTTCCAGGCGAAATAGAACACGTCTTTGAGGCTTCCAGCCGAAGCCAGCAGCAGGACTTTCCCCTCCATTCCAGCCTGGAACACGTTGGCAGCAGGAAGGAAGAAGGGCTCGCGCCTGAGGACGAAATCAAGGATCACATCAGTGTCCAGATAGACTTTTGGAAGAGAGGTCATTTCCGCGACCCCATCCCGTACTTCCGCTCCAGTTCCTCCATCACGACTTCCTGCCGTGTCTTGCCAGGATCGGGGACAATTCCGGCGAGTTGTTCCAGGAGGGGGTGAAGGTTCAAGGGCTCTTTCTCGAGGCGTGCCAGTGCGCCGAAAACATCGCTCACGAGCGCCGAGACAGTGGTTCCGTGGCGGTGAGCCAAGGCCTTCCCGACATGGATCCGGTCAGCGGGCATCTTCAGGTTGAGGGGGATGTTGTGGGTAGCCGCGCGCGACATTGGGCCTCCAGGCGCATGTTATATGATGAAGCGTGCGCCTGTTTTAACAAATTGCAAGCGATCGCAGGTACAAATCTATTTCACTCGGTTGGAGATTCCACGCACCAGTTGCCCGCAGGCCCCCGCCACGTCCTGGCCCCGCGAGCGGCGGACGCTGACGGTGAGCCCGGCTTTCGAAAGGAGCTGGCAGAGTTGGCCGATGCGTTCTTCGGTGGGCGGCTCAAAGCCCGAACCCTCGTGCGGATTGAAGGGGATCAGATTGATCTTGGAAGGGAACGCCCGGGCGAAGCGGGCCAGGCGGCGGCCGTCTTCCAGGCTGTCGGTGACGCCTTGCAGCAGCACATATTCCAGCGTGATCCGCTCATTCTTTTCGAGTGGGAACCGCGTCAGCACATCGCTCAGGGCCGCGAGGTTCCAAACGCGGTTCACGGGCATGATGCGCGACCGGTAGGCATCGGTGGTGGCATTCAGGCTCAAGGCCAGTCGCGGCCGTTTCGCGTAGGTTGCCATGCGCTCGATGCCGCTCACGAGACCTGAAGTGGACACCGTGATGCGCCTGGGCGCAAGCCCGAGTCCACCGTTATCCGTGAGGATGCGGAAGGCTTTCATCACGTTGTCCAGGTTGTGCAGCGGCTCGCCCATGCCCATGAACACAAGGTTCACGGGTTCCTCGCCAGAATGGCCCCGGGCATTGAGCATGGCGATCACCTGGCCGACGATTTCACCGGCGGAAAGATTCCGCACGATGCCCATCAGGCCCGTGGCGCAAAAAGTGCATCCCATGGCGCAGCCCACCTGGCTGGAGAGGCACAGCGTGGTGCGCCGGGCATAGGGCATGTGCACGCCCTCGACCTGCTGGCCATCGGAAAGGCGAAAAGCGTGTTTGGTGGAGCCGTCATCACTGGCGATGGTTTCGGTGATTTCGGGCCAGCGTATTTCTGCGGCGGCTTCCAGTCTCTTCCGCAAGGAACTGGACAGATTCATGAACTGGTCCCAGGCCGTGAAGCGATGCTTATGCAGCCCTTCAAAAACTTGATCTCCACGGAAGGCGGGCTCGCCTAGCGTGATCATCCAAGCGCGAAGTTCTTTGCGTTCCAACTCTGTGGCCCGGGCCAAGTCGATGGGAAGCTCGGGCGCGGGACTGTCCCAGACCGCTGCCTGCGATCCGCGCTTCAACGCGGAGACCCCGCCCCTGCTCGGTCCAGCCAATTCCGGCACATCCACTAGGTCCTCCCGTAGCATTGTATGGTTGCACGGTATCCATGCAAGTGTATATTGACTTGATAGGAGACCATTCCGGTGATCGCTTCTTTTGGGGACAGAGCAACAGAAGCGCTTTTCCACGGCAATCCTACAAAGGAGTTTAAAACCTTTCCACCGGTCATTCTCGCGGTGGCCTTACGTAAGCTCGATATGTTGAACGCGGCAGTCATCTTGGGAGACCTCCGATCCCCCCCAGGCAACCGGCTTGAAGCCCTGGAAGGGGATTTGGCTGGACTCCACAGCATCCGGGTGAACGACCAATGGCGCATTGTCTTTCGCTGGGTAGGGTCTGAAGCCTTTGAAGTACACATCACGGATTACCACTGAAAGCCAGGTGCCTCATGATTCCAACCCACCGCTCCCCCACCCACCCAGGCGAGATCCTTCTCGTTGAGTTTCTGGCCCCCCTGGGTATTACCCAGGTTCAACTCGCTGCCCACATCGGCGTTCCGATCCAGCGGATCAATGAGCTTGTCCGTGGAAAACGTGGGGTCACACCCGAGACTGCGTGGCTCCTCGGCAAGGCCCTCACCACCTCTCCGGAGTTCTGGCTGAACCTGCAGAGCGCCTGCGATCTTTCCAGAAGCCGCCCCGAGCGCGCCATCCGCCCGCTGCGCAAGGTTGGGTGAGGGTAGGCTAATGGCATCCAGATGCTAGCCGCGCTTCCCCGCTTTAGGGAGCTTCACCCGCGCCAGGCCCTGGCGGGCATAGTCCTTGCCGCGAAGCAAGTCGATGCAAAAGCAGGTGTCCAGGAAGCCATCAATCCAGTGTGATTCGAAGGTTCCGCAGCAGAACTTCATCTTCAGGTGAAAATCCCGCCGAAAATTCCGGTGCAAGGGGCCGGTGGCCAGCCTCTTCGTCGTCGGCGGAATGCAGGGTCACCATGGCTTCAAGCGAAAGCGAGAGATCGAATCCAGCCGCCTGGATGCGTGTCGTCAATTCCCGGCAACGGTCATCCAGCACCATGGCGCTGACCAGGGCTTCACCCAATTCACCCACGAGACCGCGGAGTTCTTCCGGAATATCCATGGCGCCCTCCAGGGATCATTGTATGCCTTGGCCTAGTCCAGATTGAACCAGGTCTTGATCTCCTTGAGCCAGACCTCCCGCAGCAGCGACTTCCGGGTTGATGTTTGGACTCCGTCGGATTCCCTGGCTCGGGATTCCATGAGGTCGACGAGCCGATGCACCAGATCCGGTTCTCGTTGGAGCGAAGCCTCGAAGGCCGCCTTGGGGAGTTCCAGGATCTCACAGGCGGTCTGGGTGACCACCGTAGCGTTGCGGGGGGCGCCGGTGAGCAGGCTGGCCTCACCGAACCAGGCACCGGGCCCCAGGGTGGCGATGGTGTCCCAGAAAAGGCCCGTGTAGGGTTGATTGCGCTCAGCCACCTTCACGACCATCAGGGTGCCGCTCACCACCGCAAAAATCGAGTGGCCCGGGTCGCCTTCCCGGATGACACCCTCGCCAGGCCCCAGGTGCCTCATCAGGACAGCCCCCCGGAGATCCTCGGCCCAGTGGGCCGGAAGCTGCAACAAGGCCACCAGATCGCGCATATGGGCTTCGGTGGGGTGGGACACGTGGGCGTGGACGGTGGTGGGCCCCATGGGTCCCAACAGCGAGAAACCTTCCCTGGGCAGCACGGAATTGGCCAGGCGCGTGGCGAGGTAAAGGGACTGGCGGCTGTCCCGCCAGCCCAGGGTCCAGTAGCGGCATTCCAGCAGCGCCCCGCCCAGTTCAGAGCCGCAAACGACCACTTCCGGCGGCTGGTGGGGCAGGTGGGGGATGCCAGCCAGGGCGATGGTGAGCTTTTCAAGGGCCACGTGCAGGTTGGGGTTGGGTTCCACCACCAGCTTGAAGACCCGCTTATGGAGCCCCGTGGGGGCGTAGAGGTTCGTCACCACCGCCTGGGCGATGAGGCGGTTGGGGATGATGTCCGTATCGCCGTAATCGTTGCGCAGCTGCACCGTGCGCCAGGTCATGGCATCCACACGCCCGATGAGGGTTTCGCGGCCGGGCCCGCCTCGCAGATTGCCGGTGATCTCGATCCATTCGCCTTCCTGGAAGGCCGGATCCAGGTGCATGGAGATGCCCGCGAAAAGGTTGCCCAGGGTCTCCTGGAGCGAGAGGCCCACGATGGCCGCGGCGATGGCACCGGTGCCCAGCAATTGCGATAGGCTCACGCCTGCCACTTGCTTGAGCACGCCAGCCAACACAATGCTGTAAAGCACCACCACCAGCAGATCCCGGGCGAATCCTGGCGTCGCGGTCTTGCGTTCCCGCAACAACGGATCGATCAGGAAAAAGGTCAGCAGGCGCACCGAGAGGATGGCCACGGCCGCCCACAACAATGCGCGTGCTCCCTTCAGCCAGGCCGGATGGGCTGTGGCGCTCATCCGCACCATCAGGAACGCGCCGACGGCCACAATTAAAACCAGAAGCACCCAGGCCATGGTCCGGCGGGTGCCGCTTACGCGCGCTCTCAGATCCCTGAACATGAAAACGAGTGTGCGCCAAGCCGTTGCAGAGGATCAAGCCCAGGATTGACGGAAGGCTTCCACCACACGGATGGGCTCCGGTGCATCCATGAGCGCGCGGATGAGCGCGATGCCGTCGAGTCTCGGGTGGCGAAGCGCCAACGAATTCGAAGGGGAGATGCCACCCAGTGCCAGGAGGCGCGGCCCCGCTGGAGTTCGATCCAAGGCTTGATGGAGCCGCTCCACACCCCAGGGCTGCCCCTTACCCGGAACCGGGAAGATGGGGCCCGGCAGCAGCTGTCGGCAACCAGCCCTGGCGGGGAACTGGTCCGCCGAATGGATGGGACGGGAAAGCGGAAGCAGGTCGGAGGGCACCTCTGGGTAGGCCTCCGGGGCGTGCAGCCCGCAGCCCGCCGCCAGCGCCACGTCCAGGCGCCCATTTACCCACACTTCCATTTGGGGAGCGAAGTCCTGCACCCAGCGGGTCAGATCAAGCAGGGGCCTGGCCTCGAGCTGCCTTTCACGGATCATCATTGCGTCGATTCCCGAGCTCAGCACCGCTTTCCAGCGGGCCGCATCGAAGGCGTAGCCGGGGCTGATGCCAAGAATGAACATGGATGCAGTCTAGCCGTCAATCCGGCTCGCGGCTTTGAGACGCACCCCGGAATCTACGAAGTATTTTCTTTGAATCCATAGCACCACGCTCACCAGTCCGATCAGTACGGGCACCTCCACCAGCGGCCCGATGACCGTGGCGAAGGCCGCGCCGGCATCAGTCTGGCTTGCGGGCGCTGATCAGCGCGCTGGTGACGAAATCCCCGGGTGACATTCCCGCAGGCAACTCCTTCAGGATTTCGGCGTGGAGCGGATCCGAGGGGTCCAGCATCGCGTCGATCGCATCTCCGCGGGTCTCGATGGACAGCCTCTCGAGACCAGCTTCCGCGGCCATGCGCGCCACATCCGCCAACAGCGAGGCTCCGGCTATGCAGCCCACGTAGGCCGCGACCTGGGATTTCACGGAATCCGGCAGGGGCCGGAGCAGCACCAGGTCCGAAATCGAAACCCGGCCGCCAGGCCGCAAAACGCGGGCGATCTCCTTCCAAACCGCGGGCTGATCCGGGCTCAGGTTCAGCACGCAATTGGAGATCACCACATCCACCGAGGCGTCCGGCAGGGGCAGTTGCTCGATCTGCGCAAGGTGGAAGGTGACGTTGTCCAGGCCCGTGCGACGGCGGAATGCGGCCGCATTGATGCGGGCCTTGGCCACCATCTCATGGGTCATGTCCACGCCGAAGGCTTGTCCCGAGGCGCCCACTTTCGCAGCTGCGATGAAGATGTCGAATCCCGCGCCGCTGCCCAGATCCAGCACGGTCTCGCCGGGTTTCAAGGAAGCCAGAGCCGTGGGATTGCCGCAGGAAAGCCCCAGATTCGAGCCCTCGGGGATCGCGGCCAGTTCAGTGGCGGAATAGCCCAGGGCCATTGCCAGGGCATCGCTCTCGGCACCCCCGCCGCAGCAGCTGGAGTTGGGGCCGCAGCAGCTTCCGCCGCCGGAAGCGATCCGGCCGTAGGCATCGCGGACGGTGTCGTGAATGGGATTTGGAAGGACGGTCATGGTCAACTCCTTTGGAAGGTTGGAGACTTCGGTGCATTGAAGGTGTGCGGGTTCATGGGTGGGCTCCGACCCAGTGCTGCATCCGGTGGTTGAGGTCATCCCGCACCCGGCGGAAGTGACCGAGGATTTCTCGTTCAGATCCAAAGAAATTGGCCGGGTCGGGAAGGGCCCAATGCTCGTGGGTAACCGTTCCAGGCAGCACGGGGCAACGGTCCAGGGCATCCCCGCAAAGGGTCACGACCGTATCGAAGGAATCCAACGGATGCCCGGCGGCCTGGAGCTCATCGAGGGTTTTTGAATGAAGATCCGCCGGCACTTTCCCACCGTCCGCCATCACCTGGAGCATTACCGGATTGAGCCCGTGAGCCTCCAAACCGGCGGAATGAACCTGCCAGGCAGGCCTGAGACGGCGCAAGAGCACCTCGCCCATTTGTGAGCGGCAGCTGTTGCCGGTGCAAAGAAAGAGCACTTTCACTTCGCCACCCGAAGGGCCGCCAGGGGCCCTGGAACATCAGGTTTGAATTTGCCATGCATAAGGAATCTCCTGGAGAAGCTGGCCTGGTTGGTTCGAAAATAGTCGAAATAGACCCAGAAAAAATATCAGCAGCAACTGTTTCCCCCCGAGCAGCAGTCCTTCCAGACGTAATCGCAGAGTGCCCGCAAGGCCTTGAAATCGCAGCGGTACAGCAGGAAGTTGCCTGAACGCTCGACCTTGACCAGATCGGCTTCGCTCAAAGTCGCAAGATGATGGCTAAGCGTGGAGGCGGGGATGCCCACTTCAACTTGCAGTTCGCCCGCTGGCGTGCCGGTTTCGGGCCCCTTCACCACGGCGCGAAGGATGGCCAGCCGCACGGGATGGCCCAGGGCCGCGAGTCGTTCCGCATTCCTTTCCAGCAGTTTGGACATCGCGCCCTCCGGAGTCCAATTCTAATATTCTCGAAATAGATCGCAAGGATTTATTTCGAAAATATTCGAATCAGTTCCCGAGAAGGCCTTTCAGCGCTTCGATCGGCAGCTTCGGCAGGTTCATCACCGCGGTATTCTCGTCCACGTGCGCTTTCCGGCCCATTCCGCACAGCGCGGTCGTGACGCCAGGGCAGGAGCGGGTGAATTGCAGGGCCATCTGGGCGGCGCTGGCGCAGCCGGGGAACACGTCCGCCAGAGCCGCACGCTGGCTTTCCAGTTGCCGCAGGATGCGACCCTGCATGATGCTCGCGCTGGTCTGCACCTGGATTCCGGCCGCCCGGCAGGCTTCCAGCAGGGGCATCTCTTTCCCCCCGAATCGCTGTGTGGGGGCTAGGAAAGCCTCGGGCATGGCCAGGTTCAGAGGCGCCTGGATCCACCTGAAATGGTGGTCCGGACCGCCCACTGTCTCAGCAATGCGCAGCAGGTTCTCCAGGCTCAGATGCTCGTCGGAATCGGGGGGCACCCGGAAACCATTCCAGGTGGCGCAGCCGTAAGCCCTGATTCGTCCTTCCTCCACAAAGCCCTCGCAGGCCTCGAAGGCCTTCCGCATGGCCTGGTCAAAGGCCTCGGGGCCGAGTTCCGGCCGCTGGTGCTCAGGGTTGTGGAGGTGGAACAGGTCAAGGGTAGACACGCACAGCGCGACACAGCTCATGTCGAGCTGGTACGAGAGGTACTTCGGCGTCATGGCATGGCAGCCACCCAGGACTTCGCCGGGCGTGAGGATGCCAGGCTCCGCCAGCACCCGCCTGAACCAGTCGTGCTGGGATTCTTCGGTGATGCCGTCGCCCATGGGCAGGTAGCCCGCCTTGGTGCTGACGAAGAAGGCCTCCCTCGGGAGCTCCGCGAACGCCAGTCCCAAGGCCCTTTCGCTGTGCCCGCCGCGGTAGTTGGCAGCAGTATCAAAGACGGTGCCGCCTGCCTGAAAGAAGGCCTGGGCCGCCTCGATGTAGCGGGTGTCGGTGGCTGGATCCGGGGAACCCAGGTAGGTGCCGAGCCCCAAAGAACTGGGTTGCATGAAGGCTCCTGGAAATAGGCTCTGGCTATATAGGCTAACTATCGAGTTCTTCCTTCAAATCGCGCTGACCCATTTCCACCAGGCGTTCCCGCGCCCGCATGGCCCACTCGCCGGTGGTGTAGCTCTCCACCAGCTTCTGGTAGAAGCCCTTGCCTTCCTCGCGGTACTTGGCGATCTCCTCTTTTGAAAATTTTTCGAAGTCCAGCTTATAGCGGGCGAGATCGGAAGGGTTCAGCTCCGTGAAGTCCCTCTTTTGAAACTTGGCCAGGAACTCCTTGTTGAATTGCGTGAGTACTTCCTGCGAGATGAATTTCTTGCGCAGCGCCTCGCCCAGAAAGAAATAAGCCCGCTCCCGATCCACATATTCCGGGTAGCTCTGGAGCAGCCCCTTTAAACGGACTTCAGCAGCTGGGTAGTTGTATGCGTTCACGTAATAGACACCTACCAGTAGTTCGTGTTCGGCGACGCGTCTCCAGCACTGGGTGACTTTGCTTTTGGCCTGTTCGGCATAGGAGGAACCGGGACTTTCCTTAAGGAGTTGCTGGAAGGTCTCCAGCGCCTTTTTGGTTTCCGCCTGGTCCCGGTCTGCGGACTCGATGGATGCGTAATGGCAAAGGGCGATGTGATAGAGCGCATAGTCGCGCTTTTCACTGCGAGGGAAATAGTTCAGATAGCTCTGGTATTCAACCTGGGCCTCGGGGTAGTTGTTGGTAGACCCGAAGAAATAACTGTCCGCCAGCAGGAGCTTGGCTTTCGGGAATTCGGGCGTGGAGGGCAAGTACTCCTCAATCAGCCTCAACTCGCCCCGGCCCTGTTCCCACTTGCCCTTGCGGAGCAGCGATTCGCCCTTGGCTAGCAGGTCGGGTGCCGTCCGCCCCTGGATTTTATCCACGACCTTGGGTTTACGGCAGCCGAGGCCAACTCCTGCCAGTAGGGACAGAGTCAATGAAAGGCGCAGAATTCGGTTCATGGGTTTCCTAGGGACAAGATGGTGCATACGGAATATTAGACGGCAATCGCTGGAGGCATTGAATCGGGCACGGCTTTCATTGACATGGGTGCGTTGGCAGCTTTCCAGGTTCGATACCTGGTTTCCAACCAGGGTTCCACCAGGGCTTGGGCCTCGGCCCTATGGATGTCATGGAAGATTTCATGATAGAAGCCATTCATCCGGTGGCGTTCGAGGAGTCCTGGCTTGATGGAAGACCAGATCGATTCGGCTCCATCGGGGTCCACCACCGTGTCTGAGCTTGCATCGAGGAGCAGCATGGGGCGGTCCAATTCAGAGCCGAACGTCAGCAGTTCTTCCCGGCCTTCCTGGATGGCTGCCGGAAACGACGCGGTCACCCTGCGATGGCAGTAGGGGTCCGCCCAGTAGCGCTGAACCAGCACCGGGTCCGAGCAAATCAAGTTCTTGTTGCCGGGAAGATCGATGGGCAGGTGGGGAGCCAGGCGGGAAAGCACCGAACCCACGAACCTCATCAGACCGGCGCGGGGTCGCAGGCTCACCGCAGGACTGCTCAGGACAAGGCCGTCCAAAGCGTCTGGATGCCAGAGGGCGACAAGCATGGCCACCAATCCGCCAAAGCTGTGGCCGAGCACGATCTGGGGGAGCACCGGCAAGGAGAGCACTGGAACTCCATCCACAAGGCGCGGGTGGGCGCCATTGCGGTTTTCATCCCAAAGGCGTTCCTGGTGCAGGAAAAGCGTAAAATCATCGGCGAAAGGCCGGATTCCGGTGGCATCTCCACGGATGCCTTCGGACCTGCCAAAACCGGCGTGATCCATGCTGGAAATGGACCAGCCAAGCGAGTGCAGCCATTTGGCGATATGCCGGTACCGCTCGCCATGTTCGCCATACCCGTGGCAGATCACCACGCGGCCCTTGGGCTGAGGGTGTTCCCAGCGCGCGTAGGCCAGCTTCAAGGAACCATGACCCTGCAAGGAACCCCGTTCAGTGGGTTCCAGATCGCTGGGCAGTACGGTGAGAGATTCGGCCATCCCACCAGAATACCGCGCCAGACAGGACCAGCCGAGCCTTGTAGAATGAAGGGTTGCCTTTCAGTAGGCCGGGATGCCGAATGGACTTTGAAACCCTTATCAGGGCCAAGAACGAACTGGAGCCCCGCGTGCGCCAGTTGGCGGCGCATCTCGATCCCGAGCGCAAAGCCCTTGAATTGGAGCAGATCGAGGAGAAGACCGCCGCCCCTGGGTTTTGGGACGATCCCGACGCTGCCAAGCCCCTGCTGAAAAAGCGCGGGGTCCTTGGCGACGACATCGCCCTGGCGAAAAAACTCAATGCTGGAATCGAGGATCTGGAGACGGCCCTGGAACTGAGCCGCGAAGATCCAGAAATGCTCAGCGAGGCTGAATCCCTGGAGGGTTCTTTACGCAAGCTGGTGGAAGATGCCGAGCTGCGCATGATGCTCAGCGGCGATCTGGACAGCAACAACGCCATCGTGGCCATCGCGCCGGGGGCTGGCGGCACCGAGAGCCAGGACTGGGCAGCCATGCTACTGCGCATGTACCTGAGATTCTGTGAACGAAAAGGATGGCCCACTGAAATGTTGGACTACCAGGATGGCGAAGAGGCTGGCATCAAGGGTGCCACGTTCCAGGTCACGATGCCCTTTTCCTACGGCTATCTGCGGGCCGAAGCCGGTGTCCACCGTCTGGTGCGCATCAGTCCCTTCGATTCCGCCAAACGCCGCCACACGAGTTTCGCCGCGGTCTACGTGAGCCCCGAACTGGATGACACCATCAACGTGGACATTCCGGAGAAGGATTTGAAGATTGACGTGTTCCGCGCATCCGGCGCCGGCGGACAGCATGTGAACCGCACAGAGTCCGCCGTCCGCTTCACCCACCTGCCTACGGGCATCGTGGTGAGCTGCCAGAACGAACGCAGCCAGATCAAGAATCGCGCGACGGCTCTGAAAGTATTGCAAGGACGGCTCTACGAACTGGAACAGCGGAAGTTCCTGGACAAGGTGGCCGCAGCTTCCGGCGAAAAGTCTGATGTGGCTTGGGGTTCCCAGATCCGAAGCTACGTGCTGCAGCCCTACCAGATGGTCAAGGACCATCGCACCGGCGAGGAGACGAGCCAGACCCAGAAAGTATTGGACGGCGACATCGATGCCTTCATCCGGGCGCAGCTGCTTGCGAAATCGCTGAAGAATGAGAGTTAGAACGCGAATGCGCGGATGAAATCCCACTGCGACCTCTGCCTTAGTCCCATCGCCGAAGGCCGGGCCAAACGAGTGCTCCATGGCGCGGAGTACGAGTTCTGCTGCCCGGGCTGCGCAACAGTCTTCGGCATCCTGGGCGTTGAAGAGGCCATGCGCCAAGGACCGCGCTTCAAGGGAGCGGCAGATGAATCGGACCTGCCGCCGGGGCCCTACCTTGAACTCTGGCTGCAGGTCGAAGGCATCGCCTGCGGCGCCTGCGCGCCGCTCATCGAAGGCATCCTGCAATCCAAGCGGGGCGTCGTAAAGGCTGTGGTGGAGCCCATCTCCGAAGTGGCGCAGGTGCTCTATGCGCCAAGCTTCGTCGGCAAAGACGACATCATCGCGCACATCACCCGGCTCGGTTTTCCCTCGCGAGAGCTGGCGGGACCGCTGGATGAAGCCGACGAGACCCACAGCATCCATCACTCGGCACGGTTGCTGCTGGCCATTGTTCTCGGCGCGAACGCCATGATGAATGCCATGGTCATGTACGCCACCTTTGCCCATGACCGTGGCATCGAGTGGATCTCTGATCTGGTCTTCCAATCGCGCGTCTACGACAAGAATCCGATGCCGATGATCGTGCGGGACACCTTCACCTGGACCACGGGCCTGGCGGCGTTGCCGGTGCTGCTCTACTGCGGCTGGCCCATCATCACCAATGGCTGGCGCCGCATCCGGCTGGGCGCGCCCAATACCGATTCCCTGGTGGGCTTCGGCGCGGTGATGGCCTTTCTTGTGAGCCTCTACGCCGCCCTGGTGCTGCACACCCACCACGTCTACTTCGATACGGCCTCGATGCTGGTGAGCCTGCTAGTCATCGGACGCGCCATCGAGGGCGGCTCCAAACGCAAAGCCCGGGCCGCGGTCCACGGTCTATTACAACTCTCCTCAAAAGGCGCCGAACGATGGGATGGTTCTGCTTTCCAAGATGTGCCCATGGGCCAGGTGGAGGTGGGCGACCGTCTGCGGGTCAAGCTGGGGGAACGCATCCCTGTGGATGGCCGGGTTCTATCCGGCGATGGGTGGGTGGACGCGTCCAGCCTTACCGGGGAACCGAAACCAGTGGAGGTGGGACCAGGCAGCACGGTGCTTGCGGGAACGCTGCTCAGCGGGGGGCTTCTGGAATTGGAAGCCCAGGCTGTGGGTTCCGACACGCGGCTGGCGCAGGTGGTGCAGCGTGTGCGCCAGACTCTCGCGGCCAAACCTCCGATCCAACTTCTGGCGGATCGCATCGCGGCGGTCTTCATGCCCGTCGTCATCGCCCTGGCCCTCTTTGCGGGCTTCCTGGCTTATGCCCATCGCCAGCCGTTGGTGCAATCACTGATGGCCGGCATTGCCGTACTTGTAGTGGCCTGTCCATGCGCCCTGGGCATCGCGACGCCCATGGTCCTGGTCCAAGCGGTCACGGAATGCGCCAAGCGGGGGCTGCTGCTCCGGAGCGGCGAAGTGCTGGAACAGGGACCAAAGCTAAAGGCATTCGTGTTCGATAAAACGGGAACGCTGACAACAGGACGCCTGGATTTCACGGGTTCCTGCATGGATGGCATGGCCGAAGACGAAGCGTTGATGCTGGCGGCAGCTTTGGAGGAGATTTCGACTCATCCTCTGGCGGAACGGCTCTTCCGCGAAGGCGCCACGCGTGCCCAGAATTTCGGCCAAAGGCTTCCTGATGTTTGGAATCGTGAAGTGCGTCCCGGTCTCGGCGTGAGCGGCCGTTTCAAGGATCAGCGACTGCTCATCGGAAGGCCCGCCTGGTTGAAGGAGCAGGGCGTGCAAGCGCCTGAATCCTGGTGGGCCGGGAATGGGTTGCGGGGTTCGCTGGTCATGTTCGCAGTGGGAGATCGCGCGGTTGCGCTCTGGGGCCTTGGCGATACCGTGCGTGTGGAAGCCGCCACCAGTATCCGGTCCTTACACCGCATGGGTGTCGAATGTTGGCTGCTCAGCGGCGATCGCATCGAGGCCTGTCTCGACGTCGCGGCGCAAGTCGGCATCGCCTCTGGGCGTGTGATCGGCGAAGCGTTGCCATCGGAAAAGGCAGAGCGGCTTGCCGGGATCCAAGCCAGCGTCGGTCCGGTTGCAATGGTGGGCGATGGCATCAACGACGCGGTGGCGCTCTCCCAGGCGGATCTCGGCATCGCCATGGGTAGTGGCGCTTCCGTGGCCCTGGAAAGCGCGGGCCTGGTACTGGTGCATCGGGATCTCCGCCGCCTGCCGGTCTTCCTGAAACTCTCGCGACTGAGCCTGCATCGGATCCGTCAGAACCTGGGCTGGGCCCTGGGCTACAACGTCGTGCTGGTTCCGCTGGCGCTGGCCGGATACGTGCATCCGATCCTCGCCGCCACCGCCATGATGGCAAGTTCCATCAGTGTCGTCCTGAACAGCGGACGCAGTTTGAAAGTGGATTCGCCGAGGCGGGATCTGGAAGACGGATAGCCCGAGATCAGATCCAGTTATTCGCTGGGATTGGCGTTGCTGCCGGTGTCAGCGCTCTCCGCTGGTTTGGCCGCGAGGGCTTCCTGCTCGTCCTTGGGCAGCCGCCAGATCCAGCGCCCGGTGGCACGATCAAAAATGTCGAAGCAGCAGAGCCAGTTCAGCAGGCCGGCGATCATCACGTAGCTGGCGCCGTATTCCTGGGTAAGGTTGCGGATCGGCTCGGTCCCCTGGCCGCCGAAAGCCCAGGCGAACAGGCCGTAGATCGGCCCTATCCCCACCGTCGCCCCCGCGCCCATAGTCGGCATCCATTCAAAGGGTTCTGTTTTGGGGACGAACACGCCACCTGGAATGCCACTCCCGGCGCCTGCGGAGAGCTGCATCCAAGCGAGCGCGCAGAAGAGCACCGTGATGCCGAAGAGCACTTTCGCGCGACCTTTCTCCCCGATCATCCAATAACCCGAGCCCGGCACCAGCCAGTTGCAAAGCAAGGGCTTCCAGGCCGCCATTAAAGCCTTCTGCTTGCGAAGGGGCAGGGGGAGCTTGGGGAGTTCAGGGGCTTCTTTGGACATTCATTCAGGGTAGCGGATCAAGACGGAAAAGGCCGCCCTTCGGCGGCCTTTTCACACCGAAATCTGTGGAATTGGGGCTACGTGTCGCCCACTGAAGGCGGACTATTCCGCTTGGCCAAAATAGTGGGCGGGGTTGGCGAGGCCAATAATGGAAAAGCAGAGGGGTTGCGTATAGATTCAACTGCCAAGTCAATGTCCAGCGATGGCCAAAAAAGATGGTTTTCGGCTGGCTGCTCGACTTCGCATAGCTGTTCGATCGTT
>JANXQX010000194.1 GCA_025353305.1 Holophagaceae bacterium
CTTGAGCTCGACGAAATGGCAAGCTATTCGCACAAGCATCTCCAGATCGGGCTGGGATCGTCCCATTCCGTTGCAAATTGGAGAACTCGTGAAGCTCAATGCAACATTCCTGGCCACCGTCGCCCTGATGGCGGCCTCAACCGGCCTGCGGGCCCAGAATTCCCCGGTGGGGCTTGGTTTGGCCTACATGTCCCCCACGGGCGTCGCGGCGAACAACTTCAAAGGCGGGGCAGACCTGTCCCTCTACATACACAAGGATTTTTCTCCGGTGGTGGAAGGCCGCCTGCACCTGGACGCCCTCTATTTCCCAGGCAAGGATTTCCGGCGCCCCGAAGGGGTCAGCAGCGGACAGTTCAAGAGTGAAGCCAAGGGCTTTGGCGTAGGCTACGACTGGTTGTTCAACTTCAATGAGAATCACGGCCCTGGCGCCTATGCGCTGCTGGGCATCGGCGGTGTCCACTGGACCGAGGAATTCACCGCCCAGAATGATGCAGGGGCACGGGATCCCTACAAGGTGGTGGACTCCAACGACTTCACATCCTTCTCCGTGGCGGTGGGCCTGGGCGTGCGCCTCAGCCGCAATGTGGGCCTGGAGCTGAAGCACACGGAGACGCGCACCAACCACATCCACTTCTTCGGCACCGATGAGACCTTCGTGGATGCGGGTCTCAGCAATACTTCCCTTGGGCTGCCCCTTCGGTTCTGAAGCGGAAGATCGCCTGGAGAGCCCCGGTCCGCCGGGGCTTTTTAGTGTTACGAGGTCGTGGGCGATCCAGCCGCGGAGCCGTTCCACTGCCTATGCACCCGAATTCCGGGATCCAATGGAACCCGAATGGACTACTTCTCGGGTGAAGAATTCGTGGCGAGGCTCACCGCCCTGGTGCCGCCACCAAGAATGCACATGGTCCACTATTTCGGTGTACTCGCGCCCAATGCGAAATTCAGAAAACGGGTCGTCCCTGAAGCCCCAGCTGAGGAAGATGCCGATCCCTGCGGCCACAGCATCGCTTACGAGCAGACCACCACGGGCAAGACCATCCGGCGGCGCTGGATCCCGTGGGCGACAATGCGGCTGAAGGTCTTCGCCGTGGATGTGCTGGCCTGCCCCAAGTGCGACTCGCGCATGCAGCGCATTGCGTGGATTACGCAGCCGAGAGTCATCAAGGCGATTCTCGCCTGCGTCGAGGCGATGCCGCAGCCGCCCTAGACTCCACGAAAGATTCAAAAAACTCGGAATGCGAATCACCTGCGATCATCGTGGATCGTGGAAGCCCTGTTTTTCCCTTGACCACGTCAAGAACTGGGCGTATCAACAAGCAGGAACCCGCCCATGCCAACCCCTTGGAAAGCTACAGTCGACCGCTGCGCATCCACTTTTCAACCCGGTCCCTGTCTAAAACCCCGGGGTCCCTTCGTCCCCACATTCAAAATGGGGCTTTTTAAAACCCTATACACACTGGGGAGGCCTCCATGGGCATTCGTCCCACCACCTCGCGCGCCGCCCTCGCGGCTGCCTTCTTTCTGGCCCTGGCCGGCCTCCTTGCCTGCACGAGCAGTAGCAGTGGCCTGATGGGCAATGGAAGCTCCGGGGCGCCCGCCATCACCCAGCAACCCTCTAGCCAAGCCACCACGGTGGGCCGCTCCGCCACGTTCACCGTGGCCGCTTCGGGGGCCACCACCTTCCAGTGGCAGGCCGGCACCACGGATATCGCCGGTGCCACTTCGGCCTCCTACACCTTGCAGTCCGCGGCCAGCGCCCAGAACGGCGCCACCTATCGAGCCGTCGCGACCAATGCCAATGGGAGCACCACCAGCAACTCCGCCACCCTCACCGTCAATCCGCTCCCCACCTTCACGGTTCAGCCCGCCGGACAGACCATCACGGCTCCAGGCCCCGTCACCTTTACGGCCACCGCCACGGGGGGAACGCCGCCGCTCACCTACCAGTGGATGCTGAATGGCACCCCCATTGCCGGTGCGACATCGTCCAGCTATTCCCTCGCAGCCACCTCGACGACCGACAATGGCGCGGTCTTCACTGCAGTGGCCACGGATGCGGCCGGAGCCACGGCCACCAGCGCGCCGGCGACCCTCAACATCGGCAACGGGGCGGCCCCGACCATCACCCTGCAACCCACCAATCAAGCCACCACCGTGGGCTTCTCGGCCACCTTCACGGTGGCTGCCACCGGAGCCACGAGTTACAAATGGCAGTCTGGAACCACGGACATCCCCGGCGCCACCTCAGCCAGCTACACCGTCCAGGGGGCCACCGGCACCCAGAATGGCGCCACCTTCCGGGCCATCGCCACGAACGCCGCCGGAAGCACCACCAGCAGCTCTGCGAGCCTCACGGTGAACCTGGCCCCCAGCTTCACCACCCAGCCGGCGGGATTCACCGCCCTGATACCGGGATCCGCAACCTTCAGCGGCATCGCCACCGGCGGCACTGCGCCCCTTGCCTACCAGTGGCAGCGCAACGGCACGACCATCCCCGGGGCAACTGCCGCCAGCTACACGCTTCCAGCCACGGCCTCCGCCGATAATGGCGCGGTCTTCACTCTTGTCGCCTCGGATGCCGTGGGAGCCTCCGCCACCAGCGCACCGGCCACCCTGCAAGCGGTCACCCTGCCCGCCTCCTTCACAAGCAAGGCGATGCTCAGGCCCATCCTTCCGGTGGCCCCCGCCGACAGCGCCCAGGTCCAGTCCCTGCAGGCCCAGCTCATAGCGAAGGGGCTCACTCTTTCGTCTGACGGTTCTCTCATCGCATGGCCGGAGTCGCCCGCCGCGGGCTGGCGAGTGGATTTCGGGGCCCAGCACACGTTGATCGACGTGGATGGCACCTTCACCCTAAATTCGCCGACGGACGGTGCCCAGTTCGCCACGTTCACCCATCCTTCGGACCCCCAGACCACGACCCAGGTCCCTCTGGCCCAGCTCGCCAGCATCGTCGGCTCGGCGGCCAAATTGGTCATCGCCCAGCCCTTCCACGGGCCCTGTGGCATGACGACCGGGGACAACCTCGCCTGTGCCGCGCCCACCCTGTCACCGTTGTCAGCCCTGGCATTCCGGACGGATGAAGAGAGGTCCCAGTCCCTTGCGAAATCCCAGTCCTGCGCCGGATGTCCTCCAAAGCCTCAATCCCGGATGGGAGAAGCGCCCCTCGTCAGCCCGAACACCACCTGCTCTCCGACGCTGAACGCGTTCAACAATCCCCGCCAGATCGTGTACACGCCCAGTCCGGATGGGATCCGGGGAAGCTACCCGAATCCGGCGGTTCCGATCGGCTCCATCGGGCACTGCGTCATAAGCGATGGGTACATCACCAACCCTTCGGTGGACTACTTCGTCAGGTACCTCGGCAGCACTTGCGATGTCTACGTTCTGGCAGGAACCTGCCCCAATGAAAACGCCTTCTCCGACACCGAGTACGCGGCCCTATACGCCGCCAACCTATACGACCAGGTCAAGAAATACTTCACCGGGCCAGGCGACATCTATGCGCCCCTGCCCAAGAGCAGACCCAATGGAGATCTGATCCACTGCGTCCAGAACCACAAGCGGCGAAACTGCGCGATGGTATGCCTTGGCGACCTCTCCCTCGACTTCACCGTGGACCAACACATCGTCCACGCCGGTGAATCCTACACCACCTACATCCCCTACGGCGGCACGCCGGAGCCCTTCGTGGTCCACAACAATGGCGTGTACGGCATCACCGAGATCGTCAAGGTCAAAGATGACATCGGCGGCATCCTCAACGGCGCCGGCGTGGTGTATTCCGGCGTGGACCAGGAGGTCCACCATTTCCGTCCCACCAGCTACGTCGCGGTGAACCAGAACACCCCAGACCCGACGGCCTACAACGTGGACGAGAGCGTGACCTACACCCCTTACGCCGGGGCCGCGCCAGGAACGCAGGCTATCTACAAGTTCATGGTCGACAACCAGAAGGTGACGATCACGTTCATCATCGGCCCCTACTGAGGCGCTTCGAGGCTCCCGCGATTGCCAAGGACGGCCTTCTTGGCAATGTTCCTTCGTTCGCGCCCCTCCGGGCGGTAAACTGGTGGATTCGGGCCTCGCGGCGCTCTGGCGCCCTTTCCGCCTTTTGAGGGTTCATGATTTCGTTTTCCAATATCAGCAAGCAGTACGGCAAGCAGGTGCTCTTCATCGACGCGGACTTCCAGCTCAACGCGGGCGAGAAGGTGGGTCTGGTGGGGCCCAACGGCGCCGGAAAATCCACGCTGTTCCGCATGATCATGGGCGAAGAGACCGCCGACGACGGCACCGTGAGCCTGCCGAAAAAGCTTTCCATCGGATACTTCCGCCAGGAGGTGGACGAGATGTCGGGCCGGCCGGTGCTGGACGAGGCCATCGCGGGGAGCGGCCGCCTGGGGGACCTCCACCACGAGTTGCTGGATCTCCAGCACGCCATGGCCGATCCCGAGCGCGGCGACGAACTGGAAGCCATCCTCGAGCGCTTCGGCCATGTCCAGGAGGAGTACCAGCACTCGGGCGGCTACGAGCTGGAAGCCAAGGCCCGCGCCTGTCTGGAGGGCCTCGGCTTCGAGGCGGAGCAGATCGATGGCGACGTGGGCGCGCTTTCTGGCGGCTGGAAAATGCGCGTCTCCATGGCCAAGGTCCTGCTCGGGAATTTTGATGTGCTGCTGCTGGACGAGC